>NZ_CP059997.1:147500-447500 GCF_018736145.1 Amycolatopsis sp. CA-230715
ACCATGCGGACCACCACGGTTACCCCAGATGGAGGTAGCCGACACGGTGGGTGAATCGCATACTTCGTTTGTTGTTGGTCGCAACAAACGAAAAGACAGAGGGTCCCCCACCGACCGGCACCCGATGTACCGGTCGACCACACGCGAGAGGTGACAACGATGTCGACCGCACGCACCCGAGGAGTTCGCAGCGCCGCCGCACTGGTCGCGGCCGCCGCGGCGGGCCTCGCGTTCACCAGCGCCCCCTCGGCGACCGCCATGATCCAGGCCCCCGGCGCGCCGCCGGCCCCGATGGCCACCTTCACCGACGACTTCGACGGCCCGGCGGGCAGCGGTGTCGACGGCTCGAAGTGGCAGCTCGAAACCGGTGACAACGTCAACAACCACGAGCGCCAGTACTACACCTCGGGCACGAACAACGCCGCGCTCGACGGCCAGGGCCACCTGGTGATCACCGCGAAGAAAGAGAACCCCGGCAACTACAACTGCTGGTACGGCCGCTGCGAGTACACCTCCGCGCGGCTCAACACCTCGGGCAAGTTCAGCTCGAACTACGGCCACTACGAGGCACGGATGAAGCTTCCCCGCGGGCAGGGCATGTGGCCCGCGTTCTGGATGCTCGGCGGCGGGAACTGGCCCGCCGACGGCGAGATCGACATCATGGAGAACGTCGGGTTCGAGCCGAACACCGTGCACGGCACGATCCACGGGCCCGGCTACTCCGGTTCCGGCGGCATCGGCGCGGGCTACAACGGCCCGAACTTCTCCGACGACTTCCACACCTACGCCGTCGACTGGTCACCGAACAAGATCACGTGGTCGGTGGACGGCAACACCTACCAGACCCGCACGCCCAACGACCTCAACGGCAACAAGTGGGTGTTCGACCACCCGTTCTTCTTGATCCTCAACCTCGCCGTCGGCGGCTACTGGCCCGGCGACCCGAACGGCAGCACGCAGTTCCCGCAGCAGCTCGTCATCGACTACGTGCACGTGTCGGGCTGAGCACGACCGTGCCGGGTGTCCGCTCGGGACACCCGGCACGGTTCGGGAGTCAGTTGGCGGAGTCGATCCAGCCGTGCCCGCGCGCGAACGACACCAGGCGCTGCCGCACCTGGACGATCTGGGCGCCGGTGAGCGTCGGCGCGGCGGTGAGGAGCGCTTCGGTCAGCTCCGCGGTGAACTCGGGAACCGACAGCACGTCGCACAGGCCGTCGTCGAACTCCGAGCGGTGTTCCGTGCGGGGCGCGACGGTACCGGCCGCGCGGGCGGGTGCGCCTTCGACCAGCGTCACCCCGGAGGCCTTGAGCCCGCGATCACCGTCCTCGACGGCGAACTCGACGATCGCGCCCGGCGCGATCAGGCGCTTGTCCACCTCGAGATCGTTCACGTGCATGAAGACGTCTTCGCCGCCGCCCTCCGGCGCCACGAACCCGTACCCGCGAACCTCGTCGAACCGAACGACTTTTCCGGTGACCACGAACCGCCCCGTCCTCGAAACCAGCAGCACGCCCACCGCGGGCGCTGGCGACACGGTACAACCGGCCCCAGCGGCGCACAACACGACGCACTCAGGCCGCGACGGTCACCAGGAAGTAGACCCCCCGCGCGGTGGGCAGCGTCTGCTTTCCCGCGGCGTCGACCATCTTCCAGTACACCTTGCAGGTGCCAGCGCCCTGCGGGTCGACCGGGACGGCGACCTGCACGGTGCGCCCCGGCTCCGTCGTGGGCACCGGCACCCGCGCGGGGGTGCGGCAGTCGGCGGTGGTTTCGCTGCCGCCGACGCGCTGGAGGTACCGGTCCACCCAGCGCACCGAACCGGTGTTCCGCAGCTCCCACACCTTCACGAACTGCTGTCCCCGCCGGACACCGGTGCCGTCCGGGACGCTCACGTCCCGCACGAACTCCGAGGCGTCCCCGGGAACCGGGTACACCTCCGCCGGGGGCGGTGCCGCGGGCTGTTCCTTGCCGTCGAAGGCGAAGAAGGCCACCCCGGCCGCGACGATGAGCACGACCACCACCACGACCGCGACCGTCACCAGCCGCCGCCGGTCGAGTGCCGCGGGGGCGGCGGCCGACGCGGGTTCGACCTCCGGCACGGATTCGGGCTCGGGCACCGACACCGAAGCGGACGCCGAGCCGGGCTCGGGTGCCCGCGCGGCCGCTTCCCGCGCCGCCGACCACCTCGCCCGCCAGTCGGCACGGACCACGGCTTCGTTGTCGCCCAGCCTGCTCACCGCGAGGCAGCGGACGAACTCCCAGGTGGTCTCCCAGGACGGGAGCTCGCGCCCGCGTGCCGCGGCGGAGAGCGCTGATCGGGACGCGGCCGCGCCCAGTTCGTCGCGCATCCTGTCGTACGAGGGGTCGCCAGCGGCGTCCTTCAGCTCCCACAGCCGGTGCGCGAACTCGGCGACCGGGCCGTCGGCCGGGTCCGGCCGCACCGCCCGCCGCCCGCGCTTGCCGTTCGACGGCACCCCGTCCACCTGCACCTCCGCGCTACCACGAGTCGCCTTTGTGTAGCACGGCCGTACCGGTGTCACCTCTCATGCCCCCGCCTCCCACTGGCGCTGCACCTCGGGGTAGATGAGCTCGTGCTCGCGGGGCAGCGCGGCCTTCATCTGCCGCGTCCGCTCGTCCGCCAGCACCTCCTCCTCGCCCGCTTCGACGGCGTCGAGCACCTGCGCGGCGATATCGGACGGCGCGTGCTTCCGGCCGGCGAACCCGGTGGCGAGCCTCGTGTCGATGAACGACGCGTGCACGCCGACCACCTGGGTGCCCTGCGCGCGCAGCTCCACGCGCACGCCGTTGGTGAGCGACCACAGCGCCGCCTTGGTGGTGCAGAAGGCCCCCATCGCGGGCACCGAGAAGAACGACACCACGGACAGCATGTTCACCAGCGCGCCGCCGCCGTTGCGCGCGAGCACCGGGGCGAACGCGCGGCACATCGCGAGCGTGCCGAAGTAGTTGGTCTCCATCAGCTCGCGCGCCCGAGCCGTCGACGGCTCGCCGATCAGCGGCGCGGCACCGGCGATCCCGGCGTTGTTGATCAGCAGTGCGACGTCGCCGCAGCGCCGCGCCGCCGCCTCGACCGAGGCCTCGTCGGTGATGTCGAGTTCCACCGGGGTGTGGCCGGTGACCGAGGCCGGGTCGCGCGCGGCGGCGTACACCGTGGCGGCGCCGCGCGCGGCCAGCTCGTCGGCGAATGCCTTGCCCAGCCCCCGGTTCGCCCCGGTCACCATCGTGACGGCGCCTTCGATCCGCATGTCCCAGTCCCCCTTGAGGTCGTCACTTCGAACCGAAGCCCGTTCTATCAGCGGGGTACGACAATCCCGATCGCGCCAGTACTGTGCCCGGGGAAGACACCGACCGGCGCCGCGACGGCGCGGAGAGGATCACGATGCCTTCGCACGTTCGGGTGGTCATCGCGCCGGACAAGTTCAAGGGGACGCTGCCCGCGGACGGGGTCGCCGCCGCGGTGGCGGCCGGGCTGCGGCGCACCCGGGACGACGGGCTCGAGATCGCGGAGTGCCCGATCGCCGACGGCGGCGACGGCACCGTCGCGGCGGCGGTCGCGGCCGGGTACCGCTTCGTGCCGGTCACCGCGACCGGGCCGACGGGCAAACCGGTGGAGACCGGGTTCGCCCGCGACGAGCGCACGGCGGTCGTCGAACTCGCGTCGGTGTCGGGCTTGAGCCTGCTCCCCGGCGGTGAGCTGGAACCGTTGACGGCGAACACGATCGGCGTCGGCGAGCTGATCAAGGCCGCGCTCGACGAAGGGTGCCGCCGGATCGTGCTGGGCGTCGGCGGGAGCGCGGGCACCGACGGGGGCGCCGGTCTCGTGCGCGCGCTCGGCGCCGGGCTGCTGGACGCGGACGGCGCGGAACTGGCACCGGGTGGTGCGGCGCTGCTTTCGCTGGCACGGCTCGACCTCGGCGGTTTCGATCCGCGGGTGCGCGAGGCGGAGTTCGTGATCGCGAGCGACGTCGACAACCCGCTGCTCGGCCCGCACGGCGCGGCGGCGGTCTACGGGCCGCAGAAGGGGGCCGACGACAACCAGGTGGGCCTCTTGGACGACGCGATGCGCCGGTGGTCCGGCGTCGTGGAATCCGCGCTGGGCGAACGGTTCGCGGACGCGCCGGGCGCGGGTGCCGCCGGCGGTACCGGGTTCGCCGCGCTGGCGCTGCTCGGCGCGCGGTTCCGGCCGGGGATCGACGTGGTGATGGAGCTGACCCGGTTCGCCGAGCTGCTGCCCGGTGCCGATCTGGTGATCACCGGCGAGGGCTCGCTCGACGAGCAGACGCTGCACGGCAAGGGGCCAGCCGGGATCGCGGCGGCCGCCGCGGCACGGGGAATCCCGGTGGTGGCGGTCGCGGGCCGCTCCGCGCTGTCGCGGCAAATGTTGCGGGAGAACGGTTTCTCCGCCGCCTACGCGCTGACCGACGTCGAACCGGACGTGGCGCGGTGCATGTCGGCCACGGCCGAGGTGCTCGAAGAACTCGCGGTGCGCGTAGGCGAGGACTGGCTCTAGCGGGAGGCACGCGATGGCGGGGAAGCCGAGGCTGAACGGTTCCTACAGCGGCCAGGACCGGCTTTTCGACGCGGTCAACCTCCGCCTGCTCGACGAACTGCACGACGATCCGCGCGTGTCGATGTCGGAGCTGGCCAGGCGGGTCGGGATGTCCGCCCCTGCCGTCACCGAACGCGTGCAACGGCTGGAACGCCTCGGCGTGATCGCCGGGTTCCGGATGGAACTCGACCCGGCGGCCCTGGGCATGCCGGTGACCGCGCTCGTCCGGATCCGCCCCGGTCCCGGCCAGCTCCCCAAGATCGTCGACGCCGCGCGGGACACCCCGCAGGTCACCGAATGCCACCGCGTCACCGGTGAGGACTGCTTCTTCCTCAAGGTCCACGCGCCGTCGATCGGCGACCTCGAGGAGACCCTCGACCGCTTCCTGCTGTTCGGCCAGACCACCACCTCCATCGTGGTGTCCTCCCCGGTCCCGGCCCGCCCGCTGCCGCTACCGCAGGAGACCGAGGAAAACCAGGGGCGTAAGCGGAAACGCTGATCCACCGTCGATTTCCAGGAAGATCGACGGCTGCGCCGACACGTTCGCATTCTCCCCGCGTCGCTGCCCTTCGATACTGCCCCGATGACAGCGACGACCACACCCCCGCACACCACCGGAGTTCGGTTCGGCGTGTTCGCGCCACAGGGATGGCGCCTCGACCTCACCGAGATCGACGATCCGGTCGGCCAGTTCGAAGCGATGAGCGCTGTCGCCCGCGCGGCCGACAGCGCGCACTGGGACTCGGTGTGGCTCTTCGACCACCTGCACACCGTCCCCCGCGTCACCCGCGAGTCCACCTTCGAATCCTGGATCACCACGGCCGCGCTGCTGCGCGACACCGAGAACGTCCACATCGGACAGATGGTGACCTGCAACGGCTACCGCAACCCCGCGCTGCTGGCGAAAATGGCCTCCACCGCGCACGTCGCCGGGCAAGGGCGCCTCTACACCGGCCTCGGCGCGGGCTGGTTCGAACACGAATGGCGCGCCTACGGCTACCGGTGGGCCCCGGTGCCGGAGCGGATGGCCGCGTTCTCCGAGGCGGTCGAACTCGTCCACCGGCTCTGGACCGAAGACGACGTCGTGTTCTCCGGACGGCACTACCGCGCCGACCGACCCGTCAACGAGCCGAAGGGCGCGCACGGCGGCCGTCCGCCGCTGTGGATCGGCGGCGCGGGTGAACAGGTCACCCTCCGGCTCGTCGCCCGGTACGCCGACGCCTGCAACCTCGGTCGCGGCGATCCCGACATCGTCCGGCACAAGCTCGCCGTCCTGCGCCGGCACTGCGACCGCGTCGGCAGGGACTTCGACACCATCACCAAGTCCACGTCGATCAGCGCGTTCCCCATCGACGACCGGACCGACGCCGAGCGGGCCACGAAGAAGGCACGCGGGCGACTCGGGCTCGAGCAGTTCCGCGAAAACGCGATCGCGGGCAGCCCACCCGACACCCGGTTCACCATCGGCACCACCACGGCGATCGCGAACTGGGTCGAGCAACTCCTCGAGGCCGGAATCGACTACGTGATCGTGTACATCCCCGGGGTCGCCTACGACCACGAACCACTGCACCGGTTCGCCGATGTCATCGGCCGGTTCTGATTCGCACGGCTTCCTAACCGCCGAACATCGCCTTCCACTCTTCGAGCGAACGCGGGCGGTAGACGAAGTTGTTCTCCTTCACCGAGGACAGCGCCGCCGACGGGGCCGCGGAGTACTGGTGCCCCGGGTAGACCACGGGATCGCCGTCGAGCCCGGCGAGCCACTGCAGGCTGCGGTACATGGCTTCGGGGTCGCCGCCGGGGAAGTCGGTGCGCCCGCAGCCGTCGAGGAACAGCGTGTCCCCGGCGACGAGGTTGCCGTCGACGAGGAAGCACTGGCTGCCGGGGGTGTGGCCGGGCGTGTGCAGCAGGCGGATGCCGATCGCGCCCACCTCGAGGAGGTCGTCGTGGTCGTGCGCGACGAGATCGGTGCCCGAGACCCCGGTCACCCTGCGGACCCATTCCGATTCGTTGCCGTTGACGTGCACCGGGACGCCGACTTTGCCGAGCAGTTCGGCGATCCCGGGCAGCGAGAACCCCATCATCTCGCCGCCGACGTGGTCGGGGTGGTGGTGGGTGGCGAGCACGCCGGTGAGCCGCATGCCGTCGGCTTCGATGACGTCGAGCAGGTCGCCGACTGCGTAGGCCGGGTCGACGAGGAGCGTCTCGCGGGTTTCCCGGTCACCGATCAGGTAGGCGAAGTTCACCATCTGGGTGGCGACCGGGTCCCCCACGGCGTAGTCGCGGCCGGAGAGCAGTTGCCGGAAGTACAGGCGATCGGACATGCGCCCACCCTACGGGCGGGTCAGCCGAAGTGCGTCTTCGGCCGTTCCTGCCGGACGCCGTCGACGAAGACGTCCGCGCGCTCGTCGAGGAAGGCGACGCGGCCCGCGATCTTCTGGCTTTCCGGGGCCGGATAACGGTAGTGCCACGCGATGTCGGTGTGCGTGGTGTCGCCGGTGCGGAACGTCCAGTACCGGGCGTCGCCCTTGTACGGGCACTGGGTCACCGTGTCGCTCGGCACCACGAGGTCCATCCTGACGTCGGTCTTCGGCAGGTAGTACCGCGTCGGCAGGCCGGTCTCGAACAGCAGCATCGGATTGTCGGATTCGGCGACCGTGACGCCGTCGAGTTCGATGCGCACGTGCCGGGAGGACGCGAGGATGTCCACGCGCGTATAGGGATTTCGCGGATGCACGAAGATTTCTTCGTCCTCCTCGAACCACGCGTCCATCGACGACCAGTCGAACCGGACGTGGTCACGCAGCTCCTCGATCGGCGAGTCCGGGTAGTCGAGCGCCGCGTCGGCGACCTCGCGCTCGCCAGCCCGCACCGTCCAGAGCCGGGCCACTCCCCTGCTCGGCGACCGCTTCGTCCGGTCCGTGGCGATCAGCACCCCGTCGGCCACGTCGGCGCGCGGCACGTAGTACGCGGGGTAGTACGGGAACTCCCACACCAGCAGCGGCGCGGTGGTGTCGGCGACGACCTGGCCGCCCAGTACGGCGCGGACGCGCTTGGCGCCGCGCTCGACGCGGATCCTGCTCATGACCCGTGCAACCCCGCGCCGCACCGCAGTATTTCCGCTCGGGAGGGGAAGGCGAGGCGGACGGCGGCCGCCTCGCCGCCGTCCAGGATAGGCTAAATCGTTTCAAGCCCGTCGGAGGAAAACGCGTACCGCCCGTGCGCTGCCTCGAAAACGCCCTCGCGCACCTGCTCGGCGGGGCCGTCCACGACGGCGTTGCGTCCCGGAACGTGCACTTCGGCGACCGCCCCGACCGGGACTTCGACCGCCAGCCGGAACCGCCCGCCCGTGCGCGACCACGCGACGGAAACCCGGCCGCGCACGGTGTCCACCGCGGTCTCGGCGCGCTCCAGCCCGGTCAGGGCGTCCGGCCGGACGAGGAAACGCGCGTACCCGTCTTCGACCGGCCGCAGCCCCGCGACGTGTTCGTACAGCCACCCGGTCACGGTTCCCTGGAAGTAGTGGTCGAGCGAACGGACGCCGGGGTCCCAGTGCTCCCACATCGTGTCGGCGCCGCGGTCGAACCAGTACCCCCAGCTCGGGTACGCCCGCTGGGTCGCGACCGCGTGCGCGAGCCCGGCG
Organism: Amycolatopsis sp. CA-230715; assembly: GCF_018736145.1. Lineage (GTDB taxonomy): Bacteria > Actinomycetota > Actinomycetes > Mycobacteriales > Pseudonocardiaceae > Amycolatopsis. Next base: position 155,714 of record NZ_CP059997.1, read on the forward strand.
TGGCCGTGCGCGGTGAGCACGGGCAGCAGCACGCTGGTGCCGAGCGCGCCGGTGTTGAGGCGGTCGCCTCGCGCCCGGATGTCCGTGACGAGGCTCTCGACGACGGACGGCACCGCGTCGGCGGGGACCAGCCCGAAGGCGAGCGGGATCGCGTTCGACGCCTGCCGGTACTCGGGGTCCTCCGCGGTCCGGTAGTGGCCTTCGACGCGATCGAGGAATTCGGCGTTCAGCGCGTCTTTCAGGTCCGCGGCCGCGGACCGGTACCGCTCGGCGTCGTGCCCGAGCAGGTCGCCGAGTTCGGCGGCCAGCACGAGCCCCCGGTGCAGGTACGCGGACGCGGTGAGCCGGGTGTCCTCCGGCGGGATGCCCTGCGGGTAGCCGGGCGGGAGGTAGTCGCCGAGTTCCGTGGTCGCGACGCCGCCCGACAGGCGCGCCAGCTCCCAGTCGAGGTAGCGCACGAGCGCGTCCCAGTGCCGCCGGGCGGGGCGGTCGTCGCCGTACCAGCGGTGGAACTGCCGCAGCAGGTAAGGAAAAACGGTCGTCCACTCCGGAGCGGGGGCCAGCTCGGCGAAGCCCCAGCCGCCGCTCGGCACGATCACCGGCAGCCGTCCCGCCTCGTCCTGGCTGTCGGCGAGGTCGTCGATCCACTTGGCGAAGAACCGCGGGAGCGCGAAGGCGTGCGCCATGATCGGGGCGCCGAGCTGGGCGTCACCGGTCCACCCGTTCTTCTCGTACAGCGGCGTGTCGGTGGGGATGCCGTGCAGGTTGTTCGCCAGCGTGCGCCGCATCGCCGCGTCGAAGGTCTCGAACAGCGGCTCCGAACAGCGGAACCCGCTGTGCTCGGCGACCGCGCTGCGCACCACCCTCCCGATGACGCGGTCCGGTTTCGCGCCGCTGATCTGCACGTACCGGAACCCGTGGTAGGTGAACCGCGGCTCCCAGGTTTCCTCGCCGGTGCCCGCGCAGACGTACTCGTCCGTCTGCTTCCTGGTGCCCGAGACGAACCGGTTCTTCACTTCGACACCGCCGTCGGCGTCGAGCTTCTCGCCGTGCTTCAAGGTGACGACGGTGCCCGCGGGCGCGGTCACGGTGAGCCGGGTCCAGCCCGCCATCGTCCGTCCCATGTCGACGATCACGGAGTCGCCGTTTTCGGTCAGCGCAACCGGTTCCACGTCTTCGACCACTTCGATCGGTTCGTGCTGCTGCGCGCGGAGAACTCCCGCGGGCGCTTCGCGGAGTGCGGCCGCGGCCCACGCGCTGTCGTCGAAGCCGGGGCCGCTCCATCCCGGAGGGAGGAGCCTGGCGTCGAAGGTTTCCCCGGCGTACAAGGAATCCGAGCGGACCGGGCCCTCGGCGACGCTCCACGTCTCGTCGGTGCCGACGACGGTCCGCGTGCCGTCGGCGTGCTCGATCTCCAGGCGCGCCAGCAGTTTCGGCTCGTCGCGCCAGCGCGCGCGGTCCCAGTCCCACGCGTTCGGCACCGTCATCGCGTAGAAGCCGCGGCCGAGCATCGCCCCGATCGCGTTCTCCCCCGCCCGCAGCAGCTCCGTGACGTCGTGCACGGCGTACAGCACGGTCCGGTCGTACGCGGTGAACCCGGGATCGAGCACCTGGTCGCCGACCTTCTCGCCGTTGATTTCGACGTGGTAGTAGGCGAGGCCCGAGACGTACAGCCTGGCCCGCACGGCATCGGGTGCCGAGAAACCCTTGCGCAGCAAGGCCGAATCCGGCCCGCCGATCCACCGCGCGCCGAAGTCCCCGCCGAGCAGGCCGGTTTCCCACCACGAGGTTCCGCTCCACGGCGACACCGCCCCGTCGGCGTCCCACACCCGGACCCGCCAGAAGTAGCGGGTGCGCGGCGCGACGGGACCGGCGTAGGCGATGCCGACGGTGCGGGCCGATGCGACGCGGCCGGAATCCCACACGTCCGCCGCGCCCGGCTCGCTGCCGACGACCACCTGGTACGCCGTCTGCCGCGCGCCGTGCCCCGGCGCGGTGAGCGTCCAGGAGAGCCACGGGTCTTCGACGTCAGTGCCCAGCAGCGTGGGCGCGTACTCCACGGTGGTTGTGGCGACGAGCATGCCCGGTGCCCCTTTCAGGTCGGCAGGATCTTGGCGACGAGATCGGCGAGCTGGCGCGCGGTCCGGCATTCGTGCATCTCGACGACGGAGGCGTAGGCGTGCGCCGCGGAGTCCCCTGTGGACCAGAGCGCCTCGCGTTCGGGGTTGAGCCAGTAGGTGCGGCGGGCCCGCGCGCGGATCGCCTGTACCGCGGGCAGGTTCGGGTCACCGCCGTTGGTGCGGGCGTCGCCGAGGATCAGCACGGAGGTCTTCGGGCCGACCGCGTCGAGGTAGCGTTCGATGAACCCGCCGAGCGCGTGCCGGTAGTCGCTGTGACCGTCCCATGTGGACAGTTCGGCCTCGGCGGCGATCCGCTCGCCGAGCGCGGCCGGGTCGGTCTCTCCCCCGGTGACCAGGCGCGTGACCTCGTCGACGGTGTCGATGAAGGCGAACACTCGCACGCGCGAGAATTCTTCGGCCAAGGCCTGCACGAGCAGCATGGTGAAGTTCGCGAACCCGGCCACGGAGCCGGAAAGATCGCACAGCAGCACCAGTTCCGGGCGGCCGGGCCGCCGCACGCGGTAGGCGGGGCGCAGTGGCACGCCGCCGGTGCCGAGCGATCGGCGGAGCGTGCGCCGCAGGTCGACGCGGCCGCGGTTGGCCCGCCGCCGGCGCGCGGCGAGCCTGGCGGCGAGCTTGCGGGACAACGGCTGCACGGTGCGCCGCAGCTCGGCGAGCTGGGCCCGGCTCGCGAGCAGGAAGTCGACGCGGTCGGCGGGCGGGGCGATGGCGTGCTTCGCGACGCGGTCGCGCCCGCGGACCTCGGCCGTCCGGCGGCGCGCCTCGGTGCGGACGTTGTTCCGGAACGCCTCGACGCGCCGCCGCACCTCGTCGCGCCGGAACCGGTCGGTGAACTCCGGCTCGCCCGTCCGCATCGCGGCCATGACACCGGAAATGAGCGTCTGCGGCTGGAGCCGGTCGAGTGCCTGGTGCGCGGAGAACCCGCCGCCGCCCGCCGCCTGTCCGTAGTTGCCGAGCAGATCGACCGCGACACCCGCGAGCCGCGCCATGGCGGCTTCGTCCCCGGCGGCCAGCGCCGAGGCCAGTTCCTCGCGCAGTGCCGCGAGATCGAATTCGCGCTCCCGCGCGCTTTCGGGGACTCCCGCGCCGAGCGGGAAGAACAGGTCGAAGGTCGCGTCGAACACCGCGCGCTGCCCGCCGCGGCGGATGAGCGCGGCGGCGAGCCCTTCCCGCACCCGCTCGCGGTCGTCGAGGCCGAGCACTTCGAGCGCGGCCGCCGCGTCGACGGTCTCGCTGGGCCCCGCCTGGACGCCGTGCTCGCGCAGCGCGCGCACGAACTCGACCAGCCGATCCGGGAGGTCGCCCATGCTCAGCCGCCGAGGACGCGGTCGAGCTCCAGCCGGTCGGCCGCCTTCGTCACGTCGTCCTGGTGCTTGAGGATCACGCCGAGGCTGTCGCGCACCACGGTTTCGTCGAGCGTGTCGGCGCCGAGCGCGAGCAGCGTGCGGGCCCAGTCGATGGTCTCCGAGACCGAAGGTGCCTTGCGCAGCTCCATCGCCCGCAGCTCGCCGATGACCTTGATCAGCGCGGTGGCCAAAGAGGCGTCCAGCTCCGGCACCCTGCTCAGCACGATCCGGCGTTCCAGTTCGGCGTCCGGGAAGTCGATGTGCAGGAACAGGCAGCGGCGGCGCAGCGCCTCGGACAGCTCGCGCGTCGCGTTGGAGGTCAGCACGACGAACGGGCGCGTGCTCGCGGTGATGGTGCCCAGTTCGGGGACGGTGACCTGGAAGTCGCCGAGCACTTCGAGCAGCAGGCCTTCGATCTCGACGTCGGCCTTGTCGGTTTCGTCGACGAGCAGCACCGTCGGCTCGTCACCGGAGATCGCGGTGAGCAGCGGGCGCCGGAGCAGGAACTCCTCGCCGAAGATGTCCGTCCGCGCCGCCTCCCACCCCTCGTCACGGCCCGCGGTGATCCGCAGGAGCTGCTTGGCGTGGTTCCACTCGTACAGCGCGCGGGCCTCGTCGATGCCTTCGTAGCACTGGAGCCGGACGAGCCTGGCCTCGCGGACCTTAGCGACCGCGTTCGCCAGCTCGGTCTTGCCGACCCCGGCCGGGCCCTCGACCAGCAGCGGCTTGCCGAGGCGATCGGCGAGGTAGACGGTGGTGGCGACCGCGGTGGAGGCGAGGTAGCCCACCTCCGCCAGGCTCGCCGTCACGTCGTCCACCGACGTGAAGAACCCGGTCTGCGTCACGAGCCGCCCCTCCCGGAAAAAGTTGTCATCCGGCTCCGATTGTGCGGGATGGCCGCCCCGGCCCGCCGTGCGACTCCGATCACAGCGGCGGCGTGCCAGACTTCGGGACATGACGGAACAGTTCGAAGTGCGGCGGCGGATCGCGGCACCACCCTCGGCCGTGTTCGCGCTGCTGTGCGATCCAGCCGGGCACGTGGCGATCGACAGCTCCGGGATGCTGCAGTCCGCCGACGGCGCGCCGGTGCGGGCGGTCGGCGACGAGTTCGTCGTGCACATGGACCGCGAGGCGCTCGGCGACCTGCCCATGGGCCGGTACGACGTCACCGTGATCATCACGCGGTTCGAACCGGACCGGGAGATCGAATGGACGATCTCGGGCACCGTCCAGCCACCGATCCGGCACCTCTACGGGTACCGGCTGGAACCGAGCGAGCACGGCACGCTCGTCACGTCCTATTACGACTGGAGCCAGATCGAGGAGCGCTACCGCGACAAGGGCATCTTCCCGGTCATCCCGGAAGCCGCGCTGCGCGCCACGCTCGGGATCCTCGCGCGCACGGTCGAACGGCCCGTGTCGCGCTGAAGACGCGGGTCCGAGAGGATCGCCGTCATGAACGAGCCCACCCGGCGGGCGGGCGCCGCCCGGCCCCGGTCGATGGCCGACCGGGTGCGGCGGCTCCGCCGCCAGGGTTTCGTCGGCAGAGTGCCGGAGCGCCGCACTTTCTCCTCGGCGCTGCGCGGTGGTCCCGACGACCCGCGCCTGGTGCTGCTGCACGGTCCCGGCGGGATCGGGAAGTCGGCGTTGCTGCGGCGGCTGGCCGACGACGCCGAGGAACTCGGCCGCACCGCGGTGTGGGTGCACGGGGAGTACGCCGGGTCGTCGGCCACGGCGTTCGCCGAAGCGGCGGCGCCGGTGTGGGACGCCGACCAGCCGGTACTGCTGGTCGACGGGTTCGAGCATTGCCAGGTCCTGGAAACCTGGCTGCGGGAGGATTTCCTGCCCACGGTGCCGGAGGACGCGGTCGTGGTGGTGGCGGGGCGGCGGCGTCCTGATCCACAGTGGACGCTCGATCCCGGCTGGCGCCGCGTCACGCGGGCGATCGCGCTGCGGCCGTTGACCCCCTGGGAAGCGACACACCTGCTCGACGACCGGGGCGTACCGGATTCCCTGCACGCGGCGGTGAACCGGTTCGCCGGCGGGCATCCGCTGGCGCTGTGCCTCGCGGCCGAGGTCGCGCTCGGCGACGACGCGACGTGGGAGCCGGGCCCGGACGTCATCGAGACCCTGCTGGCGCGCGTGATCGACCGGGTGCCGTCGGCGGCGCACGAGTACGGGCTGCGCGTGTGCGGCCACGTCCGGCACGTCACGGCCGATCTGCTGCGGACCGGTCTCGACGAGCGGGACGCGCTCGCCGTGTTCGGCTGGCTCGCCGAATTGCCTTACGTGGAAACGGGAAAACACGGTCTGGTCGCGCACGAACAGGTCCGCGAGGCACTCGACGCCTCGTTCCGCTGGCGCGATCCCACCGCCTACGCCGAGTTGCACGTGCGCCTGTGGCGGCATCTGAGCGAGCGGGTGACGACCGCTTCGGAGGACACCGCGACGGCGGTGGCCGCCGAGCGCCTCTACCTCTACCGGTACGGCGCGCACGGCCTCAGCAACCCGTTCGAACCTCCGCCGACCGAGAACCTGTTCGAACGGCAGTACACGCCGGATCTGCGGGCGGAGGTGCTTCGCCTGGCACGCGACGATCAGGGCGAGCGCGGCGCGCGGCTGGTGGCCTACTGGCTCGATCGGCAACCCGGGGCGTTCTCCGTCTACTGCCGCGCGGACGACCTGGCCCCGGTGGGCTTCTTCGCCGGGCTGCGCCTCGGCCCGGACTTCGACGACTGGGCGCGCGATCCCGCGCTGGCGCCCGTGCGCGAGCACCTCGACCGCACCGAGCGGATGGCGCCCGGCCAGTACGTCGTGGTCGCCCGGTTCATGGTGCCGACGCCGTCCGACGAAACCCGCCTGTACGAAGCGACCGGGGTGCACCTGCACACCGCGCACATCACCTCCGCGAACCTGCGGGAACAGGGCGGTCTCGTCGCCAGTTTCGTGGTGGCCACCTACATCGACGTCCTCGCCCCCGGGCTCGAGCTGTTCGGTTACCGGCTGGCCCGTGCGGTGCCGGAGCTCGGGGACCAGCGGTGGGGCGTCGTCGTGCACGACTGGCGGGGGCTCCCGCTGACGGAATGGCTCGACCGGATCAGCGCCGCGTTCGGCTGGACGAGTCAGGGCTCCGGCGCGCCACCGGCGATGCCGCGGCGGGGGTTCGACGAGGCCGTCAAGCAGGCGCTGCTCGACTGGCACGACGACGGCGCGATCGCCGCGAACCCGCTGACCCGGTTGTACGGCGACGCCCTGCGCGCGACCGTCACCGACGCCGTCGACGCGCTCCGCGAGGATCCCCGGTCCGTCAAGCACCAGCGCGTCGTGCGGGCCACCTACTTCGACCGCCGCACCACGCAAGAAGCCGCGGCGGCCCGGCTCGGGCTTCCGTACGGCACCTACCGACGCCACCTCCGAACCGGAGTGCAGGAGCTTTGCGACGCGCTGTGGGACCGCCAGGCCACCGGAACGTCCTGAACCGGCCAGCGGCTGCCCTCCCCGGAGGTCCCCGCCCTACGATGCCGACAAGTCCGGCTTCGGAGGAAAAACGTGGGCTACCGAGAACGCCGCATCGCACTGATCGCCGACCGGGCCGCACCGCACCTGGAGCCCGGCGAACGGATCCAGACCGGGTTCATCGCGCAGACCGGTTCATGGATCTTCACCGCGCGCGTGTGGACGTTCGTGGCCACCGACCGCGCGATCCTGATCGTGGGACGCGGCGAGGCGCGACGACTCCCCCGCGACCACCGATTCGGCGAACCGACCGGGATGTACCACAAGATCGAGCTGGACCGCACGTACAAAGTGCACCGGCAGTACTTCCCCGAGATCATCGCCGCCGACGAGGCGCTGCGCGACATGCGGTGAACGACTAGCCCTTGCTCATGCGCAGGATCAGGGCGACCGCGTCCTCCGAGCGGGCTCCCGGAGTCAGCACTTCCCGCAGGAGCAGGCCGCGAATCGCGGCAACGGTGACGGTGGCCGTGGTCAGCGCTTCCTCGGCGCCGAGCCCTTCGCGTTCCGCGAGCGAGGCCAGCATCCTGGTCAGGTCGTCGAGCGAGTCGATGAACTCGCGGAAGTCCTCCGGGCGGTACGCGGCCAGTCCCACGACGTGGAAGAAGCCGCGAACCCGCGACAGCTGCTCCGGGCGGGTGTAGGTCCGCCAGATCGCCGCCACGAGGTCGTCGAAGGTGCCCTGGTGCGCGGCCTCGAAAAGCGCTTCGTTGTCCCGGGATCGCTGCGCCTTGAGCATGGCCGCCAAGACGCCAGGGAGCGACCCGAAGTGATAGCGCAGGAGGGCGTGGCTGGTCTCGGTCCGGGCGGCGATCTCGCGCAGCGACACCTCCGGTGCGGGAAGGGCCTCGCCGAAGGCGTCGAGAAGCCGAGCCAGCAGACGCTCGCGCGCGTCGCCCTTGCCTTCCGTGCTTGACAAGATCACTCCCGCAGTTTATCCATTGGAAAAGACAGCCAACTCCGTTGTCGCCGTCCAAGCCGGACGTGTTGTGAAGGATCTCCGATGAGCACCATGTGGAACGGCTGCCTCGCCGACACCGACTACTTCGAACCGCGTTCCAGCGGTGGACACGACTACGGCGTCTGGGTCACCACGCCACCGGGCTACGACCCCGCCACGACGCGAGCGCCTGTCGTGTACGTGCTCGACGGCAATTGGACCGTGGGCATGACGGCGCCGCTCATCGTGACCCAGCGGGACCCCATGCAGCGGATCCAGCCCTACGTCCAAGTCAGCGTCGGCTACGCGGGCGAACAAGCTCAGCACTGGGCGCGGCTGCGCAACCGAGACCTCGTGCCACCCGGCGAGCCCGTCGCCGAGGAGTTCATCGATGCCGTGGAAATGGGAGTGCGAACGGGCGCGATGACACGCGAGGAAGCCGACGCCTACCTCGCCGAATTACGCGACACCCGCGCCGACGCGTTCCTGGACTTCCTCACCGCGGAACTGCACCCGCGGATCGAACGCGACTACGGCACGGCCGCGAGCGGTCACGGCCTCTTCGGCTACTCCTACGGCGGACTTTTCACCCTCTATGCCTGGCTCACCGGCAACACGCTCTTCGAGAGCATCGGCGCGGGCAGCCCCGGCGTCGCCAGTGTGGACAGTCAGATCTTCGCCCAACTCCGGGAACTGGGCGACAGCAAGCCCTCCGCGAAGCTTCACGTGACCTTCAACGAGCAAGAGCTGCTCGGAAACCTGCCCATCTACCAGAACATCACGAAGCACACGGCCACCGTCCTGCACAACCTCACCTCGCGCGGCGAAACCGTCACCAGCGCGATCCTGCGCGAAACGCACGTGACCGGCCTGCAGGCCTCGTTCCTCAGCTACCTCAGGACCTGCCGCGCCGGGTAAAGCACTAGTCCTTCAGCCGGAAGTCCAGTGCGGTGTGGCGGCGTCCCGCGCCGACGGTCCGCACCGCCTGCCCGATCGCCTTCTTCGACCCGACGAGCACCACGAGCCGCTTCGCACGCGTGACCGCGGTGTAGAGCAGGTTGCGCTGCAACATCATCCACGCGCTCGTGGTCACCGGGATCACCACGCACGGGTATTCGCTGCCCTGCGAACGGTGGATGCTCACCGCGTACGCGTGCGTCAGCTCGTCCAGTTCCGCGAACTCGTAGTCGACATCCTCGTCGTCATCCGTGCGCACCACCAGTTTCTGCTCTTCCAGCCGGACATCGACGACCACGCCCTGGGTGCCGTTGAACACCCCGTTCGCGCCCTTGTCGTAGTTGTTGCGCATCTGCGTGACCTTGTCGCCTGGCCGGAACACGCGCCCGCCGAAACGGCGTTCCGGCACGCCGTCGCGCGAAGGCGTCAGCGCTTCCTGCAGCCCGAGGTTGAGCGCCCCCGCCCCCGCCGCGCCCCGGTGCATCGGCGCCAGCACCTGGACGTCGCGGCGCGGGTTCAGGCCGAACTTGGCCGGGATCCGCCGCGCCACCACGTCCACCGTCAGCTTCGCCGCGTCCTCGGCGTCGTCGACGCTGAACAGGAAGAAGTCGTCCAGCCCCTGGACCCGCGGGTAGTCACCGGCGTTGATCCGGTGCGCGTTCGTCACCACGCCGGATTCGGTGGCCTGCCGGAAGATCCGGTTCAGCCGCACGTGCGGGATCGGCGTCCCGGTCGCGAGCAGATCGCGCAGCACCTCACCGGCCCCGACCGACGGAAGCTGGTCGACGTCGCCGACGAGCAGCACGTGCGTGCCGGGGGCGATCGCCTTTGCGAGCTTGTTCGCCAGCAGCAGGTCCAGCATGGACGCTTCGTCGACCACCACGAGATCCGCTTCGAGCGGCCGGTCCTTGTCGTAGGCGGCGTCCCCGCCCGGTTTCAGCTCCAGCAGCCGGTGCACGGTCGCCGCCTCGTGCCCGGTCAGCTCGGTGAGCCGCTTCGCCGCGCGCCCGGTCGGCGCGGCGAGCACCACCTTCGCCCGCTTCGCCTTCGCCAGCTCCACAATGGACCGGACCGTGAAGCTCTTGCCGCAGCCGGGACCGCCGGTCAGCACGGACACGCGTTCGGTCAGCGCGAGCTTGACCGCGGCCTCCTGCTCGGGCGCCAGCTCGGCGCCGGTGGTCTTCGCGAGCCAGGCGAGCGCCTTCGTCCAGTCGACCTCGGCGAACGCGGGCATCCGGTCCGCCGAGGTGCGCAGCAGGCGCGTGAGCTGGTTCGCGAGCGCGATTTCGGCGCGGTGGAAGGGAACCAGGTAGATCGCGCGCACATCCTCCCCGTCCCCGCCGGGGATCCGGTCGGCGACGACACCCTCCTCGTCGACGAGTTCGGCGAGGCAGTCGATCACCAGCCCGGCGTCGACGATGAGAATCTTGATCGCCTCGGCGATCAGCTCGGTGTCCGGCAGGAAGCAGTGCCCGTTGCCGGTGGCCTCGGACAGCGTGAACTGAAGGCCCGCTTTGATCCGCTGTGGGCTGTCGTGCGGGATGCCGACGGCCTTCGCGATGGTGTCGGCGGTCTTGAACCCGATGCCCCACACGTCACCGGCGAGCCGGTACGGCTCGGTGCGCACGATTTCGATCGCGGTGTCGGCGTACTGCTTGTAGATCCGCACGGCGAGCGACGTCGACACACCGACGCCCTGCAGGAAGACCATCACCTCCTTGATGGCCTTCTGCTCCTCCCACGCCGCGGCGATCAGCTTCGTCCGCTTCGGCCCGAGGTTCGGCACCTCGATGAGCCGGTCGGGGGTCTGCTCGATGACGTCGAGCGCGTCGACGCCGAAGAAGTCCACGATCCGTTCCGCGAGCTTCGGCCCGATGCCCTTGATCAGTCCCGAGCCGAGGTAGCGGCGGACGCCCTGCACCGTCGCGGGCAGCACGGTGGTGTAGTCCTCGACGTGGAACTGCTTGCCGTACTGCGGATGTGAACCCCAGCGGCCGCGCATCTTCAGCGCCTCGCCCGGCTGCGCGCCGAGCAGCGAGCCGACCACCGTCACCAGGTCGCCGCCGCGGCCGGTGTCCACGCGCGCGACGGTGTAGCCGGTCTCCTCGTTGGCGAAGGTGATCCGCTCGAGCGTCGCCTCCAGCAGCGCTCCCCGAACCGGCTCCGTCACGACGGCCATCTTGCCCCGGCGCCGCCGGAGCCCGCCACCAGGCCTCAGGACCGGGCGAGCAGCGGGATCCGGCCGCCCGCGAGCACCGCTTCCACCTGGCGTTCCGAAAGGCGATGGCGCAGGCGGTACTCCTCGCCCTTCGTGGTGTCGCGGAGGGTGATCTCCGTGCGGGAACCGAGGTCCCGCAGGTCTTCCAGCACGAGGGTGTCGCCGTCGTCGATACGGTCGTAGTCTTCGTGCTCGGTGAACTCGAGCGCCAGCACGCCGAAGTTCGCGAGGTTCTGCCAGTGGATGCGCGCGAACGACTTCGCCACCACCGCGCGGAGGCCGAGGTGGCGCGTGGTGATCGCGGCGTGTTCGCGTGACGAGCCCTGGCCGTAGTTCTCCCCCGCGACGATGAAATGCCCCGACCCGTCCGCGATCTCGCGCGCCTTCGCCGGGTAGTCCTCGTCGACCGGGGTGAAGGTGAACTCGGCGAGCTTCGGCACGTTCGACCGGAACGGCAGCGCCCTCGCGCCCGCGGGCGAGATCTCGTCGGTGGAGACGTTGTCGCCGAGCTTGAGCAGCACCGGCGCCTCGATCCGGCCGGGCAGTGCCGGGAAGTCCGGCAGCGAGGAGATGTTGGGGCCCTTCACCAATTCCTCGTCGCGAGCCCGTTCCGGCGGCAGCGGCGGCATCAGCATCTTGGTGTTCACCGTCGCCTCGGCGGGCAACGCGAGCACCGGGTACGCGAGCCCGGCCTCGGCGGCGAAGTCGCGCGGATCGGTCAGGACGCCCGTCAACGCAGAGGCCGCCGCCGTCTCCGGCGAGCACAGCCACACCGAGTCCTCCTTGGTCCCCGACCGGCCGGGGAAGTTGCGCGGGAAGGTGCGCAGCGAGTTCCGTCCCTTCGCGGGCGCCTGCCCCATTCCGATGCAGCCCATGCATCCCGACTGGTGGATCCGCGCGCCCGCCGTCACAAGATCCGTGGTGGCGCCCATCTTCGTGAGATCCGCGAAGATCTCGCGCGACGACGGGTTGACGTCGAAGCTGACGCCGTCGCTGGTCTGCCTTCCCCGCACCATCGCGGCCGCGATCGCGAAGTCGCGCAGCCCGGGGTTCGCCGAGGAGCCGAGCACGACCTGGCTGATCGGAGTTCCCGCGACCTCGCGCACCGGCACCACGTTGTCCGGAGCGGACGGTCGCGCGACCAGAGGCTCCACAGTGGACAGATCGATTTCGTCCTCGTGGTCGTAGGCGGCGTTCTCGTCCGCGGCCAGTGCGCGGAAATCGTCCTCCCTGCCTTCGGCGGCGAGGAATTCGCGCACGGCGTCGTCGGCGGGGAACACGGTCGCGGTCGCGCCCAGCTCGGCGCCCATGTTCGCGATCACGTGCCGGTCCATCGCGGTGAGCGTGGCGAGACCGGGCCCGTGGTACTCGATGATCCGGTTGAGCCCGCCCTTCACGCCGTGGCGCCGCAGCATTTCCAGCACGACGTCCTTCGCCGACACCCAGTCCGGGAGCCGTCCGGTCAACCGGACGCCCCAGATCTCCGGCATCCGCAGGTACAGCGGCTCCCCCGCGATGGCCATGGCGACTTCGAGCCCGCCGACGCCGATCGCGAGCATGCCGAGCGAACCCGCGGCGCAGGTGTGGGAGTCCGAGCCGATCATCGTCTTGCCGGGCACCCCGAACCGCTGCATGTGCGTCGGGTGCGAAACCCCGTTGCCCGCCTTGGAGAACCACAGGCCGTAGCGGCGGCAGGCCGAGCGGAGGAACTCGTGGTCCTCGGCGTTCTTTTCGTCGGCCTGCAGCAGGTTGTGGTCGACGTACTGCGCGCTCAGCTCGGTGCGGGCGCGATCGAGCCCGAGCGCCTCGAGCTCCTGCATGACGAGCGTGCCGGTGGCGTCCTGGGTGAGGGTCTGGTCGACGCGCAGCGCGATCTCCTCGCCCGCCACCGGCTCCCCCGCCACCAGGTGCTCGGTGATCAGCTGGTCCGCGACGGTCGAAGCCATGACAACACCTCCCCGGCACGGGTACCCGGCTGGAGAGGCGCTCAATCCGTTCCTCAGGCGGGCGCGCGCTGCGGCTCGGCCGCCGCGGTGCCCGACGGTCCCGGCACCGGGTGCCCGGCGATCGTGGTGTCCGACGGCGGGAGCTGGCCCGTGGTCAGGTACGCGGCGCCGAGCTGCTGCGCGCGGTCGTTGGTGTACCCGATCGGGTTTGCGAACACGCAGTGCTTCCCCGAATCGCGCTCGGTCACCAGCACGGAGCCGGGAAGCGCCTTGTGCAGCTTCACCGCGCCCGCGTACGGCGTGGCCGGGTCGCCGACGGAGTTGAACATCAGGATCTTCGGCATGCCCTTGCCGGTGACCGGTGCCCGCGTCCCGTGCGGCACCGGCCAGCTCGCGCACGCCGCACCGCTGGTGAACGTGTTGTACCAGGCGAACTGCGAGCTCTTCGCGACCGCGGCGGTGTCCCGTTCGTACACGGCGTGGTCGGCCGGCCATGCGGAGTCCGCGCAGATCACCGACTGGAACGCCGAGGTCTTCTGCACCCCTGCGGCGGTGGCGTCCGGCGAAGCCATCCCGACGAGCGCGCTGTCGTCGTGCTTGACCGCGTAGTCGGACAGCGCGCGGCCGAGGTCCTCCCAGCCGACCTCCGCGAACATCACGTTGAACGCCAGTCCCAGTAGTTCGTTCACGCCGACGGAACCGTGCGGGTGTGCGCGGAAGTCCTCGAGCGCGGCGTTCCACGCCTTCGTGGTCTCGGCCGCGCTGCCGCCGAGGTGGAACACCGAGTCGTACTTCGCCACCCAGGTGAGCCAGTCGGTCACGCGCTTCTGCACGGCGGGCGGCTGCGTCAGCCCCGCCTGGTACCACAGGTCCTCTGGCTCCGGGTTGACGTTGCCGTCGAGGATCATCCGGTCGATCTTCGGCCCGAACAGCTCGCCGTAGACCGCGCCGAGGTAGGTGCCGTAGGAGAAGCCGAGGTAGCTCAGCTTGCGCTCGCCCATCTTCTCGCGGACGAGGTCCATGTCCTTCGCGACGTTCACCGTGCCGAGGTGCGGCAGCACGGCGCCCGCCTTCGCCTGGCACCCGGCGGCGAACTTCGTCCACGTCTGCCACAGCTTTTCCTGGCCCGCCGTGGCGTCGGGATCCGGTTGCGGGCCGCCGAAGTAGCCGGGATCGACGCACGCGAACGGCGAGCTGTGCCCGACGCCGCGCGGGTCCATGCCGATGATGTCGTACGAGTCGAGCACGCTCGGCGGCAGCCGGGTCGCCCCCTTGCCGTCCGGTTTCGTCAGCTTCCCGACGTAGGAGGCGGCACCCGCGCCGGGGCCACCGGGGTTGACGAAGAGCGCGCCGCGCCGTTTCGCCGGGTCCCGCGCGGGCACCTTCGAGACCAGCAGCGTGAGCTGCCCCTTCTCCGGTGCGGCGTAGTCCAGCGGGACCTGCACGCTCGCACAGGTCATACCGGGGTACGGCGTGGCGAGATCACCGGGGCAGGCGTCGAACGACAGCGAAGGCTTCGGTGTCGCCTCCGCCGGTGCGACCGTCGTCGCCAGCGTCGTCCCCAGCGCCGCGGCCAGCACGGCCGTGCGGAACTTGTGCATGCGCTCCCCCAGTGCGGTGGTCATCTCGGATCGGGTGGCCGTTCGCAGGTTATCGACGGAACGCGCGCCGCGCCGCCCGGCTCGCCCGTTCAGCGCAGCACTTCCCCCTGGTACCAGGGAAAACGCCCGTCGCGGCACACGTCGATTTCACCCCGCCTATATTCGGGTACGGCCCGGCACCAGCGCGGTCCACAGTGGACGATCATGGAGGGAACACATGGCGAGGCGCGTCGCGATCGTGACCGGCAGTTCGCGCGGGATCGGGAGGGCGATCGCGGAACGGCTCGGCGCGGACGGGATGGACGTGCTCGTCAACTACCGATCCGACGCGGCGGCGGCGGGCGAAGTCGTCGCGGCGATCGAGGCGTCGGGCGGGCGCGCCACGGCCGTCGGTGCGGACGTCACCCATCTCGACCGGCTTCGCGAGGTCTTCGACGCCGCCGAACGGCACTACGGCGGTATCGACGTCGTGGTGAGCAATGTCGGAATCGCCAAGTTCGCGCCGGTCGCGGAGTTCACCGACGAGGACTACGACACGGTGTTCACCACCAACGCGCTCACCACCTTCCGCACGCTGCGGGAGTCGGCCACCCGGGTGCGCGACGGCGGCCGGATCGTCGTGGTCTCCAGCGGGGTCGTCGCGACGCACTCGCCGGGGACCGCGGTGTACGGCGCGAGCAAGGCGGCGGGCGACGCGCTGGTCCGCGTGCTGGCCGGGGAACTCGGCGCGCGCCGGGTCACCGTCAACAGCGTGCTGCCCGGCGCCGTGAGCACCGACGCGCTCCACTCGCTGCGGACGCCGGGCGAACTCGCCGCCGTCGCCAAGCGCACCCCGCTCGGGCGGCTCGCCGAACCGGGCGACATCGCCGGCATCGTCTCGTTCCTCGCCTCCGACGACGCGCGCTGGATCACCGGGCAAACCGTCAACGCGGGCGGCGGCTACTTCTGACGCCATCAAGGGCATCGAACCCAGCCTTGACAACGCGGGCTTGACGCGTTCTGCTTAGTCCTGACTTTTTGGTGGCAGTAACGCGCACATTCACGCATCTGGAGGCATCCATGCGCTGGCGTCCCCTGCTGTGCGGTGCGACCGCGAGCCTCGTGCTCGCGAGCGCCGTCACGCCCGCCGAGGCGGTGGAAGACGGGCTCACCCGGGCACCGGGATCCGTGGCATTCTCGGTTCCCCGCAGCCTCGGCGCGCCCGGTTACCAGCTGCGCATCGACATCGGCCGCCTCGGCGTGACCGCGTCCCGCGGCGGCGAACCCCTCCTGCGCACCGCGCCGGACGCCTTCACCTTCGGCGGCGGCGTGGCCACCCGGGTCCGTTCGGTCACGCACCGGGACGGCGCTCTCGTCGCGGTGGCGGACAGCACCACCGGCAAGACCGTCACGCTGCGGCTGACCCCGAAGGCCGACCGGTTCGACCTCCGCTGGTCGGTCGACGGCGAGCCGGATGGCGACCGGGCGACGCACTTCGACCTCGCCGCATCCGGCCAGTGGTACGGCGGCGGCGAGACGAGCGAGGGCAAGCAGCAGCCGTACCCGTTGTCGGCGGGCGCTGTCGACGAACCGGAGTTCTCCCCCGCCAGCTACATGATGCAGGAGCCGTACTTCTACACCTCGAAATCGGTCGGCGTGTACGTCCGGACCGACCAGCCGATGAAGGTCGCCCTCGGCGGAGGGCGCGCGGATCTCACCGTCACCAAGGCGCGCGAGTACTCGAGCACCGTGTTCGTCGAGAGCAGCCGCCGCGCGGTGTACGACGACTACGTCGGCGAGGTCGGCAAGCCGGAGAAGAGCGACGCCACCGACGCCGAGTTCGCCAGTCCACTGTGGAATTCGTGGGCGCAGTACTACCGGGACATCGACCAGGACAAGGTGCTGAAGTGGGCCGACGATCTCAAGGCGGCCGGCGTCACCGGGCACACCATTCAGCTCGATGACAAGTGGGAGTCGAACTACGGCAACCTGACCTTCGACGCGAAGACCTTCCCGGACCCGAAGTCCATGGTGGACAAGATCCACGGGATGGGCCAGAAGTTCGGGCTGTGGACCACGTTCTGGATCAACCTCGACTCCGCGAACTACGCCTACGCGCGGGATCACGGATATCTGGTGCGCAGCAAGGAAGATCCGGCGAAGCCGTGCACCGTCAAGTGGTGGAACGGCACCGCGGGCATCATCGACCTCGCCAACGAGGCGGCACGGAACTGGTACACCGGCAACCTCCACTGCCTGATGTCGAAGTACGGCGTGGACGGGTTCAAGTTCGACACCCGGTTCTTCGACGACAGCTGCGCCACCTCGAACGGCCTCACCCCGCGCGACTACCAGAAGCTCGGCGCGGACATGGCGGACGGGTTCGACCAGCAGGGCGTCGGGATCCGCACGCACTGGGGCAACCAGCGCTACGGGTTCGTGATCAGGGCCGTGGACGCGGACGCCAGCTGGGGCGGGCTGCGCACGTCGCTGCGCCGCTCGATGGCCATCTCCGGCAACGGCTACCCGTTCGTCGAGACCGACATGATCGGTGGGTCGAACAGCAACCCGCCGCCGTCGCCGGAGGTACTGGTGCGCTGGGCGCAGGCGGCCTCGCTGATGCCGCTGATGTACTCCTCCACCTCACCGGTGAGCACGATCGACACCACCACCGGCAAACCGGTGACCTACCCCGCGGAAACCGCGAAGTACTACGCCGAGGCCGTGCGCACGCACGCGAAGCTGGCGGGCTACCTGAAGACCCAGGTGCGGCAGGCGGTCGCGGACGGCAGCCCGATCATGCGGCCGGTGTTCTTCGACTTCCCCGGCGACCACCGCTTCGACACGATCGACGACGAGTGGATGCTCGGGCCCGCGCTGCTCGCCGCACCGAAGATCACCGAAGGCGCCAGCCGCGACGTGGTGCTGCCCGCCGGGCTGTGGTGGGATCCGGCCGCGAAGCGGCTCGTGTTCGGCGGCAGGACGCTGCACGGGTACCCGGCGCCGCTGGGCACCACCCCGATGTTTGTCCGGATCGGCGCACCCGGCTCCGCATCGCTGATCGCCGATCTAACCCGCTGATTCCGCGACGAGCCGCTCTCCGCCACCGGGCGGCTCGTCGCGGAGTCCTTTCGCGGCGCTCTCGCGCGCGGACGCCCACCACACGGTGGCGAGCAAGAGCGTTCCGAACAGGACGTAGCTTTCGGCGCCCAGCCACGAGAACACCGAGCCCGCGGGGAACGGCTTCAGCCACGGCAGCCCGGTGAGGAACAGGATCGTGGCGAGCGCGGACACCGCGGCGAGGACCCTCGCCGCGAACGGATCGGTGGTCCAGCGGGTGCGCGCCGACCACGCGAGCAGGACGACCGCGGGCGCGCACCACACCCAGTGGTGCGTCCACGACACCGGCGAAACCAGCAGCCCCAGCTGCGCGCAGCTCACCAGCGCCAGCGGGAGCCGTCCCGCGCGCAGCGCGGCGGTGATCGCCCCGGTCGCGAGGACCAGCGCGCACACGGCCAACGCCGCCCACACGAGCGTCGTCGAGGTGGTCAGGCCCATGCCCGCGCGCGCGAGCAGGCCGCGCAGCGACTGGTTGCTGACGAACCACAGATCGCCCATGCGCGTGGTGTCCGACATCAGGTGCAGCCAGTACTTCGCCGACGCCTCCGGCGCCACCAGCCACATCACCGCCCCGGCACCGGCGAACGTGCCGAGCGTCCGCGCGAGTGAGCGGAAGTCCTTGCGCAGCAAGAAGAACAGGCAGAACACCAGCGGTGTCAGCTTGACCGCGGCGGCGAGCCCGACCAGGACCCCGCGCGGCCACCGCCGCCACGGCACGAGCACGTCGGCGACGACCGCGAGCATCAGGAAGACGTTGCCCTGGCCGTAGTTGAGCGTGGCCAGCACCGGTTCGATGAGCGCCGCGCCGAGCTGGGCCACGAGCGCGACGGCTGCCGCGGTGCGACGGCGCCTGCCATCGGCGACCTGCACCAGGTACACCACGATCCCGAGCCCGATGATCGAGGCGACGTTCATCGCGATCAGGGTGAGCTTCAGCGGGGTGAGGGTGCCGAGCAGGAACACCGCCGCGGCGAACGGGGTGTAGGTGAACGGCAGGTGCACGCCCTGCGAGGTGAGGACCTTCCCGAGGTACGGGTCGCCGTCGGCGGCGAGCGCGCGCGCCCCGCCGAGGTAGACCTCCAGGTCCATGCCGGGGAACCCGCGCAGCAGCAGGACCGCACCGAGAACAGCGATCTCGAGCACGAGGAACACGACGACAGCGCGATATCGGTGCACCGGATCATCCAACACCGAGGGGCGCGGGGACATCGCCGCGGGTAATGGTTTTGCCCCGCGGCCCGGATCGGCGAGACTGAGCGCGAGCGGCGATCCGCCGCCGGGCCGGTGCACCCGGCCACTCGGTGCGGTGCCCGGCGACGAACTGGCCGGGCGGCCGCCCCGGTATCGCGGCGGCGGCAGGCGAGATCCTCGCGGCAGGCCCCCGCACGAACCGGCCCATCCGAGTGAGGACTTCGATGCACGACTTTCCCCTTCGCCCCGCCGAAAACGCCCTTCCGGCGGCCGAGCGCGCCGCCGCGCTGGCCGATCCCGGGTTCGGCAGGACGTTCACCGACCACATGGCGACCGCCACCTGGACCCCCGAGCAGGGCTGGCACGACCGCGCGGTGACGGCGCTGGCGCCGTTTTCCCTGCACCCGAGCGCGGCCGTGCTGCACTACGCGCAAGAGATCTTCGAGGGCCTCAAGGCCTACCGGCACGCCGACGGCGGCGTCCGGTTGTTCCGGCCGGAGCTGAACGCGCGCCGGTTCGCCGCCTCCGCGCGCAGGCTCGCCCTGCCCGAACTGCCCGAGGAAGCGTTCCTGCGCAGCGTCGAGCAGCTCGTGCGCGCCGACGAGGCCTGGGTTCCCGACGGCTCCGACGAGCGCAGCCTGTACCTGCGGCCGTACATGTTCGCCAGCGAGGCGTTCCTCGGTGTGCGCCCGGCGGCTGAGATCCGGTACGCGGTGATCGCGAGCCCGGCCGGTGCCTACTTCCCGGCGGGCGTCGCCGGGGTGACGCTGTGGATCAGCACCGCGTACACGCGCGCGGCGGCGGGCGGCACCGGCGCGGCCAAGTGCGGCGGCAACTACGCCGGTGGGCTGGCCGCCCAGCTGGAGGCGAAGCGGCACGGCTGCGACCAGGTGCTCTACCTGGACAGCGCGCACCGTTCGAAGCTCGAGGAATCGGGCACGATGAACCTGTGCCTGGTCACCGAGGACCGCCGCCTGGTCACGCCCGGCCTCGGCACCATCCTCGAAGGCGTGACGCGCGACAGCGTGCTCGCCCTCGCGGAGGAACACGGCCTGACGCCCGTCGAACGGTCCGTCGATCTGGCGGAACTGCGCGCGGGCGAGTTCACCGAGGTGTTCGCGACCGGCACCGCGGCGGTGATCACCCCGATCGTCGGCTTCCGCGACGAAGAGGGCGAAACCGTGATCGGCGACGGCGAGCCGGGGAAGACCACGCTCGCCCTGCGCGAGCACCTGCTCGACCTTCAGTACGGCCGCATCGAGGACACCAGGGGCTGGCTCCGCCGCGTGACCTGACCCGCCTCCGGTGGCGCGGCGCCGTCCGCGCCACCGGAATTTTCGATTCCGTCACGGGTCGAAAAAGGAGGGGTAAAGTTCATGAACATTCTCTTGGCTTTTACTTTGCATTGGTGTCCGGCGCCACTGGAAAAGAGCACTCCGTGACCGGCCCCCCGGGTCTAGAATCACGGTATGTACATAGCCTTGCAGAAATACCTCGAACCGGAGATCGAAGTCGACTACTCACTCGCCGAACACATGATCTGGTTACGAAAGCAGTTCGAAAGGGGGATTTTCGTCGCTGCCGGAAAATGTACCACGGATTCCGGGAGGGTTATTCTCGTCCGCCCGCTCGGCCAGGACAAGCTCCGCGCCATCCTGGCCACCGACCCGCTCGTGCTCCGGCACCTGGCGCGCTACGAGCTCGTCGAGTTCTCACCGACCAGGACCGCGGACGACCTGCTCGGCATCAACGAGGCGCTCGCCTCCTGACCTCTTCGCACGGACACCGACGAGCCCGGCGCGACCCCCGCACCAAGACGAGCGCGCACGCCGGGCCCGCCGTGAATCACCGCTTCGACTTGACTTTGTCGCGCACCCCGGAAAACAGCCTCCGCCCGCCTGCCAGCACCGGCCACGCCGCGATCGCGCCGAACCCGATCGGAATTCCCTGCTGCCACGACGGCGCGCTCAGGCCAGCCGCCACCGTCGTCGACTGGGCCTTCTCCTGCGGATTGTGATCACTGACCCCGCCCCACCTGCTCGGCGGCAGCACGATGATCCGCGCCTTTCCGATCACGTTCTCCACCGGCACCATGCCGCCCAGCCGCTTGTCGCCCTGGCATCGCGAATCGCACGAATTGTTCCGGTTGTCCCCGAGCACGAACAAGGAATTCGGCGGCACCGTGATCGGCGGGAACGTGTCCTGCTGCTGGTGCGACGGGGATTGCCAGTGCAGGTACGGCTCGTCGAGCGCCTTGCCGTCCACCACCACGCGGTTCTTCGCGTCGCAGCACTGGACGGTCTGGCCAGCCGTCGCGATCACGCGCTTGACGAAGTCGCGCTCGTCCGGCGGCGCGAGCCCGAACGCCGAACCCACGGTGTGCAGGAACCGGACGAACGCGTTGGACGACGGCTCCGGCAGCGCCTCGTTCTTCACCCACGGTTCGGGGCCCTTGAACACGACCACCTCGCCGGGCGTCGGCTCGGTGAAGTCGTAGACGAGCTTGTCGACCAGGATCTTGTCGCCGTAGCAGCCGGTACAGCCGTGCAGCGTGCTCTCCATCGAGCCCGACGGGATGGTGTAGACCTTCGCGAAGAACTGCTGGAACACGAACGCCAGTACGAGCGCGATCACGATCAGGATCGGCAGTTCGACCCAGAACGAGCGCTGTTTCTTCGCCTTGCGGCGCCTGCCCGAGCGCGGCGCGGCCTGCTCGTCGGGTTCGGGTTCGTTCTGGGAAGCGTGCTGGGAGAGGGGTTCGACCACCCGGCCAGGCTACGGGAATCCGGCACGGTGCCTCCGGCCCGACACCGGCCCGTCGAGTGAAAGTTCACCGAGGGCCGCGGGCCGGGGCGGGTTCGTCCCCGTTCGCCCGGTATCCCCTGCCTCAGCCGGTCCCGGTGGCGGGCAGCGCGAACAACGCGTACTGCGCCTCGTCGCCCCGGCCGAGGCCGCGAATCCGGCGGCACTTCAGGCAGGTGACCTCGTGCCGCGTCGGCGTCAGCTCGCCGGAGCCGAGGCCGGACCAGCCCTGGTGGCACGCGGGCGCCAGCAAGGTCAGCCCGTTGATCCACGGGCGATCCGCGGACGCGTGCACCGCGGAGGACAGCCCGATGCGCATGTTGTGGCCGCGGAACCGGTCGTGCTGCACCTCGGCGAACACGGCCGGATCCACCGTGGGCTCGGGGAAGAGCGGGATCGGCTCGGACATGTGCCCAGTATGCGCCGCGCCCCCGACAGTTCCCCGGACCTCAGGTCAGCTCGTGCCGCCCTCGGGCTCGTAGGCGAGGTTGGGCCGCAGCCAGCGTTCGACCTCGGTGATGTCGAGGCCGCGGCGTTTCGCGTAGTCCTCGATCTGGTCGCGGCCGAGCCGCCCGACGGTGAAGTACCGCGAACCGGGGTGCGCGAAGATCAGGCCGCTGACGCTCGCCGCCGGGGTCATCGCGAACGAGGTCGTCAGCTCCATGCCGATGGCCCCCGCGTCGAGCAGGTCGAACAGTTCCTGTTTGAGGCTGTGGTCCGGGCTCGCCGGGTAGCCGAGCGCGGGGCGGATGCCGCGGAAGCGTTCGGCGTGCAGGTCCTCGAGGGCCGGTTCGGCACCGGGCTCGAACCATTCGCGGCGGGCGCGCAGGTGCAGGTACTCGGCGAACGCCTCGGCGAGCCGGTCGGCCAGCGCCTTGACCATAATCGCCTTGTAGTCGTCGTGCTCGGCCTCGTAGCGCGCGGCGAGCTCTTCGGCGCCGTGGATGGCCACGGCGAACCCGCCGAGGTGATCGCCCCGCGGCGCCACGTAGTCGGCGAGGCAGCGGTTCGGCCTCCCCGTCGGCTTTTCGGTCTGCTGCCGCAGCATCGGGAATCCCACGCCGTTCTCGAGCAGGATGTCGTCGCCGTCGGAGTGCGCGGGCCAGAAGCCGTAGGCGCCCTCCGCGCGGAACTGCCCCTTCTCGATGATCTCGTCGAGCAGGGCGTTCCCCTCGTCGAACAGCTCGCGCGCCACCGGCTGGTCCAGGATCGCCGGGTACTTGCCCTTCAGCTCCCACGCCAGGAAGAAGAACTGCCAGTCGATCATCTCGCGCAGTTCGGTGAGCGCGGGCCGCACCGTGCGGACGCCGGTGAACTCCGGCGTCGGCAGCTCGTCGAACGGGACCCGCTCAGGGTTCGCGCGAGCCTGGTCGTAGGTCAGGAGCGCGCGCTGCTGGCGGTTCGCGTGCTGCTCGCGCAGGCGTTCCTGCTCGGCCCGGTTGGCGACGTCGAGACCGTCCGCCCGCTCGGGGTCGAGCAGGTCCGAAACGACGCCCACCACCCTCGACGCGTCGAGCACGTGCACGGTGGTCGCGTCGTAGGCGGGCGCGATCCGCACCGCGGTGTGCTGGCGCGAGGTGGTCGCACCTCCGATCAGCAGGGGCCGCTTCAGCCCGCGGCGCTGCATTTCTCCTGCCACGTTGACCATCTCGTCGAGCGACGGCGTGATCAGCCCGGACAGGCCGATCACGTCGGCGTTCTCGGCGACCGCGGTGTCCAGGATCTTCGCCGCGGGCACCATCACCCCGAGGTCGATGACCTCGTAGTTGTTGCAGCCCAGCACGACGCCGACGATGTTCTTCCCGATGTCGTGCACGTCGCCCTTGACCGTGGCGAGCACGACCTTCCCGTTGCCGTGCCCGGAAACCAGGGTGCCCGCCAGCCGCGCCTGCTCCTTCTCCTCCTCCATGAACGGTTCGAGGTAGGCGACCGAGCGCTTCATCACCCGCGCGCTCTTGACCACCTGCGGCAGGAACATCTTCCCGGCGCCGAAGAGGTCCCCGACGATCTTCATCCCGTCCATGAGTGGCCCCTCGATCACTTCGAGCGGACGCGCCAGCGACTGCCGCGCTTCCTCCGTGTCGTCTTCGATGAAGTCGACGATGCCGTGCACGAGCGCGTGCGACAGCCGCTCCGCCACCGGTGCGTCGCGCCAGGACAGGTCCACCTCGCGGCGGGTTCCCTTGCCACTGACCGTTTCGGCGAAGGTGACCAGCCGGTCGGTGGCGTCGGGCCGCCGGTCGAACAGCACGTCCTCGACGAGTTCCAGCAGGTCTGCGGGGATGTCCTGGTAGACGGCGAGCTGCCCGGCGTTGACGATGCCCATGTCCAGCCCGGCCTTGACCGCGTGGAACAGGAACGCCGAGTGCATCGCCTCGCGCACCACGTTGTTGCCGCGGAAGGAGAACGACAGGTTCGAGATCCCGCCGCTGGTGTGCGCGCCGGGACAACGCTGCTTGATCCGGGGCAGCGCGTCGAGGAACGCCTTCGCGTAGCCGTTGTGCTCCGAGATGCCGGTGGCGACCGCGAGCACGTTCGGGTCGAACACGATGTCCTCGGCGGGGAAACCCGCTTCACTGGTGAGCAGGTCGTAGGCGCGGGCGCAGATCTCCACCTTGCGGTCGGCGGTGTCGGCCTGCCCCTGCTCGTCGAAGGCCATCACCACGACGCCGGCGCCGTAGTCGCGGATCCGCCGCGCCTGCTCGAGGAAGGGCCCCTCCCCTTCCTTCAGGCTGATCGAGTTGACGATCCCCTTGCCCTGCACGCACTTGAGGCCCGCTTCGAGCACCGTCCACTTGGAACTGTCGATCATGATCGGGATCCTGGCCACCTCGGGCTCGGTCGCGATCAGGTTCAGGAACGTGGTCATCGCCCGCTCGCTGTCGAGCAGGTCGGCGTCCATGTTGACGTCGAGCACGTTCGCGCCGCCGCGGACCTGCTCCAGCGCGACGTCGACGGCGGCCTGGTGGTCGTCGGCTTCGATCAGCCTGCGGAACCGGGCGGAACCGGTGACGTTGGTGCGCTCCCCGATCATCGCGAACCCGGTGTCCTCGGTCATCTCCCACGGCTCGAGCCCGCTGAACCGCGTGCGCGCCGCCGGTGCCGGTACCGGGCGGGTCGCGGCGCCGGACACCGCCGAGGCGATCGCGGAGATGTGCTCCGGGGTGGTCCCGCAGCAGCCGCCGACGATGTTCGCCATCCCGGACGCGGCGAAGTCGCCGAGCAGCTGCCCCATTTCGCCGGGGGTCTGGTCGTAGCCGCCGAAGGCGTTCGGCAGGCCCGCGTTGGGGTAGCACGCGGTGTAGGTGGTCGCGAGCCGGGACAGCTCCGCGACGTGCGGCCGCATCTCCTCGGCGCCGAGCGAGCAGTTCAGGCCGACCACCAGCGGGGAAGCGTGCTCGATGGAGCGCCAGAACGCCTCGACGGTCTGCCCGGACAGTGTGCGCCCGCTCAGGTCGACGATCGTCACCGAGATCCACAGCGGCAGGTGCGGCGCGACCTCGCGGGCGGCCGAGATCGCCGCCTTCGCGTTGAGCGTGTCGAAGATCGTCTCGACGAGCAGCACGTCGACACCGCCCTCGGCGAGCGCCTCGATCTGCTCCGCGTAGGCGGCGTGGACCTGGTCGAAGGACACCGCGCGGTAAGCCGGGTCCTCGACCCGCGGCGACAGCGAAAGGGTCACGTTGAGCGGCCCGATGGACCCCGCCACGAACCGCCCGCCCGCCTCGTCCGCGGCCTGCCGCGCGAGTTCGGCGGCGCGCAGGTTCATCTCCCTGACCAGGGACTCCAGCCCGTAGTCGGCCTGGCCGACGCTGGTGGCGGTGAAGGTGTTGGTGGTGGTGACGTCCGCGCCCGCGGCGAGGTACTGGCGGTGCACGTCGAGGATCACGTCGGGGCGCGTGAGGTTCAGCAGGTCGGGGTCGCCGGTGACGTCCTTGGGGTGCTCGCCGAACCGGTCGCCGCGGTAGTCCGCCGGGGTGAGCCCGGCGTTCTGGAGCATGGTGCCCCACCCGCCGTCGAGGACCACAACCCGCTGGTCCAGAAGCTCCCGCAGGGCCTTCTCGCCGCTCGCCGTGCCGGCCACAGCCACCTCCCAAGTAGTGGGAGGCGCCCTTGCGGAAGTTCAGCGAGCCGAGCGTGGCGGGCCGGAACCCGTTGCAGCGCCTCTCGACTCGACGACCAGGATAGTGGGTGACCCGGCCCCGACGCCAGGTTCCCACCTGGTGCGAACCGCGACGGTGCCCGGCCCGGCCGCCCCGCCGGCTCGCTCCCCTGACTCCAGCCACAACGGACTGTCCATTCCGGACACTGGCGGCCGCGTCCCGCTGTCGTCGTGGCAGGCCTCAGGATCGAGCTTCGGCAGGGCTCTGGTGGCTCCCGCCGTCGACGGGATCGTTGAAATACCGGTCCGGGTGCCGCGCGAGCACCGCCGGTCCCGGCGCGCTCGGCCCGTAGTCCTGCTCCGCCGCCGTTTCTCGCCGGAAATACGCGTCGAACGCGCGGCCGTCGCACTCGTCCGAGGGCTGCGCGCGCACCCGGTACCCCGCCGCCTCGGCCGCCCTCGCCAGGTTCTCGGGGTCGACCCCGTCGTGCTCGGCGCGCGGATGGCCGGTCAGCGCGGCCAGCGCGGCGAGATCGGGCGCCAGCCTGGCGTTGGGGATCCCGGTCACCCAGAACTCGGCGGGCACCGCGGTGCCCTGCCACCACGGCAGACCGTCCACATCGGAATTGCCGGGGCGCCACCGGACGACGGGGACCTCGGCGGTCTTCGCCGTGTCCTTCTTGGACAGCACGACGTCATACCGGTAGCGCGTGAGCTCGTTGTGGGCCGTACCTCGTTTCAGCATGAGTGCGGCCGAGCGGAACGCGTGCCCAGCGGTCGCGTATGAGGTGAAGAACGACGGATCGATGAGTAGCTCCCGCTCCAGGTCGAGGTTCCGCCGGAACAGGGCGGCGTGTGTGGGGCCCCCGGGTCCCGTGGCGGACCGGGCCGCAGCCACACCCGCGTGGAAGCAGTCGAGCAGCCGCAGGTTCCGCACGTCCCCGACGAACAGCTCGCCGTCGGGCCGGAGCGCGGCGGCGCAGCCGTCGAACACGTCCTCGCAGTACCCGCCGGAGGGGAAGTACTGCACGACCGAGTTGACCACCACGACGTCGAAGGAACCGGCGGGGACGCCGGTGAAATCGGTGGCAGCGCGGTTGAGCAGGGTGACCTTGGCCGCCATCCGCGGCACCGCGGCGAGCTGGCTGGCGAGCCGGTCGAGAGCGGGCGCGGAGAAGTCGGTGGCCCAGTACGACTCGCAGTGCGGTGCCAGGTGGGCCAGGAGCAGTCCGCTGCCGACCCCGATTTCGAGGATCCGACGCGGCCGCAGCGCGCGGATCCTGGCCACCGTCGTCGCGCGCCATTCGCGCATGTCCGCCAGCGGGATCGGCGCCCCGTCGTAACTGCTGGTCCAGATCGAGAAGTCTTCACCGAGGTCGGATCCGCCGCCGGCGGCGTAGTGGTCGTCGTGGATCGCCCGCCACTCGGCGAGCCGCTGCCCGGCCGCGTCCGGTAACGAGCCGGGGGCGCCCACCCCGTCCGCCGCGTCCGTCACGGCGGGCAGCAGGGTCGCGATGCGGGCCACCGTCCGGCGTTCGAACAGGTCCGCCATGGTCATGCCCACGCCGTGGCTCGCACGGACCCGGCTGACCAACTGGGCACCCAGGAGGGAATGCCCGCCGCGATCGAAGAAGTCGTCGTCGATGCCGACCTCGCCGACGCCGAGCAGCTCGCTGAACGCCCGGCAGAGCGCTTCCTCCTGGCTGGTGCGCGGTGCGCGGCGGGCGACGTCTGCGGCCCACACCGGTTCGGGGAGTGCGCTCCGGTCGAGCTTCCCGTTGTCCGTCAACGGGAAGCGGGGTACTTCGACGAAAACCGACGGGACCATATGGCCGGGCAGTGTCCTGGCGCAGTGCTTCACCAGCGAGCGGGCCGGGGGCAGGTCGCACCCGGGACGCGGCCGCAGGTACGCGACGAGCCGCCTGTCGGCCGCTGAGATCTCCTTCGCGACGACCACCGCCCGTTCCACCTCGGGCAGCTCGGCGAGTACGGACTCGATCTCGCCCGGTTCTATCCGGAAGCCCCGGATCTTCACCTGGTGGTCGGCCCGGCCGAGGAAGACCAGTGTCCGCTCCCGCCGGACGAGGTCGCCGGTGCGGTACAGGCGCGAGCCCGGCGGCCCGAACGGATCGGCCACGAACCGGGTCGCGGTGAGCCCTGGCCGGTGGAGGTAGCCGCGCGCCAGCCCGTCACCCGCGATGTACAGCTCGCCCTCCGGCACCGAGCGCAACGCCTCGTCCAGCACGTACAGCCGGGTGTTGCGGATCGCCTCACCGAGCGACGCCGACGGGGCGTCGTCGCGGACCCGGTGCCGGGAGGACCAGATCGTGGTCTCGGTCGGCCCGTACAGGTTCACCACGCGGGCCGAGGCCGCCGTCATCGCGGACGCCAGTCCCGGCGGCAGCGCCTCCCCGCCGACCAGCGCGGTCACGTTCCGGAACGACGGGCCGGTCAGGACCATCTGCCACAGTGCGGGCGTCGCCTGCATGATCGTGATCCGGTCGTCGGCCACCGTCCGGCGGAGCGCGTCCGGATCGCGCGCCTCCTCGTCGCCGGCCAGCACGACCGCCGCCCCGGAGATCAGCGGCAGGTAGAGCTCCAGACCGGCGATGTCGAACGCGATGGTGGTGACGGCCAGCAGCCGGTCCTCGGCGGTCAGCGGGAATTCGCGGCGCATCGCCAGCAGGAAGTTCGTCAGGCCGGCGCGGGTGACCACGACGCCCTTGGGCGTGCCGGTGGAACCGGAGGTGTAGATCACGTACGCGGCGCTCGCCGGGTGGGGATCGGCCGTGCGGAGCGCCGCGGGGCGCCCGGTCAGGTCCAGCTCGTCGAGGACGAGCTCCGCCGGGTACCTGCCGCGGAGCACGGCCGTGGTGAGCACGACCTGCGGTCCGGCGTCGCCGAGGATGAACGAGACGCGGTCGCGCGGGTAGGACGGATCGATCGGCAGGTACGCGGCACCGGTCTTGAGGACCGCCAACAGCGCGACGACCAGATCGGCCGACCGGGGCAGGACGAGCCCGACGATCGAGCCCGCCCCCACTCCGCGGTCGACCAGGTGCCCGGCCAGGCGGACCGCCCGCGCGTCCAGCTCCGCGTAGGTGAGGTGCTCCCCGCGGAACTCCACGGCGACCGCCTCCGGCGTCCGCGCGACCTGTTCCTCGAACAGCGCGCACGGGGTCACGACCGCACGCGCCGGAGCTCGGCCTCGATCACGTCGGCGATCAGCGGCAGGTGGTCGGCGTCGAGCAGATCGAAGTGGCTGACCCCCATCGGGTGGCTGCGGACCTCGCCGGAGATGAAGTCCCGCCACGAATGCGGATTGAGCCGCCACTCGTCTGGATGGCCGACGGCCTGGAAGTGGACGATGTCGCCGCGGTGCGTCCCGGGCTCGTGGTGGCTGGCCAGCCACTGGTGCCGGGTGAGGATGCCCGCGAGCAGCGCCAGCCGTTCCTCCTCGATGGTCTCCCCCGCGTCCATCTGCGGGAAGCACTGCCGC
Source organism: Amycolatopsis sp. CA-230715 (assembly GCF_018736145.1). Classification (GTDB taxonomy): domain Bacteria; phylum Actinomycetota; class Actinomycetes; order Mycobacteriales; family Pseudonocardiaceae; genus Amycolatopsis. Next base: position 185,072 of record NZ_CP059997.1, read on the forward strand.
ACCAGCGCGATGTGCAGCGGGTTGACCTCGGCGATGTCCGGGCTCGCGATGCCCGGCGGCGTGCCGGCGTAGGGGTAGGAGTCCAGCACCGCGAGCAGCTCCACCTCCTCGCCCTCGTCGCTGAGCATGGTGGACATCGCGTGCGCGATGTTGCCGCCGAACGACCAGCCGACGAACCGGTACGGCCCGTGCGGCTGCAGGCTCCGCACGTGCTCGAGGTAGTCGGTCGCCATCGCCGGGATGTCCAGCACCATGTGGTCGAGCCCGTGCACCGCCCTGGACTGGATCGTGTAGAGCGGATTGCCGCGCAGGTGCCGTCCGAACCCGAAGTAGCACCAGCCAAGGCCGATTCCCGGGTGCAGGAAGAAGATCGGCCTGCCGTCGCCGCCGGTGCGGATCGGCATCAGCAGGTCCATGGCGTCACCGGTGCCGCCGTGGCCGATCAGGGCGCCCAGCTCGGTCACGGTCGGTGCCTGGAAGATCGCGCCCACGCCGAGTTCGACGCCGAGCGATTCCTTGATCAGCCCCACCAGCTTCGCCGCTACCAGCGAGTGCCCGCCGAGCTCGAAGAAGTTGCCGTCCACGCCGACGCTTTCGATGTCGAGCGCCCGTGCGAACAGCTCGGCCAACCGGGCCTCCTGCGGCGTGCTCGGCGCCTTGCCGGCGACGGTCACCCGCTTGGGCGCCGGGAGGGCCGCGCGGTCGAGCTTCCCGTTGGCCGACAGCGGGATCCGGTCGAGGTACACGAAGTCCGTCGGCAGCATCGCGGGAGTCAGCAAGTTCCCCGCGATGGCCCGCAGGTCCGCCGAGAACCGGTCCGGGTCGAACCAGCGCTCGTCCGCCGCGGCGGCGACCGGCGCGGCGCTGCCCGGCCGGACCGCGAACACGTTCACCAGCCCGCTGTCGACGAGCAGGTCCGCGGTCTCCGACGCGGTCGTGAAACCGTGACCCACGAGCAAGTCGACCACGGCGGCCAGCCGATCACCGGTGTCGTGCACCTCCACGACGACCTGATCGATCCGCGCCCAGTGCTCGTCCCGGACGCCCGCGAGCACTTCGAGCTCGCTGTTCTCCGCGTCCACCTTCAGCAGGTCGACGTGCGCGATGGCGTGCTCGTCGAGCACGGACGACAGGGTACGCAGCTCGCACGTGACCTCTTGGCGCTCCTTGAGCCGTTGGGAGATCAGGACCTCCAGCTCACCACTGAGAGCGGCGAAGTCGCCAGGCCCCTGCGCGAGGCGCTTGATCCGGCTGCCCGCCAGCGCGCCCGCCTCCGCCAGGTCGCCGAACTGACCGGACAGCATGGAGAACTGCGGGTAGTACACGAAATCGGCCGTGCCAGGCCGGTCCGAAAGGCCGTACGGGAACGCGTGCGTGTGGATGTCGTTCAGGCTCGTGTTGAGCACCATCTCCCGGTACAGCTCGGGAATCGGCTCGAACGCGTAGATCGTGACGTTTCTGGCCTGGGTGCCGACGAACAGGCTGAACATGCCGACGTGCGCACCGACGTCCAGGACGGTCGCGCCGTCCGGCACGCTGATGCCGTGCCGCAGGTATTCCTTGCGCTCGAAGATCTCCTGGTAGAGGTACTCGATCTCGGCGGCGTTGCGGCCGAGGACCAGCCGTCCGTTCGGCAGCGGGTGCCGGGGCAGGTCGTCGATCTCGCCGGTCTCCTCCCACCGGGCGATGGCGCGCACCCCCGGTGCCGCTCCGGCGTTCGGCACGACGTAGGCGACCAGACGCTGGACGTCCGGCTCGGGTGCGTGGACCGCCACCGCCACCTGGTCGGCGGCGGGGTGCGCGGCGACCGCGGCGCTGATCTCATCGGGCTCGATCCGGACACCGCGCAGCTTCACCTGGTGGTCACCGCGGCCGAGGTACTGGAGCTGGCCCGCCGGGGTCCAGCGCACGAGGTCGCCGGTCCGGTACATCCGGGTGCCCGGCGGGCCGCCCGGGTCGGCGACGAACCGTTCCGCCGTCAGCCTCGGGTTGTGCCGGTAGCCGCGGGCGAGCTGGACGCCTGCCAGGTACAGCTCACCGGGGACCCCGATGGCGACCGCGTCCAGGTTCGCGTCCAGCACGCGCGCCCGGGTGTTCCACACCGGCGCGCCGATCGGGACCGAGGTGGCGTCGGTGTCCGGGAGGCATCGCCAGCTCGTGACGTCCACAGCGGCCTCGGTCGGCCCGTAGAGGTTGGCCAGGGGCGCGTCCATGACCTGGTGGTACTGGTGCTGCAGCGCCGGGGAAAGCGCCTCGCCGCTGCAGATCACGCGGCGCAGATCGAACGTGCCGGGGTCGGCGCCGAGTTCGGTGAGGAACGCCTGGAGCATCGACGGCACGAAGTGGATCGTGGTGATCCGTTCGGCGCGCAGGACACCGGCCAGGTAACGCGGGTCCCGGTGCCCGCCCGGCGCGGCCACGACCAGGGTGGCGCCCTCGACGAAGGCCCAGAAGAACTCCCACACCGACACGTCGAAGCCCGCCGGGGTCTTCTGGAGCACCCGGTCGTCGGGCCGCAGCCCGAATTCCGCCTGCATCCACAGCAGCCGGTTGACGATGGCCTCGTGCTCGATGACCACCCCCTTCGGCCTGCCGGTCGACCCGGAGGTGAACAGCACGTAGGCGGGAGTGCGCGGGTGCTGCCCCGGCGGGGTGTACGGGCCAGCGGGCAGCTCGGACAGCTCCCGGTAGGTCTCCTCGTCGAGGACGAACACCGGTTCCGCGTCGGTGATCATCGCGTCGCGGCGGCCCGCGGGCAGGTCGGGCTCGATCGGCAGGTACGCGGCGCCCGACCGGACGACCGCGACCAGCGCGACGATCAGCTCGATCGAGCGGGGCAGCGCCACGGCCACCACCCGCTCGACCCCGGCACCCCTGGATCGCAGTGCCATCGCCAGCCGGCCGGATCTGCGGTCCAGTTCCGCGTAGGTTAGCCGCTCGTCTTCGAACACCAGCGCCTCGGCGTCCGGGTCGGCCGTCATCCGCCGGTCCAGCAGTTCGGTCAGGGTCACCGGCGGGATTTCGGCGCCGGTGGCGTTCCACCGCGCCATCAGCTCGCGTTCGGCGTCCCCAAGCACGTCGACCGCGGTGATCGACTGGCCGGGGTCGGCGGTGACCTGGGTCAAGACCCGGACCAGCCGGTCGAGCAGCCGCTCGACGGTGTCCCGGTCGTACAGGTCCGTGGCGTAGTCCAGCACGCAGTCCACGCCCTGGCCGTCCGGCCGTTCGGTGAACGCGAAGTGCAGGTCGAACTTGGCGACCTTGACGTTGACCTGCCGCCGCCGCACGGTCAGGCCGGTCAGGTCGACGCGGCCCTCGTCGAAGCCCTGGAAGACCAGCATGACCTGGAACAGGGGGTGACGGCCGAGCGTGCGCGCCGGGGCGGCGATCTCCACCACCTGCTCGAAGTCCAAGTCCTGGTGGTCCTGCGCGGCCAGGTTGACGTCGCGGACCCTGGCGAGCAGCTCGGCGAAGCTCGGGTCGCCGCCGAGGTCGTAGCGCAGCACGATGGTGTTGACGAAGAAGCCGACGAGATCGGCGAGGGCCTCTTCGGTCCGGCCCGCCACCACGCCGCCGATCGGGATGTCGGTGCCGCAGCCGAGTTTCGCCAGCAGCACCGCGAGTCCCGCGTTGAGCACCATGTTGAGGCTGACGTGGTGGCTGGTGGCCACGTCACGGAGGCGCCCGTGCAGCTCGGGACCGAGCTCCAGCGCGATCCGCGCGCCGACCATGCTGGCTTGCGCCGAACGGGACCGGTCGGCCATCGGCGATACCTCGGCCGGCAGTCCGGCGAGCTGCTCGCGCCAGTACTCGCCCTGCTTGGCGGCCAGCTTGCGGCCGTCCCGGATGTCGCCGAGCGTCGCCAGCTGCCAGCGGCTGTAGTCGCCGTACCGCACCGGCAGCGGCGTCCACTGTGGACTGTGGCCTTCGACGCGGGCCTGGTACGCGTGGCCGAGGTCCCTGCCGAACGGCGCCAGCGACACGCCGTCGCCCGCGATGTGGTGGATGAGCACCAGCAGGGTGTGGTCGTCCCGGCCGGTCTTCCACAGCCAGACCCTGATCGGGATCTCGGCGATCAGGTCGAACGGGTACTGCGCCGCCTCGTCCAGTGCGTCCTGGACCTCGTCCTCGGCGATCTCGGCGTACCGGAGCTCGAGCCTGGTTCCCAGCACTTCCTGGTAGGGGTTGCCGTCGGCGGACGGGAACACGGTCCTCAGCGCGTCGTGCCGGGTGATCACGTCCTGGAACGCCTCGGCCAGCGCGGCCCGGTCCAGCGGCCCTGTCAGCCGCATCGCGAGCGGCATGTTGTAAGTGGGATCGGCGCCCTGGGTCTGGAAGTGGAACCAGAGCCTGCGCTGCGGGAACGACAGCGGGGTCGGGTCGAGCGACGGTCGCGGGGCCAGCGGCTGGCGGGTGCCCGCGGCCTGGTCGATCGTGGTGGCCAGCCGCGCGACCGTCGGGTTGTCGAACACCGCGCGGATGCTCAGCTCCGCGCCCAGTTCGGCGCGCACCCGGCTCACCAGCTGGGCCACCAGGAAGGAATGGCCACCCAGTTCGAAGAACTCGTCGTCGATGCTCACCTCGGGCAGCTTCAGGACGTCCGCGAACAGCGCGCACAGCACTTCCTCGCGCGTGGTGCGGGGCCGCCGTCCCATCCCGGCCAGCGGTTTGCCGGGGAACGGCAGATCGGCGCGCCGGACTCGCCCGTGCGCGTCCAGCGGCCAGGTGTCCAGCGCGACGAACGCGGCGGGCACCAGGTACTCCGGCAGCCGGTCGGCGGTGAACCGGCCGACCGCGGCGGTATCGCGCGTCCCGCTGATGAAGCAGATCAGCCTGCGCTCGCCGTTCGGGTCGTCGTGCGCGACGGCCGCGACCCTGGTGACGTCGGGGTGCTCGCCGACCACGCGTTCGATCTCGGCGGTGTCCGCCCGGAACCCGTCGAGGCTGATCCACTCCTCGAGCCGGCCGAGCACCCGCGCGGTCCCGTCCGGCTCCCGCACGGCGAGGTTGCCGGTCGGCGATCCGGACACATACAGCTCACCGGGTATGCCTTCGGGGAGCCGGGTCATGCCGAGGCCCACGACCTCGCGTTCCGACGGCGCGCCGCCGTAGAGGTCCGCGCCGAGCAGGCTGCCGTCCTGGTCGCCCACCACGAGTTCGACCAGGCGCCGGACGAGCTGCCCCAAGCGGTCGGCCGTGTCCTGGCGAAACAGCTCAGGCCGGTAGATGAACGTCCCGGTGAGGCGGTCGTCCACGATCTCGACGCGGAACTCGATGTCGAACCGGGTCAGCACGTCCAGCCAGGGCAGACGCTCCGGCGTCCGGGTGCCCTCGGCTCGGGGGGCGTGTTCGCCCTGGTAGATGTACAGCACCTCGAACAGGGGGTTGCGGCCGGTTCGCCGTCCGGGGCGCAGCTCGGCCACGACCTGGTCGAACGGCACGTCCTGGTGCGTGTACGCGCGCGTCATGGTCGCGTGGGCCGTGCGCAGGAACTCGCGGAAGCCCATGGACGGCGAAACCTTGGTACGCAACGTGACGGTGTTGACGAACAGGCCGATGACGTCGTCGAACTCCGTCCGCTGCCGCCCGTTGAGCACGGCGCCGATCACGACGTCGTCCTGGCCGCTGTGCACCGCCAGCGCGGCCTGGAAGATCCCCGCCATCGCACTGGAAACCGTGCAGCGCCACCGCAGCGCGATCGCTTTGAACGCCGCGGTCAGATCCGCGGTCAGCGTGAACTCGCTCGTCGCGCCCGCCGCGGTGAACTTCGCCGGTCTCGGGAAGTCCAGCGGCAGATCCAGGGTGCGGGCGTCGGCGAGCTCGTCCCGCCAGTACGCGAGCCTCGACTCGACATCCGTGTTCTCCCGCTGCCAGCACACGTAGTCCGCGTAGGACGCCGCGGGGCCGGGCAGCCGCGGCGCCTCGCCGCGCAGCTCCGCTTCGTACACTGTGGACAGTTCATCGGTGAGCACGGCGAACGACCGGCCGTCCATCACGATGTGGTGGAACACCAGGCACAGCACGGCGGACCCGTCCGGCAGGGTGACGAGCATGCCCTTGGCCGGCGGCGCCGCGGACAGGTCGAAGGGGACCGCCACGAACGGGTCCGCGACCGAGCGCCAGTCGCCGTCGGTGGTTTCCCGGGTGATCGGGATGGAAAAGCCGTCGGCTTCGGCGACGTACGGACTGCCCTCGTCGTCGGCCAGGAACACCGACCTGAGCACCGCGTGCCGCGCCACCAGGTAGTCCAGACCGCGCCGCAGCGCCCGGTCGTCCACGCCGCCAGCGAACCGTAGCGCGATCCTGGCGTTGTAGGCACTGCTGGCCGAGCTCATCTGCTGGAGCAGCCACATCCGCTCCTGGCCGGACGAAAGTCGGGTCATCTCGGTCGCTCTCCCTAGCTCTCCTGCACGTCCATCGGGCGCTCAGCGGGCTGTTCCGCCTCCCCTGCCGGTTGCTCCTCGGCTCGCACCTCGTCGCCACGTGCCCGCAGCGCCGCCACGAACAGGACGACCAGCAGCGCCAGTGCGATGATCAGCACCGGCACGTTCGTGCCCTGCCAGCCGAGGAAGTAGAAGACCGTGCTCGCGGACAGCGACGCGGCGACGCCGGTCACCGACCCGATGCCTTCCGCGACGGCCTGGATCCTGCCGCCGCGCCCGCGCGGGTAGCACCGGACGAGCAGGGTGGTCCCGGCCAGGTAGAGGAAGTTCCAGCCGACGCCGTTGAGCGTCAGCGCGATCAGGAAGTTCACGAACCCGTCGCCGCCGAGCCCGGCGATCGCCGCGACCACGAACAGCGCGGCGCCGATCACGGAGGTCCGGGCCGGGCCGATCCGCGCCACGATGTTGCCGCTGAACACGGCGGGCGCGAACATGCCGACGAGGTGCCACTGGATGATCGTGGCGCCCATGCTCGACGAGTGGCCCGCGTGCTGGCTGCCGAGCGGGCCGACGGCCATGATCATCGTCATCATCGCACCGGAGCCGGCGAGGGCCAGCAGCCCGGTGATGAACTGCCTGGTGCCCCTGACCTCGGCCAGCGGGACCGGGACCGGCTTCTCGCCGTCGGTCTTGGCACGCACGCCGCTCGCCCGGATCGCCAGCAGCAGCGGAATGTTCAGCATCGCGTACACGCCGACCATGAAGTACGAACCCGCGTACTGGGCGCCGAAGAACGCCGAGCTGGTGGTCGCCACGAACGGTCCGATGAACGCGGCCAGCAGCCCGCCGTAGAGCACGAACGACAGAACCCGTTCGCGTTGGCCCGAAGGAGCGCGATCCGCGGCCATGTACCGGATGTAGCCGCCGGTGGAGCGGTAGGCACCGACGAGCGCGGTACCGCAGCACAGCAGCGGGAAGTCGTGGGTGGACACCGCGATCACCGACAGCGCCGCACCGACCATGGCCGCGATCGCGCCGGTGATCATGACGCGCACGTAGCCGATGCTGGCGGTGAGGAAGCCCGCGATGAACGAGCACACCGTGCCGGCGATGGTGATCGTCGCCAGCGGCAGAGTCGCCAGCGCGGGGGTCGGTGCCAAGGCGAGGCCCACGACGCCGGTGAGCGTCAGGTCGATGCTGATGCCCATGAAGTAGAACGTCTGGCACGCCACGAGCAGCCAACTGCTCCGGCCGATGCCGACGCCGACGTACCGGCGCCACCCCGTCGGGATACCCGTCATCGGCTTGCCATCCTCGCGGCCCGGCCACTGGCGTTCGAGGCGACGAACTCCGCCCGGTGGCCGGCGACCCAGCGCTGGGACGCCGCCACGCCGTCGACCGCGCCCTTCAGCCGCGGCACGACCTCGCGGGCGAACAGCCGGAGGCTGCGCTCCCGCGCCTCCTCGGGGGCCCAGTCCTGCAACGAGAGCAGCAGGCAGCCGAATCCGGACACCCGCTCGGCCAGCGCGGTGATCGCCCGCACGCAGTCCGACGGCGAGCCGGCGATGATCCCGCCCTGCTCGATCGTGTAGTCGAAAGCCTTCTGCTGAGCCACGTCCGCGGTCGGGATCGGCACCCCGAGGGTGTCCTTGTACAGATCGGACCGCTGGAACCGCCAGCCGTCGAACAGCTCGGCCTTGGCCTGGTCGACCGAGTCGCTCACGTGCACCGGCACCACCAGGCGCCACTCCCGCCGGTCCACCGGCCGTCCCGCCTCGTTCTCCAGGTGCTCCCACTGGCCGGGCAGCCGATCGACGCCGATGTCCTGGCCCGCGCGGATCGCGCCCCACGGCGGTGCCACGTGGGACATCGCGCTGATGCCGAGCCGACCGGCGAGCCGCATGCTGAACGGGGTCGCCGCGCTGGCCACGACGAGCTCGATCGGGCCGGCCACCGGACGCGTCTGAACCCTCGCGTCGTCCATCCTGAACCAGTCGGTCTCCGCCGAGACCACCTCGCCCGCCAGCAGCCGCTGAATCACTTCGAGCGCCTGCGCGAGCCGGTCGCGCGTGGTGGCCGGGTCGATCCCCAGCATGTGCATGTCGGCCTGGTACGCGCCGGATCCCGCGCCGAGGACGAACCTTCCGTCGGTCAAATGGTTCAGCAGGACAGCGCGCTCGGCGACCAGGAACGGGTGGTGGTACGGCAGCCCGAGCACGCCGGTGGCGAACCGGATCCGCCGGGTTCGCTGTGCCGCCGCCGCGATGAACAGCTCCGGGCTGCTCAGCGTCGCCCAGCCGCCGGAGTGGTGCTCGCCGACCCAGAACTCGTCGAACCCGAGCTCGTCCAGGGTTTCGGCCAGGCGCAGGTCCTCTTTGAGCAGCAGGGCGGGATCGGTCCCCGGACGGTGCAGAGGAGAGGTGAAGCAGCCGAAACGGGTGGGCAACTGCATAGTGTCTCCTGACAGGATCACAGCCGGGACGCGATCGCGGCACGCTGGATCTGGTTGGTTCCCTCGATGATTTGGAACAGCTTCGCCTCGCGCATCCACCGCTCCACCGGCTCGGCCCCGGTGTACCCGCGGGCGCCCAGTACCTGGACCGCGTTCGCCGTGACCTTCATCGCCGTGTCCGTCGCGAGCACTTTCGCTTGCGCGGCAAGCAGTTCGCTCCGGCCGCCGCCCACATCGACCTCGCGGCACGCGTGGTGCAGCAACTGCCGGGACGCCTCGATCTCGATCGAGGCGTCCGCCAGCAGGAACCCGACGCCCTGGAAGGTGATGACCGGCGCGCCGAACTGCTCCCGGGTCCTGGCGTGCGTGACGGCACGGGTCAGCGCGGCTTCGGCGAGCCCGATCGCGCAGGCGGCGATCCCCAGCCTGCCCTGGACGAAAAAACTCTGCGCGGCCACCATGCCGCGGTTGACCCGGCCCACCACGCGCCCGGCGGGCACCCTGACGTCGTGGAACGCGATCTGCGCGGTCGGCAGCGCCCGCACTCCCATCTTGTCCTCGGCCCGCCGCACTTCGACACCCGGTGACGCGGTGTCGACCAGGAAGCAGGTGATGCCGCCGAGACCACCACCGCCGGTTCGGGCGTAGACGTTGAGCAGCCCCGCTACCCCAGCGTGCCCGACCCATGCCTTCACCCCGTTGAGCCGGTAGCCGTCGCCATCCGGTTCGGCGGTGGTCGCGATCAGCGCCAGATCCGATCCCGCCCCCGGCTCGGACAGGCAGTTGCCCGCGATCACCCGCCCCTGCCGCAGCCGCGCGAGGAACTCCTCGCGCAGTTCCGGGGAGCCGTGCCTGGCCAGCGCGCAGGTCGCCAGCGCCTGCAGGTGCACCGATTCGGCGGGCGCGACCCAGGCGGTGGCCACGCGCTCCACCGCTCGGCAGAACAGTTCGGTCCGATGTGGACGTTCGGTGACCAAAGCGGGCAGGCCCAGCTCGCACAGCCGTCGCACGAGTTCGAGGGGGTAGGTCTCGCCCCGCTCGTGCTCGGCGGCGAGTTCGGGGGTGATCCCGGCGGCCACGATCTCGTCGACCCGGCCGAGCAGCTCGTCAGGTTCCATCGCCGTACATCCGCGAGTAGACGTCGAAGACCGGGTACAGACCAGGCGCCAGACCACGGGCATACCGGGCGACGTCGACCAGCCCGGTGGCCGCCGCGCGCAGATCGCTTACGGAATGCGTGATGGACAACGACATTCCCGGCAGATCGAAGGTGACGGCGTGATCGCTGACCGGCTGGCCGCTGCGCTGGGCGGTGGTGCCGCCGCACAACTCGGGCGGGGCGGCCGACGCCCACGCCGCGGCCAGCGACTTCGCGGACGCGCTCGGACTGTCCTTTTTGGTCACCGGATGGCGTTCGTGCACCGACATCCTCGGCCGTTTCCCCGCCGAGGCGACCATGGTGGCGATGGTGCGCACCAGCCGGGTCTGCATCCAGTGGCCGACCGACAGGTTGTCGGCCAGTACGACGACCTGGTCGCGGCCGAGTTCGGCCAGCGACCGCCGTGCGTCATCGGACACCGTGGACACGCAGTACACCAGCGCGGCGCCGGCGTTCCGGCAGTGCTCGACGGTGTCCGGAAGCGCATCGGGGACGCTCGTGTCGGCGAGCACGGACACGCGCGCGGACTCGCGCCAGCCCGCCCGTGACGCGGTGAGCCCGATGTGGACGCCCTGCCGCTCGCACTCGGCGCGGACTGCCGTGCCGAAGCGGCCGGTCGCACCGACGACACCGAGCACGAACTCAGGCAACGTTCTGCTCCCGCAGGAACCCGACGATGGTACTGACCCTGCCGAGGAACTGCGTGTCCGCTTCGACGTCGATGTACACCCCGTAGGTGGTCTCCAGCGAGTCGATGAGCTGGAGGAACGACAACGAGGAGAAGCCCTTCTCCAGCAGGTTCGCCGATTCGTCCCACACCTGCTCGCCGGTCACCACCCCACCGGACGACTCCACGATCAAGTCCGCGACCTGGTCGGACAGCTCCGAATCCGTGTACGTCACACCTGTCCCCTAGTCGTCGGTTCGTTGTGCCAGCAGTCGCGCCACCTCGGCGCGTTGCGTCTTCCCGGCGCCGTTCCGCGGGATCTCCGGTACCTGGACGATCCGTTCGGGCACTTTGAACGGCGCGGCCCGGTCGAGGCAGTACCGGCGTAGCGCCACCACGTCGATCGCACCGCGCGCCACGACGATCGCGCCGAGGTACGGCCGTCCGGTTCCCGCGGCGACCATGGTGGCGGAGCACGCGTCGATCTCCGGGTGTCCTCCGAGCAGGTCTTCGACCTCGGCCGCGGTGAACTTCTTGCCGCCGACACTGAACGAGTCGTCCACCCGCTCGCCCAGCACGAGTTCACCGCGGCCGGTCAGGCTGCCCTGGTCGCTGGACCGATAGTGGCCCGATTCGGTGATCCGGTCCTCCAGCGCGCCCGGGTAGTTGAGGTACCGGCTGCCCATGGAAGGGCTCTTCGCCAGCAGCGTGCCGTTCTCGAACCGGAGCGACACGCCCGGAAGCGGGTAGCCCTGACCGCCGCCGGGCACCGGGTCGGGGTTGAAGGTGAGCGGCCCGGTTTCGGCGATCCCGTAGTAGTCGGCGATCCGGATGCCGTGCCGTGCGAGCGCAGCGCTCGTGTCCGGCGCCAGGCGCGCCGCGGATGACAGCGCCAGCCGCGGCCGGTGACCGCGGATTCCGGCACCACCCGAACCGGCCAGCGAGTCGTAGGCGGCGGGGAACGCGACGAGCACCGTCGGGTCCACGGCCGTGAGGTGGCGCCTGATGTTGCCCGCGGTCGGCAGCCCGGCGGGCAGGTGGATGCTCGCGCCGGCGAGGAGTCCGGGGATCAGCGCGGCGTTGAACCCGAGTCCGTTGTACAGTCCGGCGAAGCACAGTATCCGGTCCTCTTCGGACATTCCGCTGGCCACGCGCCAGCCCTCGGCCGCGCCGAGGACGGCCGCGCCGGAGAACTCGATGCACCCCGGCGTCCTGGTGGAACCGGACGTGAGGCGGCACAGTTCGGTGTCCGGCAGCAGATCCGGCCGCGCACCGGCCCGGCCAGTCGGACTCAGCCGGGTTCCGGCGTGCGCTACCGTCCCGCCGACCGGTGGCAGCTTGGGCACCTCGTCGTGCAGCACCGCGTCGATACCGCAGTCCGCGAAGAGCTTGGCCAGTTCACTCGTCCCCAGCGAAGGGTCCATCAGGAACGGGACGTGGCCACCGCCGAGCACCGCGAGCAGATCGGACACGTACCCCGGCGAATTCCGCCGGATGACCGCCACCCGCGCGGCGGGCGCCACGACCTCGTCGAGCCTCGCCCGCTTCGCGTCCGCGCGGGTGAGCAGGTCGGGACCGTGGACGCGCTCCGCGAGCGAGCCGACCACGGCCTCCTGGTGGGCGGCGAGGCTTGTCGCCAGCGCGTGGAAGAGTTTCCCGGTCATCGGCTGTGGTTCCCGCCCGTGCTGGCCACGTCCCATTTTTCGCTGGCGGTCTCGTAACCGAACGCCAGGAGGAACAGCACTTCGTCAGTGGTGCCGCAGAGCTCGGCCCACCGTCCCGGATCGAATCCGCCGACACCCGTGACGGCCAAACCCTCGCGTGCCGCGACCAGGTAGCCCAGTTCCCCCGCGATGCCCGCGCCGATGAGCGTGCGTTGCGCCGCTTCGGACAACGCGGCCGGGCCGGTGTCAGCGATCGCGCCGTGGATCGCCAGGAACGTGCTCGCCTCGACCAGGTTCTGCTGGCCGAGCAGCGCCTCGGCCAGCCAGGCCCGGTCCGGCGGTTCGGCTCCAACTCCCGGATGCCGCGAGAACACCGTGATGCCTGGCACGGGCACGTCGAACGCCGGAATGTGGCGCTCGCAGAGCCGCTGGATCTCGGCGACGGCGCCGGTCAGACCGTCCTGATCCGCCTTCGTGCCGAGCGCGATGGCCGATCTGCGCGCGCCGAGCCCGGGGGCCAGCGATCCGGCGCCCGGCAGCGCGGGCACCTGGACGGGGGCCGGTGGCGGCGGGACCAGCTCGGCGATCATGCACTCCAGATCGGTCACCGGAATGTCCACTATGGACTGTTCATGGACCACCCAGCCCGGTTGGGCAGACCTCGGTGTGTCGGCGAGGACGGTGCCGAAGCCGAGCAGCACCCCCGTGTGACCGAGTGCGTATTCCCGCGCGGCGGCAAGGGAATCCGGCCACGAGGCCCGGTCGCGGCCGACGGAGAGCGCGAGGTTGAGCAGTGCGTGGCCGACGTCGAGCAGGTGGTAGAGGTAACCGCGTCTGCCGTAACGGCGCATCGACAGCCACGGCCTGCCGACGAGGAAGTAGGTGTAGGCGTCCCCGGTCCAGCGGTGCCGCTCGGCGCCGTCGATGACGATCCTGCGCCGCGCCAGGTCGACCACGCCGATCACCGGCTCCCCGGCGGGCGCCAGCAGGATCTCGTACGGGTAGCACGCGCCCGCGGACGGCGCGGCGCGTTTGCCCGATCCCGGCCGGGCACCGACCGCGAACTCGATCTGTGCGATCACGCGCTCCAGCGCTTCGGGCACGGCGGAGAAGCTGCTGGTGGCCGGAAGGTACGGGTGGCTCACGTCGGCCCAGCTGATCGCACCGGTCGTGTCCGTCCTTGGCATCGGGAAGCGGCTCCACGGGTGTGGGCGGTCGGACATCCCCGCGCTACCAGGTCTTCGACTCGGGAAAGGTCCGGAGCACCCGGCGGCGAGCGTGTTCCCAGTAGGCGCGGATCGACAGGTCCGCGAAGACGAACTCGCGCTTCGCCTCGACGTCCAGCTCGGACGAGGTGGCGAAGTCGCGTCCGGTCGCCAGCGCTGTCAGCTGGAGCCGGCACGCCCGTTCGAGCATGAGCGCGAAGATCACCGCGTGCCGCACGGTCTTGCCGACCACTACGCTGCCGTGGTTCACCAGGAACACCCCGATCCCGGAGCCCAGCGCCGCCGCGATTTCCCCACCGGTCTCGATGTCGAGGACGGTGTTGCTGGTCAGCGTGAACCGGTCGACCTCACCGCGCAGCAGGGCGCCCTCGTGGCTGAGCGGCACCAGTTCCTCGGCCAGTGCCCCGAACACCAGCGCGTCCGGCGCGTGCGAGTGCACGACGCAGTTGACGTCCGGGCGCGCCTGGTAAATCGCTTGGTGCAGCGGGACTTCCGGTGGTGCGAGGCGGTCCGGCGTGGCCGCCGGGTCGATCTCGGCGGGGACGAACTCCCGTGGCGTCACCTCGTCGAAGCCGGTCAGCGCACCCTTGATCAGGAACTCGACCGATCCCGGCCTGCGGCAGGAGATCTGCCCCTGGTTGTAGTCGTCGTGACCACCCAGCGACAGCATCCGCGCGCCGGTCGCGGCCTGGACCGCCAGCGGGTCCACCGCCTGAGCGGTCGTCTCCTCGGTTTTTCGCAGCACGAAGCAAACCCCCAGTACGAGCATAGGAACGCGCCCAGCTCGAATCCCAGATCGGACCACAGTCGTATGGCCGATGACCAAAAAACCCACAGGAACGGGAAAACGCCCAAATCGTTCTTGCGGATCGCTATCACGGATCGTACTCACGCGCCCCCAGGCACTGGCCCGTACGTTACCGGACAGAGCGACCCGTACGCAAGAAGTGACCACAATGGACAGTCCGCACCGGAACCCTTTGACCTCTGCGCTGGCGCCCTGTTACGCTCCGCCGCCAGATATCAGCCGACTGTTTTCGGGCGAGATCCCCACCGAGCAAGGATGCCGAGGCTTGCCGTGCGGAAAGAAGATTCCTGGCGCGAACTACGCGTGAGTAGTTCCGGGAAAGCGGTCCTGGTGGTCGACTTCGACTTCACCGGCCGACCCGAAGCCAACTTCGGGCATTTCCTGGAGCTGCTCGAACTTGACCGCGGGATCTGGCAGACCACCCAGCCGCCCGCAGCCGCCCGCGAGCCGGTACCGGCCGAGCGGTACCTCGATTTCTGGTCCCAGCTGCCCGAGGCCGCCACCGGCCGGGTCCAGGCACTGCTGGGGTACTGCGTGGGCGGCGCCTTCCTACCCGCGTTGGCCGACCGCCTCGAGCAGGCCCAGGATGAGCCGATCGACCTCGTCCTGTTCGACCCGGAGCCGGTCACGGTGGCGAGCCTGCACGACGATTTCCGCAAGACCGTCGACCTCATGTCGGCCCTGTCCGCCGACGAGAAGACCGATCTCGTCGCGAACGCGCGGGAAATCTGCGTACCGGAAGCGGAATTCACGTCGGCGGCGCGGAAGGTGAGCGACCTGTACCGGGACGCGGTCGGCACCGCCTTCGCCCGGCTGGGGCTGGATGAGTCGCTGAGCGAGGAGTTCGTCCAGGTCTTCCAGTCGTACGTGTCGTACCTGGCCGCGGCCGCCGAACTCTCCCCGCAGGACGGCTGGGGGCGCGGTGTCGCACTGACGTCGCGGGAGTCGAGCCCCGGCGCGGTCCACGCCGCGGAGGAGCTGAACTTCCTGGTACGACCCGGCGATCTCCTCGGCGACCCGCGCGTCGCCGAGGCCGTTTCCCGGATCCTCCGGTGACCGAGCGGCGGTGCGCCGACCGGCCGCGCTCCGGCGCACGCACCCTCCGCGACCGGTCTAGACCAGCACCCCAGGACGTCGGCGGTACCGCTCCGTGCCGGCCACCACCGTCTTCCCGGCCCGTCGGCTCGCACCGGACGTGCCGGAGCTTCCGACGTCCACATCGGACGATACGGACCGGCCTCGGCTGTCACATGCGGTCAGCTGATCGGCTCCGGAGCGAGTGACACAGATGCGGCATGCTCCAGGGCCGGGATCGTTTCCGGAAATTACAAAGGGGCTGCCTACCTGCGTAGACGACCCCCTCATCCGGTCGAGCTGACAGGATTTGAACCTGCGACCCCTTGACCCCGGCATTAGAGGCCCAAGCACTGTACTCAACAGCATCGTTCCAGCTCACAGAGAAGCATCGCACAACGAGTTTTGATGTCCAGCCAACGGGCGCTACGTAAGCCTCTAGACACCGTTTGGTCAAGCAGCACCAGAACACGCAACCCCCAGTTCTCCCTCGACGACGTTCACGCTTAAATTCGCAATGCGGAGAACCCGCGGTCGATGTAGATCCGGCCGGGCTCGACACCCAGCGCCTGAAGCTGCTCGGTCTGCACGAGCACGTCCTGCTCGTCGGTGGAGCAGCGCGCATACCCGACTCGCGTACGGGGCGCCCGGTCATTGTCTTGCGCAACACCGAACTGGTCTACCGCGGTCGTCGTCCGGACTGTCCACAGTAGCCACAGGCAGGCGGCAGTTGCTCTTGGCCCGCCCGCGGAAACGGCATAGCGTTCAATCCTGCCAGGCCCGGCTTGGTATGGCGTCCGTTCATGAGGTGGGTGTGAGTGCGGTGAGCCGGTCGCCGTTGGAGAGGGAGTCGGCTTGTTTGACTTGGTGGAGTTGCAGGGAGATCTCGGTGGTGTGGACTCCCTGCAGGGCGCCGATGCGGTGATTGATGTAGCGGTACAACTCGTCGTGGGTGCGGACGATGACGACCGCGACGAGGTTTTCGGGCCCGGCGACGGCGGCGACCCAGGCCGTTTCCGGATGTTCGGCCAGGGCGTGTCCGGTGCTGTCCAGTTGGCTCGGGGTGACGTTGAGCCATAGGTAGGCGGTGGTCTGAAAGCCCATGATGCGCGGTGAGAACTCGACCTCGAAGTAGAGTGCGCCGCTGTCGCGGAGTTCGGCGATTCTGGTGACGACCCGGGAGCGGGGCCAGTTCGTGTGGGCGGCGAGGTCGGCGTAGGCGCGGCGGCCGTCTGCGGCGAGGGCGTGCAGCAACACCTCGTCCCCCTTCCGCAGCGGTCCCGGTGTTGTGGTCGCCCTGGCGGGCGCCAAGGCGGCGACCTGGTCACTGTCCAGGAGGTCGGGGTAGCCCGACCAGTAAAGCTGCCCGACGTCGAACCGGTGCAACACCGCGTAGCTGCGGATGGTGAGCACCTGGGCGGTGCGCGGCAGGCGTTCGAGCAGGATCTCGTTGCGTCCGTCCTCGCCTGGCGCACGCACCGTGCAGACGAGTTCGGAACCGCCCGCGGTGAGCCCGACCCAGACGGCTTGCGGGTAGCTGGCGATCGTGTCGGCCAAGGCACGGGCGGAGTTGGGGCGGGCCTGGACCCGGATCAACCATTCGGTGCCGCCCTGCCGGTGCGGATCGAGCCGACCGAGCACGCGCAGGAACCCCGATCCGTGCAACCGCCGGTAACGACGGGCGACGGTTTGCTCGGACACCCCGAGCACGGCGGCGATGCGGCGGAACGCCGCTCGACCGTCAACCTGAAGCGCATGAATCATTTGTCGATCCAGACAGTCCAGAGTGGCGGCATTATCGTCAACAGGGCTGCTCATTGGAGGAACTCTAGCGACCGCGTCGTCTGACTGGCGGGCATCACGCGACGCGGCGCACCGTGGTCGGCATGCGGAAGTGGCTCCCCTTGATCCCGATCTCCCTCGGCACGGTGATGTTCACCGTCGACATCACCATCATTGGCATGGCGATACCGGCGATCTCCGACGGCCTACACGTCTCGTTCTCCGCGCTCCAATGGTCGATCGACGCCTACATCCTGGTGCTCGCGGCGTTGGTGATGGCGGCGGGTTCGGCATCGGACCGGTTCGGCAGGCTGCGGGTCTACCTGACCGGCACTCTCGTCTTCGCGATCGCATCCCTGGGGTGCGGCCTCGCACCGAACGCGGCGGTGCTGATCGCCGGGCGTGCGCTGCAGGGGGTCGGTGCGGCGGCGATGATGGTCACGAACACGGCCCTGCTGGCCGGCACCTATCGGGGTCGTGACCAGGGTGTGGCCTTCGGTGTGTGGACGTCGGTGACCGCCGTGTCCGCGGCCACCGGACCGCTGCTGGGCGGCGTGCTCACCGAGGCGCTGGGCTGGCGGTCGATCTTCCTGGTCAACCTCCCGATGGCACTCGTCGCATTGTGGACGGGACGCCGATGGCTGCCGGAAGGCCGCGACCCGGCTGGCGGCCGGATCGACGTGCCCGGCACCGCCCTGTTCGTCCTCGCCGCCACCTTGGTCACCTTCGCGCTGATCCGCGCCGGCGAAGACGGCTGGGGCAGTCCATCGGTCGTGCCGTGTCTCGCTGCCGCCGCCGGCGCGCTGATCGCGTTCGGCTTGGTCGAACGACACCGACGGCACCCGATGCTGGATCTGGCTCTGCTGCGCAAACCGGCGTTCGTCGCGCTCCTGCTAGGCGCATTGGTCTTCAACGCCGCGTCGGTGGCCGACTTCGTCTACCGGTCGTTGTGGCTGCAGTCCATCGTGCACCTCGACTCGTTCGCGGCCGGGCTCGCACTCACTCCGATGGGGGCTGCCGCACTGGTCACGGCCATGATCACCGGACGGCTCGCCGCCACCGTCGAACCCCGCCTGCCCATCGGGATCGGCCTGCTTCTGATCAGCGCGGGCGGGTTCAGCTACCTGCTGCTGCTCACCCCGGACGCGAGCTGGCCCGCGCTGTTACCCGGGTTGCTGATCACCGGCGCCGGGGTCGGCGTGTGCTCACCCGTACTGGCGTCCGCCGTGCTCGCGACGGTTCCCCCGAGCAGGGCGGGCATGGCCAGCGGCGCGATGAACACCTTGCTGCAACTCGGATTCGCCCTCGGCATGCCCGTGCTCGGCACCGTGCTGACCGCCACGATCCGCCACACCCTGACCGAGACCGGCTTCGCCGACCCCGAACCCGCGGCCCTGGCCATCAGCAACGGACGTTCCCCCCAACTGGTCGCCGCCTTTCCCCCGGGCGACCACGGCCACGTGGAGAGCATGGCACGCGCTGCCTTCACCACCGGCCTAGAACAGATCTTCCTCTGCGACGGGATCGCCGCCCTGGCCGCCGGGACGGTCGTACTAGCCCTGATGCGACGCAAGCGGCACCACAACACCCACTCAACCACCGAGGCAACCTCACCCTCCTGACAAGGCACACCGCCACCAGAGTCGGCGCGGACTTGCCGAACCTGCCGACGGCGATCGCGACGACGTTGCAGGTGGACGTCTCGGCACGTCCGGAAGCTGGCATGCAGTTCGACCGCAATCGCATCACCCAAGGCTCGGTGGCACCGTGGTCTTGTCAGTAGACATCTGACTGCCCCTCCTCACGAACGCCTTTCCGTCCACATCGGACGCAGTGATGACGAAGGCCTCAAGAAGCGGTTCCCCAACGCTGCCGACCCAGTTCGCTTGAACGTGGAGCTATTCATAAACCTGCGCAACAAGATCGAGCACCGATACGAACCCGAGCTGAAGAGTATGACGGGCGGTAAAGCTCAGGCGTTGGTCGTCAACTACGACGCCGAGTTGACTGCGGCGTTCGGGGGCAAGTTCAGCCTAGCGGACAAACTGAGGTTCCCGGTGTTCTTGCACGCGCTCAGACCAGACGGGGCCGAACAGCTCCGAGCGGCCACTGCGAACCTTCCACGCCCGACGCGTGATTTGGTCTCACGGTTCGAGACCGGTATCGAACAGGATTTGCTGGACGACCTGCGGTACGACTTCCGAATTCGACTGGTTCCCATCACTGGACCCAAGACCAGCGCCGATCTGGCCGTCAACTTCGTCAAACTCGACGAACTCTCCGACGAAGAGCGACGGGTCATGGTCGACGCGGGCCGGACAGGAACCGTCATAGTCCGCGACCGGCATGTCGACGTAGTAAGTAAGGACAAGCTATTACCAGGCCGAGTTGCGCAATTAGTCGATTCCGCACTCCCCTTCGAATTTTCGGTCAACGCCCACACCAAAGTCTGGCAACATCTTCGCGTTCGCCCGCCGTGCGGCTCGTTGAAACCGCACGAAACCGATGCGAGATATTGCCTCTACGACGAACCTTTTGGCCTCTACCCAGCATAAGCGCGGATTCGCTTCATGCCTTGCACGCCCAGAGCCCGGCAGTCACTCGGTCGCGAAGCTCCGTTCGACCCCGGTGTCGGGTGAGCGGCGTTCTGGCCGTCGGTTCGGGTCGATCCAGGTTCCGGCCGCCATCGAACTGGACGCGCTCGATGATGGCGATGACGCGGTCGTAGCTGGGCACGGCGCGTTGCCACAGTGTGCGGAACCGTTCGGCGTCCTTGCCTATCGGCTCGCCCCCTCTTGTTCGCGCCGGGCTGCCAGGACGTGACGGAGGGCGGCCAGCGATGGCGCGTTGTCGACGCTGCCGTCGCTGTGGCGGTACAGCCGGCAGGCGATGCCGGGTTCGCGGGCGGGCTCGGCGAACGGGTCGGTGCCGTCGATGAGCAGGGTCGGGGACCCGGTCATGCCCGCCGCGATCGCTTCCTGGTCGTCGCGGACGACTCGCCGGTCGATCCGAAGCCCCGGCCAGGTAGCGCTCAGCCGTACGAGGTGCTCGCTCAGAACCTCGGCACCGGGACAGCCGGGGACGTGCAGCACCTGGACCTTCATGCGGGCTCCTCAGGTGTTGCGCGGCGGCGAGAGCTGCATCGTGATCTGCTGGGCCGCGGGCTCGGTGTTCGGGGCGCAGCAGGCGCAGCCGTCCTCCGTGTCGGCTTCGGTGGCGGGGATTCGTTGCAGGGTAAGGGGTTCCGGGGCGGTGGAGCCTCGTAGTGGGCGGAGTCGTCCGGCGCGGACGCCGTTGCCGATGACGAAGACTTCGGCGAGTTCGTGGATGAACACGACGGTGGCCAGGCCGAGGATGCCGAACGCGGCGAGGGGGACGAGGGTGAGCACGATGGCCGCGGACAGGCCGATGTTCTGCAGCATGATGCCCCTGGCGCGGCGCGCGTGGCGCACGGCTTGGGGCAGGTGCCGCAGGTCGGTGCCCATCAGCGCGACGTCGGCGGTGTCGATGGCGACGTCGCTGCCCATGGCGCCCATCGCGATGCCCACGTCGGCGGTGGCCAGCGCGGGAGCGTCGTTGACGCCGTCGCCGACCATCGCCACCGCGCCCCGCTCGCGGAGCCGTTCGACGAGCGCGGCCTTGTCGGTCGGCCGCAGTTCGGCGTGGACGTCGGCGATCCCGGCCTGGGTGGCCAGCGCGGCGGCGGTGCGGGCGTTGTCGCCGGTGAGCATCGCGACCCCGAGGCCGTCCGCGCGGAGCTCGGTGACGGTCTCGGGCGCTTCGGGGCGCAGTTCGTCGCGGATCCCGATCAGGCCGAGCACCACGTGGTCGTGTTCGATCACCGCGACGGTCGTGCCGGTCTCCTGCAGCCGCGCGACGTCCTCGGCGAGCGGGCCGGGGTCGATCCAGCCGGGTTTGCCGAGCCGTGCCGCGGCGCCGTCCACCGCGCCTTCCAGTCCCGCGCCGGGGACCGTGGTCACTTCGTCCGCGGGGACGGGTTCGGGGGCGGCGGCGAGGATCGCGGCGGCCAGGGGGTGTTCGCTGCGAGCTTCCAGCGCGGCCGCGACCGCCAGCACCCGCTCGGCAGTGAGGTCCGGAGCGGGCACGATCTCGGTCACCGCCGGGGTGTTGCGGGTCAGGGTGCCGGTCTTGTCGAGTGCCACGGTGCGCACCGCGCCGAGGGCTTCCAGCGCCGCACCGCCTTTGACCAGCACGCCGAACCGGCTGGCCGCGCCGACCGCGGCGATCACGGTGACCGGCACGGAGATCGCCATCGCGCACGGTGCGGCGGCCACGAGCACGACCAGTGCCCGTTCGATCCAGGTGACCGGATCGCCCAGCAGCTCACCGATCCCGGCGACGAGCGCGGCGAGCACCAGCACGGCGGGCACCAGCGGGCGGGCGATGCGGTCGGCGAGGCGCTGCCGGTTTCCCTTGCGCTGCTGGGCGTCGGCGACGACGCGCACGACCTTGGCCAGCGAGTTGTCCTCGACGGTCGCGGTCGCTTGGACAGTGAGCACGCCGGTACCGTTGATCGCCCCCGCGAAGACCTCGTCTCCCGGCCCTGCCTCGACCGGCACGGACTCCCCCGTGATCGCCGAGTTGTCCATTGTGGACCGTCCAGTTCGGACGGTACCGTCGCTGGCGAGGCGGTCCCCCGCGCGCACGAGCATGTGGTCGCCGACCCGCAACGCGGTGGGCGCGATGGTGGTTTCCCGCCCGTCACGCAGGACCCGGACCTGGTCGGGCACCAGTGCGAGCAGCGCGCGCAGCCCGCGACGGGTCCGGGAGATCGAGTAGTCCTCCAGCGCTTCGCTGATCGAGAACAGGAACGCCAGCATCGCGGCCTCGGCGAACTGCCCCAGCACCAACGACCCGGCCAGCGCGATCGTCATCAGGGTGCCGACGCCGATGCGTCCGCGCACCAGCGCGGTGAGGGTGCCGGGCACGAAGGTCCAGCCCCCGACCGCGGCCGCCGCCAGCTGCCCGCCGATCCGCCCGGGTTCCCACCCGGCCCAACCGCAGACGAACCCCGCGAGGAGCAACAGCCCGGCGATTCCGGCGAACTGGATCTCCCGGACCTGCCACAACCGTTGCGGCGCCTCCGTTTCCGCGGCCGCGGCGCCCTCGGGGGCGTGACTGTCTTCGGGTCCGCAGCACAGATCGCTCATACCGGATCCGCCTCCGCGGCCAGTGCAAGCAGGTGCTGCCCAGCGCCGGTGAGCCGGTACATCACCAGCTTGCCGTCCCGGCGCGACTCGGCCAGTCCCGCCGAACGCAACTGGCGCAAGTGGTGCGACACCAGCCCCTGCGACGATCCGACGATCCACGCCAGATCGCACACGCACAGCTCGTCACCGGCCAGCAGCGCGTGCGCGATCCGCAGCCGCGTCGGATCACCGAGGGCACGCAACACATCGGCACGCTGCCGCAGAACCGCCTCGCCGGGCAGGGTCGTCCGCAACGCCTCCGCGTGGTCGAGATCAAGGCACAGCAGGTCGCACTGGTCATCGCTCACCCATACAATCTAACGCCCGTTGAGATGTTCGAGCAACAGTGAGTTCGGTGACCTTGTCAGAAGGGCCAGCGGCCGGAGATTCGGAGAGCGAGCCGGGCGTCGAGGCCGCCGACGCGTCCTGCTGGGACGAAGGCGAGCAGTGCGAGGGGGAAGAGGTCTTCGGCGGAGTATTCCCAGAGGTAGGCGCCGGCGTGCCAGAGCATGATCCAGATCGGGCCGATGAGCAGCAGTCCGCCCAGTGCCGCGAGGCGGGTGGCGGTGCCGAGGCCGATCGCGAGTTCGGCGGTGGTAAGGACGATGGCGAAGGTTTCCCAGTTCGGCAGGACGATGTCGCGGTAGAAATCGCCCAGCGGCGCGATCGCGGTCTTGCTGGCGGCGTTGGTCGCGATCCCGCGGGCGGCGTCGGTGGTGATCAGGTTGAAGGAGAAGAAGCCGAGGTCGACGTTGCTGGTGCCGAGCAGTTTCGCCAGTCCGTTGGACAGCCAGACCAGGCCGGTGAAGATCCGCAGTGCGCACGTCGCCCGCGCGAATCCACGAGCCGGGATGGTCGTGCTCGTGGATGACTCCGCCACCGTCTCGTGCTGCTTCGCAAGACATTTGCGGTCGTGACACACCCACGCTAAGCCGGTGCGGGGCTGAGGGCCGGGTTTCGTCAGCCTTTCGTGAGCAGCGCTAGGTGGGAAGGAGTGTGGCCGCGACCGCGCGCACTACCGCGAGTGCACTGTGGACACCGTTGTCGACGCCTTTCTCGAAGTCGTCGCCATCGACGGCCATCGCGTTGGTGACGTGTGCCAGGCACACCACAGTGCGGCCGCGGGCTCGCGCGTAGGCGTAGAGGGCGGCGGCTTCCATTTCTACGCACAGGACCCCGTGCTCGCGGGCGGTGTCGATGGCGGTCGTGGTCTCCCGGTAGGGGGCGCCGGTGAGCTTGTCGGCCACGGTGGGATCGAGGTGGCTCCAGCGCCCGAGTGGCAGGTAGCGCAGGCTGGTTCCCTCGTCGCGCAGGGCGTCGGTGATGAGCACGAAGCACGGCGTGTGCGGCAGGTCGGCGATCTGACCGGCGGAGGTCACGCTGACCACCAGATCGGCACCGGAGGCGGCCAGTTGCTCGGCCACCAGTACCGCGAAGGGCGCGCCGACGGCCATGCCGACGACACCGATCTCCGTGCGGTCGAGGTCGGTGGTCCACATTTCGGTGTGGTAGCAGGCCCATCCCGGGTGCCGCGGCCGGTCGCGGCGAGATGGCGGACGATGTCCCCGTCCGGGTCGAGCACCGCGATCCTCGGCACCGGCACGGTCGGCAGAGCACGTTGCCGGCGCGCCTCCCGCAGCAGATTCCCTGGCTCGAACACCGGATGCGGCCTGGTAGTCCTTGCCGTGAGCGAGCGCGGCCTCGTCGAGGGTCATGCGATCCCTTCGTTGTCGTGGTGCGCGACGGCACGCACGAGAGCATCGGCCGCGATGTCGATGTCACTCGAACTGCTCCAGCGCCCCAGGGTGAGGCGGATCGCGGCCAGCGCGCGGTCGGTGTCGAGGTTCATGGCGGTCAGGACCGGGGACGGGGTGTGGATGCCGCTGTGGCAGGCGGATCCGGTGGAGGCGGCGATCTCGGGCGCGTGGGTGAGGACGCGGTGGCCGCGGGTTCGGTCGATGCTGATGTTGAGGGTGTTGGGCAGTCGTCGCTCGACGGGTCCGTTGAGGTGGATGCGACCGGGCAAGGCGGTGGACAGCCGGTCGTGCAGGTCGTCTCGTAGCGCGGCGATCCGCTGGGGTGCGCCGGTGGCGATGTCGTCGGCGGCGAGTTGGGCGGCGGTGCCGAGGGCGACGGCGAGTGCGACGTTCTCGGTGCCCGCGCGCAGTCCGCGTTCCTGGCCACCGCCGTAGACGACCGGTTCCAGGGCAACACCATCGCGGACGTAGAGCGCGGCGGCGCCGCGGGGCGCGTACATCTTGTGCCCGACCACGGTCAGCAGGTCCACAGTGGACTCGGTGACGTCGACCGGGATTTTCCCGCACGCTTGCGCGGCGTCGCAGTGCACGAGTGCGCCATGGCGATGGGCGACGGTGGCGAGTTCGGTGATCGGCTGCAGCGCGCCGGTTTCGTTGTTGGCGGCCATGATCGACACCACGGCCGGACCCGGCCCGGCGACCAGCGCGGCGTCGAGTGCGACGGGGGCGAGCAGCCCGTCGTGGTCGACGGGGAGCACGGTGACTTCGGTGCCGTGCAGGCGTTCGAGCGCCTGGGCGGTCTGCAGGACCGCGGGGTGCTCAGTGGCCGCGATGACCAGGTGACCGCGTCCGTCGCCGAGCACGGCTCCCCGCAAGGCGAGAAGGTTCGCCTCCGATCCGGACGCGGTGAACACGATCTCATCCGCTCGCGCGCCGAGCAGTGCAGCGACCTGTTCGCGCGCGGTGGCGAGGGCGTGGCGTGGCCGATCGGCGTAGGGGTGGTCGCTGGAGGGGTTGCCGAAGAATTCCGTCCAGTACGGCATCGCCGCGTCGGTGACGCGCGGGTCGACCGGGGTGGTCGCGTTGTAGTCCAGGTAGACCGGCCCGCCGGGGTTCACGCGCGATCCCCGATGGCGACGGGCAGTTCGGCGAGGCGCCATTCGAGCATGCCGTCGTGCAGGCGGATCGCGCGGCGGCCGCGATCGATGAGCAGCCGGACGGCGTCGTAGGCCAGCACGCAGTATTCGCCGCGGCAGTAGACGACGATCTCGGTCTCCTCGGGCAGTTCGGCGACCCGGTCAGCCAACTCGTGCACCGGAATGCTGACCGCGCCGGGGATGTGCCCTGCTCGGTACTCGTGAACCGGCCGCACGTCCAGCACCACGACCTCCCCCGCCTTCGCACGGGCACGCAGTTGCGCCCGGCTGATCTCGGTGTCACCGCCGGGGCCGAGGAAGGCGTCGCGGGCGGCGGGCACCGCGGGCTGGTGGGCCTGGGCGACCTTGCGTAGTAAGGCAAAGAGCTGTGCGACGTCGGCGCCCGCGAGCCGGTAGTGCACCCGCACCCCGTCGCGGCGGGTGGTCACGAACCCGGCCTGCTTGAGGGTCTGCAGATGCGCCGACGCCGTCGTCAGGTTCAGCCCGGCCGCCGAGGCGAGCGCGTCGACGGTCCGTTCGCCTTGCGCGAGCAGGTCCAGCAGTTCCAGGCGCGTGCCGTTGGCCAGTGCTTTCCCGCTGACCGCGAAGGCCTCGTACAGCCGCGCTTTCGTCGCTTCCTCTGCCACCATCACTTCCTCCATAATTCCATGGAATAATGTATAGCAGGATCACGACACGAAGGGCACCTCTGTGACTGCACTGCGGCGATGGGCGGACGCGCTCGCGTCCTGGGCGATCCCACCGGAGATCCTGGCCGACGCACCCGAGTCGCCATGGGTGCTGCCACGGCAGGTGTTCACCCGCCGCGCCGACGCGCAACTCGCGCACCCGTCCGGCGCGACGCACACCGCCGCGCTCGAAGCGCTGACCGAACCCGGGTCGGTACTCGACATCGGCGCGGCGGCAGGGGCGACGAGCCTGCCACTGCTCGGGCGAGCACCCGTGCGGGAACTTGCGGCCGTGGACGCCGACGCCGAACTGCTCACCGCGTTCGCCGAGCGCACCACCGCACTGGACAGCCCCGCGAAGATCCACTGTGGACGGTGGCCGGACCTGTCCGAGGAGGTGGCGATCGCCGACGTCGTGTTGTGCGGCAACGTGGTCTACAACGTCGCCGACCTCAAGCCGTTCGTACGCGAGCTCACCACGCACGCGCGGCGGCGAGTGATCGTGGAGTTGGCCGCGGCACATCCGCTGACCGAGCTGAACCCGTTGTGGCACCGGTTCCACCGCATCGACCGGCCCGAAGGGCCGACCGCGGACGACTTCGCGGCCGTGCTCGCCGAGTTGGATATCCAGCCCACGGTCAGCCGCTGGCACCGGACCGCGGAAGCCGAATACGCCACCTTTGCCGAACTGGTCGAGGTCACCCGGAAACGCCTGTGCCTGCTGCCCGAGACCGAGCCCGCGGTGGCGGCGGCACTGATCTCGTCCGGGGTCGATCCGGCGGTGCCGCCCGATCTGGGCTCGTCCGGCCGTGACCTGGTCACGGTGAGCTGGGCGGGGCAGGGCGTTTGAGCGCCGCCACCCGCTCGACGGTGCCGAGCTTGCGTCGTTCGCTGCGAGTGAGCTCGAACCCGGCCCGTTCGAGCAGCGGCAGGGGCCGCCGGGTCTGGTAGTCCCCGATCATCGCCACGGTGAGGCGTTCCAGCAGCCGCTGCCCGAACCGGACGACCGCGTGGTGGCTGCCGACGTGATCGAGCAGCAGCACTGTCCCGCCGGGGCGCAGCACCCGGTGCATCTCGGCGATCGCGGCCCGTTCGTCCGGAACGCCGCACAGGCCGAGCGTGCAGACCACGGTGTCGAACGAGGCGTCGGGGAACGGCAACGCCTGCGCGTCCCCTTCGCGCAGATCGGCATCGAGGCCCAGCTCGCGTGCCCGGGTACGGGCGATCTCCACCATGGCCGGGCTCAGGTCGATCCCGGTCACCCGGACCCCGGCCGGGTAGTGGGCGAAGTTGCGGCCGGTGCCGACCGCGACCTCGAGGACCTCACCGGTCGCCTGCCCGCACACCCACTCGCGGCCACCGGCGAATTGCAGCCGTTCCAGCAGCGCGATGTCCTTGTCGTAGCGGGAGGAGTATCGATCCCACCGGTGCCGCAGTTCGTCCTCGCCGAGATCCGCCATCGCCCCTCCGCCGCTCCGGTATTTTGATGAAGTCACTTCACTATGTACTCTCGACACTAAATTGGGAAGGGGTGGCATGCACGGCGATCCGGTCCAGGCCTTCGACAAGGCGTTCGAGCTGGCCGCCCGGCTGGCCGAAGTGATGCGGCACGCGCTGGCCGAGCGCGACCTCACCCCCAGCCGCGCGGAAGTGATCTACGTGCTGGCCCGCGAAGGCGCGGTGATGCAGCGCGCCCTGGCCGAAGCCTTGCGCTGCACACCGCGGCACGTCACCGGGCTGGTCGACCAGCTCCAGGACGCCGGTCTCGTCGAACGGCGCCCGCATCCGGACGACCGCCGCGCGACTTCGGTGGCATTGACGACCAAGGGCGCCGCGACCGCCCGGTGGATCACCGAGAGCCGGCACACCGCGGCCTCGGCGCTGCTGGGCGACGTACCCGGCGATGACCTGGCCGCGTTCGTCCGCGTCGCAGACCTCATCCTGCGTCAGATCGCGCCATGACCGGCGACCGTCACGACGTCGTCATCATCGGTGGCGGGCAAGCGGGTCTCGCGCTCGGGCACGAACTCGCCGCCACCGGCGTCGGGTTCGTGATCCTCGACGCCGGCGAGGAGATCGGGCACGTCTGGCGCGAGCGCTGGACCTCGCTGCGCTTGTTCACCCCGGCGCGGTATTCGGCGCTGCCCGGTCTGGCGTTCCCGGCGGCACCGGAGACCTACCCCGGCAAGGATCAGGTCGCCGACTACCTCGCGACCTACGCGGCCACCTTCGACCTCCCGGTGCGTACCGGCACCACGGTCACCGCACTACGCCGCTATACCCACGACGGCTTCGACCTCGACACCACTCGCGGACCGGTGCGCGCACGCCAGGTCGTGATCGCGACCGGGCCCTTCCAGGAACCGCTGGTTCCCGCCTGCTCAGCCGGGTTCGCACCGGAGGTTCTGCAGCGGCACAGCATTGCCTACCGCGACCCCGTCCCGTTCCGCGGCAGGCGGGTGCTGGTCGTCGGGGGCGGGAACTCCGGCTTCCAGATCGCCGCCGAACTCGCCACTGACCCCGCCGTGAACGCGGTGACACTGGCCATCGGAACCCGCAACTCCTGTGTCCCGCAACGGATCCTGGGCCGCGACCTCTTCTGGTGGCAGACCCGCACCGGCCTGATCACCGCCCCCGCCCACTCCCGCCGAGGCCGCTGGATGCACCGCGGAGAAGCCACCGTGATCGGCCACAGCCTCCGCGCACTGCGGCGACTCGGAATCACAATCCGGCCCAGGCTCGTCGCCGCGACCCGCACCACGGCATCCTTCGCCGACGGGCAGCACGCCAACGTCGACGCGGTCGTGTGGGCAACCGGGTTCCGCCGGGACCACTCGTGGATCCAGCTCCCCGGCGCCCTCGACCACGGCACGCTGCGCCAGCACGACGGCCGCACCCGGGTCCCCGGGCTGTTCGTCCTCGGCCTGCCCTGGCAACGCACCGCCGGATCCGCGCTGCTCGGCTACGTCGGCCACGACGCCACCCACCTCGCCGCACTCCTGTGCGCCGGACACGAGTGAAAATTCCCGGGAGGCGGTGTCGAGTTCGGGGTGCTGTGATCGTCCTCTGCTCGACCACACCCGCTCGTCCGTGCGCGACGACAGGAGGACCTATGCGGTACATGCTGCTGATCTACAACTGCGACCGGCCCGAACCCGCCGACCCCGGGTTCACCGAGGCGCTGGCCAGGGTGAACGCGTTCGCCGACGAATGCCGCCGCCGCGGCGCGCTGGTGGCCGGGGACCCGTTGCAGGGCGAGCACACCGCTACCACGGTCAGCGTCCGCGACGGTAAGGCCCTGATCACCGACGGCCCGTTCGCCGAAACCCACGACCACCTCGGCGGCTACTACATCCTCGACTGCCACGACCTCGACGAAGCGCTGGAACTGGCCGCGCTGTGCCCGATGGCCGCGGTGGGCTCGATCGAGGTCCGCCCACTAGCGGGAGTGCCCGGGCTCGACCACACACCGGCGCAACCGCGGTGAGCAGGAGGTGATCGGGCCGCCCGCGCTGACCGTGGAGCGGGTCTACCGCGAGCACCGGGCCCGGATGCTGGCCGCGCTCGTGCGCGTCCTCGGCGATTTCGAACTCGCCGAGGACGCGTTGCAGGACGCGTGCGCCCTCGCGCTGGACCGCTGGAGCGCAGCCGAGCCGGACGATCCGGTGGCGTGGCTGCTCACTGTGGCCCGCAACCGCGCGATCGACCGGCTCCGGCGCGCCCGCACCGCACACCACACCTCCACTCCGGGCGAACCGGCTGCGGTCACGACGCCCGCGCTCGAGGACGAGCGCTTGGCCGAGATCGGTGACGAGCGGCTGAGCCTGCTGTTCACCTGCTGCCATCCCGCGCTCGCCGAACACGTCCGGGTCGCGCTCACGCTCAACGCCGTGGCCGGGCTGACCGCGGGGCAGATCGCCCGGATGTTCCTCAGTACCGAACCGACCGTGGCCCAACGCCTGGTCCGAGCGAAACGCAAGATCCGCGACGCCGGGATCAGTCTCACCGTCCCCGCCGATCACCTGCTGCCCGAACGACTGCCCGGCGTGCTCGCCGTGGTCTACCTGATCTTCACCCACGGCTACACCAGCACCGACAAGCGGCCGAGCGAAGAGGCGATCCGGCTCGCCACCCTGATCGCCACCCTCATGCCCGACGAACCCGAAGCACTCGGCCTGCTCGCGCTCCTGCTACTCCACGATGCCCGCGGCACCGCGCGGCACACCGGCGACGGCGAGGTCGTCCTCCTCGACGACCAGGACCGCTCGCGGTGGAACCACGCCGCGATCGTCGAAGGCATCACCGTTCTCGACCGCGCCCTGCGCCACCGCACAGTGGGCCCGTACCAGCTGCAGGCGGCGATCGCCGCCATCCACGTCCAAGCCCCGACCGCGGCCGACACCGGCTGGGACCGGATCGCCGCGCTCTACACCGAACTGCACCGGATCGCGCCCTCACCCGTGGTCGCCCTCAACCGCGCGGTCGCCATCGCCATGACCAGCCCGCCCGACGGCGGCCCCGTCACCGGGCTCGCCCTTCTCGACGACCTCGACGACGCCGCGTTGCGGCGCTACCACCTCTTCCACGCCGCCCGCGCAGACCTGCTGCGCCGCCTCGACCGCACCAGCGAGGCCGCGGCCGCCTACCGCCGCGCCCACGAACTCGCGGTCAACCCCGCCGACCGCCGCTTCCTCGCCCACCGCCTGCTCGACCTCGACACCCGCCACGCCAACGAAACCCCGGTAACCAACCCGATGGAGCCCACATGAGACTGTCCACTCTAGACACCGGACACCGCATGCGTGCCCGGCTGTTCTTCGCCCTCACCGGTCGCGGCGACGCACCCGACATCGTGCGCACCCTGCTCTACCGGCCCGACTTCTTCGCCCGCCCCTTCCTGGCGATCACCGTCGCGGCCATGCGCGGACCGTCCTACTGGAGCGCGGGCGAACGCGAGTACCTCGCCATGCGCACCGCCCAACGACACCGCTGCCCCTTCTGCGCCGAGTCCCACACCGAACTCACCCGCATCGCCTCCCACGGCGAGATCAACCCCGACGATTCCAACACCACCCGCCCCGAACTCCGTGCTGTGCGGGCCTTTCTCGATGACACCACCGGCGATCAAGCGCCGCGCAAGGTCGACGGCGTTCCGGAATCCGCCATCCGCGAGGCGCTTCGGGTCGATCTCGTGTGGAACGTCGTCAACCGGCTCGCGAACGCGTTCGGCTTCACCCTGCGCAGCGACCAACTCCGCACCGGACCCCGCGCCCTGCACCGCTTCGGCTACAAGTTCCCCGGCTTCCTGCTCTCCGGCGGCACCCCCACCCCCGGCGACCCGATCACCGCCCTGCGCCACGCGGTGTTCGATGCACCAGCTCACACCGACCCCGCGCTACGCCGCGCCACCGCGGACCCGGACACCCTCGACGAACCCTGGCGCTCCTACGCCGCGCTCGTCCGCGACGCCTCCTACCGGATCACCGACGCCGACATCACCCGGCTCACCGACGCCGGGCACAGCCAAGACGCCATCTTCGAGATCACCGTCGCCGCGGCCGTCGGAGCCGCCCTGCACGCCTTCGACACCGGCCAGCACGCTCTTGCCCAATAAAATTTCGTGTCCGGTGTCGAGATCCGCCTCCGCCGTGCGTCCTCGATACGTCAACCACCCCGATGAAAGGACCCGGCCATGCCCGGACACGTCAACTGGATCGAACTGCCCGCCAAGGACACCGCCGCCGCCCGCATCTTCTACACCGGCCTGTTCGGCTGGTCCACCACCGAGTTCGGCGAGGACTACCACGTCATCGACAACGGCCCCGCCGGAGCGATCACACCTCGCACAGATACCTTCGACCACCCCCGCGTCTACTTCGCCACAGACGACATCGACACCTCCACCACCAGCGTCCGCGACCTCGGCGGCACCACCGGCGACATCCAAACCGTCCCCGGCGTAGGACGACTCGCACACTGCGCCGACGACCAGGGCTGCCCGTTCAGCCTGTACCAGCCCGAATCAGAAGCCTGACCGCGCCGCGCCGTCTCGCTACCTCACCCAAACGGGCGTTCACAGCACGCTACGATCACTATTACGTTGGGTAGCTGTCGTGTGTTGGCCGGGGAGGGCTGATGACGCAACTACCGATGTTCGGGCAGCCGCCTGACACGCCCGCGAGCAAACCCGCGGGCGACCAAGTGGTCACCCTGCGAGTGCTTGTCACGGTCAAGGCGGCACCGAACCCCTCGGACAAGTACGGCGAGACAGTGTGCGTCGCCGGTTTGAGCGTCGATCCCGCGCGTCCCGGCTGGGTTCGCCTGTACCCGATCAACTTCCGAGAACTCGGCGGAGACGCGAGCTTCAAGAAGTACGACGTCGTCTTGGTCGACGCCGTACCAGCCAGACAGGATGCCCGCCGCGAGAGCTGGCGACCACTGATGCCGACCCTGCACGTCGAGAACCACCTTGCCAAATGGCAGCACCGTCGACCGTGGCTCGACCCCGCCATCAACCCTCAAGTGACGATGTGCCGCCTGCACCGCGGCGCCACAATGAACAGCCAGTCCCTCGCTTTGATCACGCCGAAGCGGATCACCGGGCTGCGCATAACCCGGCATCCTGGCTGGACTGCCAGCCAGCAGGCCAAGATCGACGCCTACATGGGTCAGCTGACCCTGTTCGGCAATGAGGACCGCACGCCTCTGCGCGCGCCGCGCTTCACCGGGACTTACCACTACGAGTGCGAAGAACCCGGCTGCCGCGGCCACAAGCAGGGCTTCCTCGACTGGGAGTTCGTCGCGTTCCAGATTCTCCGCCTCGGCGATCTGAACGACGCCACTGCCCAGCAAGAGCTTGAGCAGCGCTTCCTCAACGAACTCTGTGCGCCTGACCGCGAAGTCGCGTTCTACGTCGGCAACGTCGCCGCCCACCCCGGGACGTTCAGCGTCCTCGGCGTCTACTACCCACCCCTCAGGTCAGGACCGCGATAGCCGGCTGGCGATCTCACCGAGCACCACATCGCGGTGACAGCGACGCTGATCAGCCTCGAAACACAACACGGCGATGCATTCCGTCGCCGCCAAACGCCCCAACTCGTCCAACGACGCCTGCGCCTCCTCGTTGTCGAGCAGCTCAGCGTACCGGGCCTTCGCCTGCGCCAGCTCCGTCTCGCTTCCCGCGAAACCAGCCCGGTTGGCTTTGAGATTGCCCAGCTCACGACGGTGGTCGTACACGATCCCAGCCTCAGCAAGCGCGCCACCGAGCGCGGTCTTGCTGAAACCCCGCTTCCGGGAAATCGGCGTCAGCCTGACGTCCACCAGCCGCGTCACTCCATGTCGCACAAGATCATCCACAAAGGACTGGATCTCCTGCCCTTCGTAGCCGACGCCGATCACGCCGTCCCGAAGCCGCGTTGCGCTGATGCCCATGCCGATACCCTGTCATGGCGACGTCTCCCCGGCGAGATCGCCCTCTTCACGCACGTACAGCTCCTCGACGGTGATCTTGCCGTTGCGTCGCAGCGCTGCCTGGCGACGGATCTCGCGCTGGCGGCGGCGTTTGTTCACGTAGGCCAGCAGGCCGAGGAAAGGTCCGTAACCGACCGCGGGCCCAAGCAGTACCAGAGCGACCAGCCAGAGCGGAATCACGGGGTGTCCCAATCCGTCCGGGTCGCATCCGGTGGAAGCGACAACTCGGCGTCGAGCGCTGCTTGCCTGGTCGCGTCGGCGGGTGGGGTGTGGTCGTCGTTTAGCCGATCTTCTGAGAGAAGCCTTCTACGATATCGCTGGCGAACTTCGCGCCGCCGAAGCCACCCATCACACCCAAGATCAGAGAACCGACCGGAGTGAACGCACTCCCAGCCACCGCTCCAACCACCGCGCCGCCGAGTGCTCCGCCAACGACCGAGGCACCGGCATTCGCCCCCGCCCGCATCCAACTTTGCTCGCCCTTCAAGGCGCCCATCGACTCCTCTAGCTCGGTCACCTGTCCGCGCAAGCGCAACAGTTCGGCCCGTTCGGCGGCCTCCAGAGGTTTGTCTCCGTGGACCTCGGCCGCGGTGACCCGTCGACGTTCGTCTTTGACCCAGACACTCAACATGCCCGCGTCGATACCCAGCTCGCGGGAAACCTCAGCGATCGTCCGGCCGGAATCGATCACGCGGTGAGCAGCCTCGACCTTGTACTCCGCCGTGTACGACCGGTGCTTGCGAGGAGGCATGAGGACATCCTTTCAGCAGAACGACTGATCCTGCTAACTCGGTGTCCACTCCCCGGGGTGAACCTCATAGGCGGGTTCAGGCCGCAAGTGAGCCAGTTCGTGACGGTCTCGATGACGAACGCCTGCCACTGCTGGCTCTGCGGGTTCAGGTACTCGGGATCCTTGTCCACGGCGAAACCGTGCTGAGCACCGTCGATCTCGACCAGCTCGTGCTCGACCCGCAACTGCGCTGCCGCTTTCCGGGACGATTCGATGGAGACGAACGTGTCCTGCGTGCCGTGCACGATGAGCGTCGGGCGAGCGATCTCGCCGATGACCTCGTTCGGCCGGATCCAGAAAACTTCGTTCAGGAACGCGCGGCTGTGTTTCACCGTGTCCGAGTGGTCCAAATAGCCGCGTTCGCGGAGCTGCTGGGCAGCGGTGTCGTCGAGATGGCGGTCGACCCAATGAGGCTTCTGGTCGACGTAGCGATCCAGGTAGTTCAGCTGCGGGTTGAGCAGCACCAGGCGCTGGAGTTCCGCTCCCGCTCGCGCGGCGTAGTAGGCGGCGAGACCGCCGCCGAAGCTGGTCCCCAGCAAGCTGATGGTCCTCGCGCCGGTGACGCCGCGGAGGTGCTCGATGGCGGACGTGATGTCGTTGAGGTGCTCGGCGAGCGTCCGCTCTTCCTGGGTGCCGTCGCTGACTCCGTGGCCACGCTGATCGAAACGGAGAGACGCAAGCCCAGCCTCGCCGAGCCCCTCGACAAGACGGCCGAAGAACCCGCCTTCCTCCCGAGTGACACCACCGCCATGCACCAAGACCACGGCGTGAGCGGCCGGTGGCTCGGTCGCGAACACCGTGCCCGAGAGCTGGAGGCCGTCGAGGGTGCGGAAAGTGGTCTCGGCAGTGCTGATGGGCACAATGCGCTCCTCGGGTCGGAGGCCTCTTTATCGGCGGTGGCGCCGCTGGAGGCGTGTCACAGGTCAACGACGACTCCATGTTCTCGTTCATCGTGTTCGCTTGCCGATCGCGGAACCCAACGGAGGTCGGAGGGCGCCCATGTGCGGCACCTTCCCGAGACAGCGGCCCGCAGCGGGAGTTCGCCGGGGTCATTTCCGCAGGTCGGTGGCAACAGGCGACCTGCCTGCGACGGGCGCCGGGTGACCAGCTAAGCTTTCCCCATCGAACTTCACGCGAGGTTCGAGGCCCGGGCTGTGGCGCAGTTTGGTAGCGCACTTGACTGGGGGTCAAGGGGTCGCAGGTTCAAATCCTGTCAGCCCGACCGGGCAAAGGCTTCCCGCAGGTCATTCACTGCGGGAAGCCTTTTGATAGTGCTCCGGGCCAAGCGGTTCGCTCAGTGACAACTTGACCGCAGATATCCAAGGAGCTGCTCACTCGACCCGCTTACGGGTTTGGACAACTCGCCTCGACAAGTGGGCCGATCCTTCTAAGCAGATGTGCAATGGCGGGCGCAGGCATGGTCAGCTCGACCACGCGGTCGCGTGCTCCTGGACGAACTCGGCGAAGGTGCGGGGCGGGCGGCCGGTCAGGTCGAGGACCGCGGTGCTGATCTGGTCGTCCTGGCCCGCTCTGATGCCGTCTTCCACGGCGGCGAGCGCGGCCGCGAAGTCGGCGGCGATACCCGCCGCCCGGTAGGCGGCCGCTTGGTCGTCGACCTCGGTGCGCACCACCCGGACGGGCCGCCGGGTGTGGGCGGTGATGATCGCCGCCGCGTCCGGGTAGCTCAGTGCCTTCGGGCCGGTGAGCAGGTAGTCCCGCTGCTGGTCGCCGGGCCCGGTCAGCAGGGCGAAGGCGGCGGCGGCGATGTCGCGCGCGTCGATCCAGCCCAGCCTGCCGTCACCGGCGGCGGTGCGGATCTCGCCGTGCCGCCGAATCCGCTCGCCCAGCGGGTGCGGGCTCAGGAAGTTCTGCATGAACCCCGACGCGCGCAGCACGACCCACCCCGGCTGGGCACGCACCTGCGCGGCCAGTTCCAGCGCGCTGGGCGCGTTCGGCAGCACGATGGCCGAACCGAGGAGCACCACCTGGCGCACGCCGCGGCGTCGGGCCTCGGCCAGGAACGGCTCGACGAGCGGCATCGGGTCGGCGCTTTCCACCGGCGGCACGAGGAAGACCCGGTCCACCCCGTGCAGCGCGGCTGGGTGGGTGGCCGGGTCCGCCCAGTCGAACCGGATCGCGGCGGGGTCGCGGTCCGACGGGTGGCGGCTCGCCACCCGGACCGGAACACCGTTGGCGCGCAACAGTTCCACCAACGCGCTTCCGGTCTTCCCGGTGCCGCCGGTCACCAGCACGGCGTTCATCGGGCGACCTCCGTGCCCAGCGCGTCGAGAAGCTCGGGCAGCGTCCCGGTCGCGGAAGCGGTGGCCAGCGGGTTCCAGTAGTCCCGGTAGCGGGTGATCAGACCGTCCTGGACGGTGATCACCGCGATGTAGTCCAGCCGGTAGGGCTCTCCGGTGCAGAGCGTGCGCCCGGTCGCGCTGAACTCCGCGACGACGGTGTCGGGGTTTTCCATGTGGTGCACGGTGATCGCGGGCACCTCCCGCATGTCCAGCACCCCCGGCAACCGTCCCAAGTAGACACGGATCGCGTCCCGCCCGGTCACCAGGCGAGGCGAAGTCCCGACGGCGAAAGGAAACTCGGCGACGCCGTCTTCGGCCCACAGGTCGGCGGCCGCATCGGTGTCCTTGACCAGCATCAGATCCAACATCCGGCGAAGCGTCTCTTCGGGACTGCTCGGCACGATGTCCTCCAGGTGTTTCGACGAGGTGTGACCAGTCCAGAGTGGACAGGGGGTGCGCCGACGCGGAACAGCGAGCCGAGCCCCGGACCGCCAGTCCGTGGCTAAGCCGGGCGGCCGATGCCATCATGGGTGGCGTGAGCAGAGCCGAACTGGCCGATTTCCTCCGCCGCAGGCGGGAAGCACTGCGCCCGGACCAGCTTCCTGCCGCCGCCACCCAGCCGGGCGGCCGTGCCCGCCGCACCCCCGGACTGCGCCGCGAAGAGGTCGCCGCGCTGGCCGGGATGTCGGTCAGCTACTACGAACGGCTGGAGCAGGCCCGCGCGCGGCGCCCTTCCCCGGAAGTGCTGGCGGTACTGGGAACCGCGCTTCAGCTCACCAACGCCGAACGCGAGCACCTGGCGCGGCTGGCCGGGCAGATCCCGGCCAGCACCGGCCGCAGGCCCGTGCCCGCCGAAGCCCGCGGGTTGCTGGACCGGCTCGGGTCGATCCCCGCCTACCTGATCGACGAGCGGCAGGACATCGTGGCCTGGAACAGTGCGGCGGCCGCGCTGATCCCCCGTTTCGAGCTGCTGCCCGCCGAGGACCGCAACACCGTGCGGCTGGCGATCCGGCTCGGTGGCACCTTCTGCCGGGCTCCGGCAGGCGAGGAGCGCGAGTTCGCCCGGCAGTTCGCGGCCCAGCTCCGCGCGGCCAGCGCCCGCTACCCCGCCGACCGCGTCCTCGGCGAACTGGTCAACGAACTCGCCGCGCACAGCCCGGAGTTCGCGATCGGCTGGCGCGATCACGACGTGCGCCCCGTCGCGGCGCTGCGCAAGTACCTGCGCCACCCCGAACTGGGCGAGCTGGACGTGGTCTGCCAGACCCTGCTGGTCCCCGGCACCGAGCTGCAGCTGGCGATGTACACCGCGGAACCGGGCAGCCCGAGCGCCGCCGCGCTCGCCAGGCTGGCGTGACCCGGTACCGTCCGGCCCGTGGCTTCCCTGGACAAGATCGCCTGGCTCCGGCTGGCGGACGAGCGCGTCCTCGGCGCGCGCTCGCACGGCAAGGACGCGTTCTACCTCCCCGGCGGCAAACGCGAACCGGGTGAGACCGACGTCGAGACGCTCGTGCGGGAGATCGGCGAAGAGCTGGCGGTCGCGATCGACCCCGCGAGCGCCGTGCGGTTCGGAGTGTTCGAGGCGCAGGCCCACGGCAAGGCGGCGGGCGTGCTCGTCCGGATGACCTGCTACACCGCCGAGTTCTCCGGCTCGCTCACCGCGAGCGGCGAGATCGCGGAGCTGGCGTGGCTCACCTACGCCGACCGCGACCGCGTCTCCCCCATCACCCGCCTCGTCTTCGAGCACCTGCGCGAACGAGGCCTGCTGCGCTGACCGCCACGACGCGTGATGGCAGAAAAGGTGGGTTCTTCGACGTTGCCGCCATCCTGACGCCCGGCCAGCATGGGAGGCATGCGAACCGCGGCGGTGCTCTTCCTCCTCTTCGACGGGGTGCAGAGCTTGGACGTGACGGGCCCGCTGGAGGTGTTCACCAGCGCCAACGGCTGGCTTCTCGCACACGGGGGAAAGCCCGCTTACGCGATCACCACAGCGAGCGTCGGCGGCGCGGCCGTCCGCACGTCGAGCGGGTTGCGGATCACGCCGGACGCCGACCTCGCCGAGGTCGCGGTGCCCGATCTGGTGGTGGTGCCGGGTGGTGAAGGCACCTGGTCCCCTCCCCCGGAGCTAACCGCGTGGCTGCGCGGCACCGGACCCGGCGTGCCGCGCCTGGTTTCGGTGTGCACGGGGGCCTTCCTGCTCGCGGAAGCGGGCCTGCTCGACGGCCGCCGCGCCACCACGCACTGGGCCTACTGCGACGCGCTGGCCGAGCGGTACCCGGACGTGCTGGTGTCGGACGAGCCGATCTACGTCGAGGACGGCCCGCTCGCGACCTCGGCCGGGGTCACCGCGGGCATCGACCTGGCGCTGGCGATCGTCGAAGCCGATGTCGGCAGGGAGGTCGCGCTGACGATCGCGCGCTACCTCGTGATGTTCCTGCGCCGCCCGGGGAACCAGGCGCAGTTCAGCACGCAGCTGTCCGCGCAGGTGGCCGAACGCGAACCGGTGCGGGAGGTCCAGCGGTGGATCGCCGAGCACCCGGACGCCGATCTTTCGGTGGAGGCGCTGGCCAGGATGGCGAGCCTGTCACCGCGGCAGTTCGCGCGCGTGTTCGCCGCCGAAGTCGGCGTGAACCCCGGCCGGTACGTCGACCGGGTCCGCGTCGAGGCGGCGCGGCGGCTGCTCGAAGACACCGGCCGCGGCGTCGAAGAAGTGGCCCGCGACTGCGGGTACGGCACCCCCGAAGCGATGCGGCGAGCCTTCCTGCGGGTGCTCGACGTGAGCCCCGCCGAATACCGGCGCCGGTTCCGGCCGGCCCATTCCCGAGGAGAATCCTGATGCGCGTTGCCATCCTGCTCTACGACCGGTTCACCACGCTGGACGCGACGGGCCCGTACGAGGTGCTCGGCCGCGTCCCCGGCGCGGAAGTGGTCTTCACCGCCGAGCGCACCGGCCCCGTTCGCAACGACCTCGGCAGCCTCGCCATCGTCGCCGACGCGGCACTCGGCGAGGTCGAGTCGCCCGACATCGTGCTGGTACCCGGCGGGCCGGGGCAGCGCGAGCTCATGACCGACGGGCCGGTGCACGACTGGCTGCGGGCCGTGGACGCGACGAGCACGTGGACGACCTCGGTCTGCACCGGCTCGCTCATCCTCGGCGCCGCCGGTCTGCTCACCGGAAGGAAGGCCACCTCGCACTGGCTCGCACTGGACCAGCTCCCCTCGTTCGGCGCGGAACCGGTGAGCGAACGCGTGGTCGTCGACGGCAAGTACGTGACCGCCGCGGGCGTGTCCGCCGGGATCGACATGGCGCTGACGCTCGCCGGCCGGATCGCGGGCGACGAGGCGGCGCAACGGATCCAGCTTCTCACCGAGTACGCGCCCGCCCCGCCGTACGACGCGGGCAGGCCGGACACCGCGCCCGCGGAGATCGTCGCCGGGATGCGCGCGCAGGCTTCCCGAAGCTGATTCCGGGCACATCTGTCCACAAGCGACATTCAAGGAGAACCCCTGATGCGCGTTGCCATCCTGCTCTACGACCGGTTCACCGCGCTGGACGTGGTCGGCCCCTACGAGAT
Organism: Amycolatopsis sp. CA-230715; assembly: GCF_018736145.1. Taxonomy (GTDB): domain Bacteria; phylum Actinomycetota; class Actinomycetes; order Mycobacteriales; family Pseudonocardiaceae; genus Amycolatopsis. The sequence continues at coordinate 225,211 of NZ_CP059997.1, forward strand.
GCTGTGCCGCCTTCCCGGCGCCGAAGTGGTGTTCACCGCGGAGCGAACCGGCCCGGTCCGCAACGACGCGGACAGCCTCACCCTCGTCGCGGAGGCGTCGCTCGGCGAGGTCGAAGCACCGGACATCGTGCTGGTACCGGGCGGCCCCGACACCCGCGGCCCCGCCGGCGACGGCCCGGTGCGCGACTGGCTGCGCGCGGTCGACGCGACGACCACGTGGACGACCTCGGTCTGCACCGGCTCGCTCATCCTCGGCGCCGCCGGTCTGCTCCGCGGACGGCGCGCGACCTCGCACTGGATCGCGCTGGACCGGCTCCCCTCGTTCGGCGCCGTCCCGGTGAGCGAGCGCGTCGTCACCGACGGCAAGTACGTCACCGCGGCGGGGGTTTCCGCCGGGATCGACATGGCGCTGACGCTCGCGGGAGAGATCGCCGGAGCCGAAGTGGCGCAACGGATCCAGCTCGGCGCGGAGTACGCGCCGGAGCCGCCGTACGACGCGGGCAGGCCAGACACCGCGCCCGCGGAGATCGTCGCCGGGTTGCGCGCGATGAGCGCGCAGATCCTTCAGGGCTGAGGCGATACCGCGCGGCGGGCCAGCGCCAACACGCCCACGGTGCCGAGCACGCCCGCCGTGCCGATCACAGTCGCCGGCGCGACCAGCGCCGCCACCGCGCCGGCGACCGCGATCCCGGCCCCCTGGACCGCCATCAACCCTCCACTTTGGACCGTGAAGAGCCTGCCGCGGGCCGCGGGATCGGCCGCGGCGAGGACGACCGGGTCGACGCACTGGTTGAACGCGGACCCGGTGCCGGAGAGGACGAGCAGCGCGGTGGCGCACCAGACCGGTGGCACGAAGGCGAAGGCGGCCAGGGGAAGCTGGTTCAGCAGCAGAAGCGGGAACAGCAGCCGCCGCCGGACGTGCGGCCGCAGGGTGGCCACGACGATCTCCCCGGCGACGGTCCCGGTGGCATACCCCGCGAGCAACGCACCCGAACCGGCCACGGGTGCGCCCGCCTGCGCGGTGTAGGCCACCGCGAGCCCGCTCGCTACGGAGCTGAACGCGGGCGCCGCCCACGACAGCAGCAGGAGGCGGCGGACGGGGACCCGCGCGAACACCGCGCGGAAACCCGATCCCCCGGATCCGCCGTCCCGGCGCGGCACCGGGGTCGAGGGGGTGCACAGTCCGATGAGGACGGCCGAGACGAGGAAGCTGGCCACGTCGGCCGCGAGCAGGCACGCGGTGCCGATCGTGGCGACGAGCGCGCTGCCCACGCCGAACCCGGCGAGCACGGTCGACTGGCTGACGGCCCGCAGCAGGGACCGGCCCACCGGGAAGAGGTCCGCGTCGAGCAGGTGCGCGAGGCTGCCGGCGCGGGCGCCCTGGAAGACCGGGGCGAGGACGCTGGTGACCACGAGGAGCGCGAGCAGTGCCACGACCGGCAGCCCCGGCACGAGCATCGCGGCGACGCAGGCGGCGCTGAGCAGATCGCAGCACACGAGCAGGCCCCGTGCGGGGAACCGGTCGGCGATCGGGGACAGCGCGGTGCCGCCGAACGCGTGGGGCAGGAACGAGCAGGCCAGCACCAGCGCGGACAGCAGCGGCGAGCGGGTGCGCTCGAAGACCAGGATGGACAGCGCGACCTCGGCCGCGATGGTGCCCGCCATGGACACCGCGTGCGCGGCGAACACGGCGCGCATCCCCGGCGCGCGCAGCACCGCGCGATACCCGTGAGAGGCCCTGGAGACGGGAACAGTGCTCATGCACTTCAGCCTCGTGGCAAGGTCGATGCACCGATAAGCTTTCGGCTGTGACCGAAAGACCCTGCTCATGACCGTGATCCGGTTCGGCGAGTCCGACGCGGCGCGGTGCCGGTTCGGCATTTCACCGCTCTGGGAAACGCTCTCCGCGGTCCGCGTGCTGCACAACCACCGGCACCGCCCGCTGTATTCGCCGTGGGTGTCCGCCAAGGCGGGCCTGGCGAAGGGCCTCGATCTCGATCCGGTGCGGGCGGTGCAGCCGCGGGTCGGTCACACCCCGGACTTCCTGACCCCGCCACCGCGCACACCGCGGACCGAGTTCGCCGGTGAGCTGGCGCGGGTGCGCGCCACCCCGCCGGGCCGGGTCGCGGCCGAGCTGGCCAGGACGCGGGACCAGCCGGCGAATCCGCGCGCCGCGGAGGTCGACCGGATGCTGGCCGACCCCGCCGCGGCGCGGGACCGGCTCGCCGACGCGGTGGAGGCCGCGTGGGAGGCGCTGCTCGAGCCGGACTGGCCGAAGATCAGGCGGGTGCTCGAAGACGACATCGCCCACCGCGGCCAGCGGCTCACCGAGGGCGGGTTCGGCGCGTTGTTCGACGATCTGCACCCGACGCTGCGCTGGGAAGGAACCCAGCTGGTCGCGAGCAAGTACCGCGACCACGACCGCGACCTCGGCGGCGCCGGGCTGCTGCTGGTGCCCGGCGTGTTCGCGTGGCCGTACCTGGTCGCGGTGGTGGCGCCCGCCTACCAGCCCGCGGTGCTGTACCCGGCCCGCGGCGCGGCGCGGTTGTGGACCACCGCGCCGCCCCCACCGGACCGGCTGGCGCGCCTGCTCGGCCGCAGCAGGGCCGCCGTGCTGGCGGCGCTGGACCCGCCGTCGAGCACCACCGAGCTGGCGGGCCGGTACGGTCTCGCGCCCGCGACCGTGGCCGAGCACCTCGGCGCGCTGCGCGACGCCGGGCTGGCCGACAAGCGGCGCCACGGGCACGAGGTCCGGTACCGGCGAACGGAACTGGGCCAGGCACTGGTCGACGCGGCCGTCGGCTGAACGGGAACAGGCAGTCCACAAGAGACAGTCGCGATCAGGCAGCACTCGGCCTGTGCCGCGAGGGCCGGGAAAGTGGCTCCAGCGTCCGCGAAGGTGGCGCTCGCGTTCATCCCTTTCGGAACGCTCACGTCCGGCCCGAAGTGCCCTCAGCCGCCGAGGACGACCAGGTGCAGTGTGGCCGAGCCGAAGAACGGGCGGTTCGCGAGGTGGGCGAGCCAGTCGCGTGCCGCCTCCTCGGTGAGGTACCCGTCGGCGACCGCGCGCCCGGTGACGCGGTGCAGCCCGAGCACCTGGTCCGCGGCCGTCACGTCGCGGAAGACCGTGGTCACCGGGACGACGTCGCGGACCTCGAACCCCGCGTCGGCGCCGTAACGCGCGAGCGACCGCCCCACGGTGGCGTTGCGGACGGCGCGCTCGGTCACGTAGCGGGTGTAGGCGCGGGCGGTGGCGAGGTCGGGGTGGTCGATGGCGAGGGTGTCCCAGTCCGGCTCCGCGAGCACGGCGACGCCGCCGGGGCGCAGCACCCGCCGCAGCTCCGCAACGACCGCGACCGGGTCGGCGACGTGCTGCAGGACCCGGTCGGTGTGCGCCCGGTCGGCGGAGGCGTCCGGGAGGTCGAGCGCGTGGATGTCGCCTTCCCGCACATCGGCCCGCGGCGGCGCGGTCGCACGGGCCTTCTCCAGCTGCACCCGGTCGTGGTCGATCCCGATCACCCGGCCGCCTTCGCCCGCGGCCTCGGCGAAGGCGGCCAGGTCCGCGCCGGGGCCGCAGCCGAGGTCCAGCACCACGTCACCGGGGCGGATGTCGAGCAGGCTGGCCGCGAGCCGCTTGTACGCGCTGCCCGCACCCGACCGGGCGAGCCGCAGCAGGTAGTCGCCGGGCCGGGTCGTCTCGAACACGTCCATGTCACCCGAGTGAACCAGACCACCGCAATCCCCAGGTCAACTGCGGGCACGTTCCGCACACGTTCTATTCTCGACCCCGATGCGAAAATACTTCTGGGGCGTGCTCGCGCTGGCGGCGGTCGGTCTGTACTTCTCCGTCCGGTTGCTCCTCGACGACCTCCCCAACGCGCATCTCGACCTCGAGGTGTACCGCTACGGCGTCCAGGCGTGGTGGCACGACCAGGACATGTACGGCCAGCTGCCCCCGGTCGCCAACGGCGCGCACCTGCCCTTCGTGTACCCGCCGTTCTCGATCCTGATCCTCGGCCCGCTCGCGATCCTGCCGTGGACGGGTGCGATCGCGGCGCTCTACACGATCAACATCATCTGCCTCGCCATCACGCTGTACCTGGTCTCCAGGCGGGTGTGGGCCAAGCTCGACCGGCGCGGCGGGATCATGGTCGCCGCGGTCGCGACGCCGATCGCGCTGTTCTTCGAACCGGTCAACGACACCTTCGAGTTCGGCCAGGTCAGCATCATCATGATGGCCGTGATCGCGATCGACTGCCTCGCCGGGCGCACGGTGTGGCCGCGCGGTTTCGGCATCGGCCTGTGCGCCGCGATCAAGCTGACCCCCGCCGCGTTCCTGCTCTACTTCCTCGTCCGCAAGGACTACAAGGCCGCGATCACCGCGGGGATCACCTGGCTGGCGGCCAGCGCGGTCGGGTTCGGCGTGGACTGGACGGCGTCGATCCGGTACTGGTTCCAGGGCGGCTCGGCCGCGGCCGGGGTCAGCGGCACCGCGTTCAAGACCAACCAGACGATCAACGCGGTGCTCGCCCGCACGGGGATGCCCGAGGGCGCGGTGAAGATCCTGTGGCTGTTCCTCGCGGCAGCGCTGCTTGTGCTGGTGGCGCTGGCGATGCGGAACTCGGAGCCGGTGCTGGCGCTGATGGCGAACGCGGGCCTCGGCCTGCTGGTGTCGCCGACTTCGTGGTCGCACTACTTCGTCTGGGTGGTGCCGACCGTGCTGGTGATGATCGGCTACCTCGGCAAGCGGTGGTCGGCGAAATCGCCCGCCTTCGCGGGCTGGCTCGTCGCGGGGCTCGCCACCGCGGCGGTGTTCTACCTCGCCCCGTTCCATTCGCTGCCGGACACCGAATTCCCGGTGGTGACGCAGGACTGGACGCCCAAGGACCAGGTGCTCACCGCGTCGTACGTGCTCGTCGGCGTCCCGCTGCTGATCGCCTACGCGATCCCGCGCCTGCGGGCCAAGCGCGCCGCGCGGCCCGCGCCGGTCAAGCCCGAAGCCGAGCCCGTCGACGCTGCCAGTCCGTGACGGCGCCGAGGCCGGAGTCCAGTTCCTCGGACAACAGCGCCGCCTGCTGAGAAGCCAGCTCGGTACCCAGTAGCTCGGCGGGCCGCGTGCTTTCGGTGAACGCGCGCAACGCCTCCCACGGCGTGCTCGCCAACGCACCGGCCGGGGTTCCTTCGCCGGGCACCGCGAGGCCGTCTTCGATCCCGGCGCGGCCCGACGCGAGCAGCGCCGCCACGACGAGGTGCGGCTGCGCGTCGGCACCGGCGAACCGGAACTCCAGCCGCGCCGAGTCGCCGCGACCGGCCAGCCGAACGGCGGCGGTCCGGTCGTCGGTGCCCCAGCGCAGCTCGATCGGCGAGAACGGCGCGGTCCGCAGCCGCACGTAGGAGTTCCAGGTCGGTGCCCAGATCGGTGTCAGCACGGCCGCGTCGCGCAGCACGCCGCCGAGGAAGTGCCCCAGCGCCCCGGTCATCCCGGCCTGACCGTCCGCTGTGGACAGTGACAGGTGCACGTGGCACGAGCTGCCCTGCCCCGGTTCGGGCGCGGCGAGGTACCGCGCTTCGACGCCGTGGCGAGCGGCGGCCGTGCGCACGAGGTGCTGAAGCAGCATCGCGTCGTCGCACGCCGCGAGCGCGTCGCGGTGCCGCAGCACCAGCTCGTACTGGCCGGGATGGCATTCGGCCCGCGCGGATTCCAGTCCGAGCCCCGCACCGTCCACATCGGACCGCAGTTCGCGCAGGAGCGGCGCGAGCTTTTCGGTGCCGCCGAGCGCGTAGTCGACGCCGTGGCCGGTCATCGGCGCGCCGTCGGCACCGGTGAACACGACCTCGTGCTCGATGCCGACCGACGGCACGAAACCGAGTTCTTCGAGCGTCCGCAGCTGCGCGGCCAGGGCCTGCCTCGGCGCGGCGGCGACCGGCTCCCCGCTCGGCCATTCGGCGTCGCACACCACCGCGGACGTCCCGTCCGGCAGCGCGGTCAGCGACGCGAAGTCCGGCCGCAGCCGCAGATCGCCGTAGCGGTCGGCATAACGCCGCAGCGATTCGTCCACTTCGGACAGCGCGGTGCGTTCTGGGCTCCAGCAGAAGACATAGGTGCAGAGCCCGTAACCGTGCTCGCGCACCTCGTCGGCGACGAACCCCGCGTCCAGCTCGACGGCCGCGAAACGCGCGTGCGGATCCGGCACCAACAGCAGCAGGCGGCCGTCCGGCGGGCTGGACGGGCGGCGTTCGGCGAGCGCGCGCGGCCCCAGCGGGCGCGGCGAAGTCACCACGCGCCGCCAGGGTCCGGCGCGTGCAGCGGGTTCGGCACGGTGCCCCAGCGGACGTCGAACTCGTCGTCCCGCTCCACCTTGTCGAACCCCTTGCCCGCCAGGTGTTCGCGGTTCAGGGTCACCCGCTCGACCTCGGGCGCGAACAGGCGGCACGCGTCGAACCGCGCGGCCTCCTCCGGGTTCTCGTCGCGGAACCGCGTCACCACCTCGCGCACGAGCGCCCAGAACCGGGCGCGCGGCAGGCCGAGCTCGTCGAGCAGGATCTCCGCCCAGAACCGCAGCTGACCGGAGAACACCGAGCTGAACAGCGACTGCGCCAGCAGGTGCGCCGGCCAGCGCAGCATCTCGGCGGAGGCCTCCGGCGCCATCGACCAGTAGCAGTCGAGGTCCTCGTCGAGGAGGTCGACGCCCTGCGCGAAGTCCTTGATCGCCACCCGCAACGGGACCCCGGCGGAGTCGACGACCAGCACGAGGTTCTGGCCGTGCGGGCAGAATCCCACGCCGTAGCGCAGCAGCCAGCGCAGCAACGGCGTGAGCAGCAGGTCGAACACGCGCCCGCACCAGTCCTCCGCGCCGAGCCCCGATCGGCCGATCACCTCGGCCAGCACCGACTCGCCGTCGGGACCGCGGTAGGGCAGCGCGGCGAAGGACAGCGCCTGCTCCCCGTCGGCGACCCTGGCCAGCAACGGCTCGCGCCACAGGGCTCCCAGCGTTTCGTGGAACCGGTAGGGCAGCTCTTCGAGCGCGCCGAACACCGGGTGCCGGACCGACACGCTCGCCACCTCGCCGAGCAGTTCGAAGCGGTATTCCCTGGACAGCACGGGATCGGCCGCGTCGATCGCCTTGAGCCACGCGGTGATCGCGGGCCCGGCCAGTGTCGCCGCCGAGTTGAGGCCGCGGTAGACGAGCGTGTTGCGCACCGACACGGCCGTCTTGACGTCGCGGCGCTGTGGCCTGCCCACGTTCGCCAGCGTCCGGACCGTCTGATGTGGACGGTAGTGGTCCCAGCCCGGCCCGAGGTCGATCAGCGCGCCGGTGGCGAGCTCCCCCGCGTACAAGGTGCCCACGATCTCGTCGGCCTGCCACGGGTGCGCTGGGACCCACAGGTAGTCGGCGGGATCGGCGCCCGCGTCGGAGATCACCGCGGTGAACTCGGCGCGCTGCTCGTCGTCGAGTTCCTCGGCGAGCAGTTCCTCCGCGCTGAGGCCGTCGACGCAGCGGAACCGGGCGTGGTCGCGGTGCACCGCGAACCACCGGAGCACCACGTCGGCGCCCGCCTCCGGCGAGTACCGCTCGCGGTCGGCTGCGGAGAACCCGACCCTGCCCTTGTTCAGCACCAGCCTCGGATGCCCGGTGAGGTACCCTTCGGCCAGATTGTAGTCCATAGTGGACAGACGGGCCGCGGTCGGCGCGGCGGCGATCCTGGTGGCCTCGTTGGTCACGGTGGCGGTCAGCTCCGCCAGCACGTCGGCGAGCCGCAGCCCGCCGAGCCCGAGCACGGCACGCGCGTCCACGAGCAGCGCGCGTGGGTCATCGGCGGGTTCGGGAGCGTCGTCACCGGCGGCTCTGGTCGCGCTGCCCGCCGCGACGCACCACGAATCGAACGCGCCGCGGCGGGCGCGGAACTCGTACCGCACGTCGCCCGGCAGCACCAGCCGCCACGGCCGGTGCCCGTCTTCGCCGGGTTCACCGGCGGCTTCGGGGTCGAGGAGGCGTTCGTAGGACAACTCCCCCAGCATCTTGTGCAGGACGAGCGATCCCGCCGCGCGCCAGGCTTCGGCCTGCCCGATCGCGTCGTCGCCGGTGCCGGTCAGGGTGCTGGTCACTGCTCCTCCAGGGGTAGGCCGAACGTGGTGAACGCGGTCCGGTCGGGCAGGGGGTAGACGGTGCGGCCGGTGACCGCGTTGACGATCGACGCCGCGCGCCACGCGCCGAGTCCGAGATCCGGGGTCCCGACCCCGTGCGTGTGCCGCTCGGCGTTCTGCACGTAGACCGTGCCGGGGATCTTCTCCGGCAGGCGCAGGCGATAACCGCGATCGACTTCCAGCGGCACGGTGAAATCGACGCCGAGCGGGGCGAGCAGCTCGTCGAGCGGCGTGTCGCGGTATCCGGTCGCGGCGACGACCGCGTCCGCTTCGAGCACGGTTTCGGTGCCCTGCTGGACGTGCCGCACGCCGAGTTCGACACCGTCCGCCGTCCGGCGCGCCGAGAAGACCTCGACGCCGGGCATGAGCGTCACCTTCGGCCACGTGCCGCCGATCCCCCGCTCGTACAGCGCGCCGTGGATCCGCGAAAGGGTTTCGGCGTCGACGCCCTTGTACAGCTGCCATTGCGCGGGCAGGAGCCGCTCGCGGGTTCGTTGGCCGAGACCGTGGAAGTAGGTCGTGTAGTCCGGGGTGAACTGTTCGAGGCCGAGCTTCGAATACTCCATCGGCGCGAACGCCCGCGTCCTCGCCAGCCAGCCCAGTCCGTCCACTGTGGACCGGTGCTGGAGCTGGTCGAGGAACACCTCGGCACCGGACTGCCCGGACCCGACCACGAGCACGCGGCGCGAGGCCAGCAGCCGGGCGCGCGCGCCGAGGTAGCCCGCCGAGTGCACGACGGGCGCGTCCCGGCCGGACGCGAGCTCCCGCAGCGGTTCCGGCAGGTGCGGCACCGTGCCGACGCCGAGCACCACCGAACGGGCGAGCACCGGGTCGCGATCGGCGAACCGCAGTTCGAACGCGTCGCCGGACCAGCCGACCGAACGGACCTCGGCGCCGAACTCGCAGGCGGGCAGCCGCTCACTGGCCCAGCGCGCGTAGTGGTCGTACTCGGCGCGCGGGATATGGAACCGTTCGGCGAAGTAGAACGGGAAGAGCCGCCGGTGCTCGCGCAGGTAGTTGAGGAACGACAACGGGTTCGTCGGATCGGCGAGCGAGACGAGATCGGCCAGGAACGGCACCTGCAGCGTGGTGCCGGGCAGCAGCAGGCCGGGATGCCAGCGGAACTCGGGGCGCCGGTCGAAGAACGCCGCCCGCAGCCCCGTGACCGGGTGCGCGAGTGCGGCGAGCGACAGGTTGAACGGGCCGATCCCGATACCGGCGAGGTCCAACGGCGTCACGAACCGACCGTACTCTGTCCGGCGCGGATCCCGGTCTCCTGACTCGCGGCCGCGGCCGCGATCAGGTCGAGCAGCGGCGCGTAGTCCACCGGCGTCACGCCGGGGTGCAGCAGGGTCAGCTTGAGCCACAACCGTTCCGGCCCGCCCTCCTTCGGCGGCAGCGCCGCCCTGCCGACGACCGCGGTACCCGCTTCGAGCAGCGCCCTGCGGACACCGGCGACCAGTTCGTCGCCCAGTTCGTCGGCGGCGACCGGGCGGAAGAGCACGGTGGACAACGTCGGCGCGCCCCACAGCCGCAGCGCGGGGTGCTCGCCGATCGCGTCCGCGACGGCCGCCGCGGTGTCCACGCAGTGCGCGACCAGCGCGCCCATCCCGTCGGTGCCGAGCGCCCGCAGGGTCACCGCCATCCGGAACGCGTCGGGGCGCCGCGAGGTGCGGATCGACCGCCCGAGCAGATCCGGCAACCCGGCCTCGGTGTCGTCGGCGGGGTTGAGGTACTCGGCGCGGACGGTCAGCGCGCCGAGATCGGCCCCTTCGCGCGCCGCGAACAGACCGGCGGAAATCGGCTGCCAGCCGAACTTGTGCAGGTCGAGCGCGACCGAATCCGCGCGGTCGAGCCCGTCGACGAGGTGCCGGAAACGGGGCGAGCACAGCGCCATTCCACCGTAGGCGGCGTCGATGTGCAGCCGCGCGCCACGGGCACCGCACACCTCGGCGATCGCGGGCAGCGGGTCGATCTCGCCGGTGTTCGTGGTGCCCGCGGTGGCCACCACCACGGCCGGACCCGGCAGGCCGGACAGCGCGGTGTCCAGCGCGCCGGGCGGCAGCCGATCGCCCGCGCAGTCCACCACGAGCGGCGCGGGCAGCCCGAGCAGCCACGCCGCCCGCGCGACGCTGTGGTGCGCGTTTCTGCCACAAACCGGCACCACGCCCGGCTCCCGTTCGCGCGCCAGCAACAGCCCCAGCAGGTTCGATTCGGTGCCGCCGGTGGTCACCACGGCGTCCGGGCTCGCGGCGTCCGGGTAGCACAGTGCGGCGACGCCCGCGGTGAACTCGCGCTCGATCTCGCTGGCCACCGGGGCCTGGTCCCAGGAATCCATCGACGGGTTGACCGCGCTCGCCACGACGTCCGCGGCGACCGCGACCGCGAGCGGCGGGCAGTGCAGGTGCGCCGCGCACCACGGCTCGGCCGGATCGACCGAGCCCGCGGCGAGCAGCCTGCCGAGCCCGTCGAGCGCACGCACGGCTCCGACGCCTTCCCTCGGCAGCATCGGCGCGTCCGCGGCCAGACTCGCCGCGACCGCGGCAGGGCCGCCCGCGGGGGCGGGCCCTCCTCGCTCCGCCGTTCCTTCGGCGAAAGCGCGCAATGCCACCGGAATCAGCTCGGCGAGCCGCCGGTGTCCCGCCGCCCCACCGGCGAGCGACCCGGCATCGGGCGTCGAGTCAGCCACATAGTCTCCTTAGGTTTGCCTACCCTCAGCAACAATACGGACACCGGTGGCGCCGATGTCGACGGGCCACCCGCTCGAGTTGCTCGCTTTTGACTTATATAAGTGGCGGCTTTAGCATCGGCCCTGTCCGACGACGACGAAAGAGATTTTCCATGATCGATTTGCTCGGCCAGCTCTCCGAGGCCCACCGCGAGCTCGGCACCCGGGGGAAAGCCCGCACGGTCCTGCTCCGCCGCACCTACGCCGCCACCCCCGAAGACGTGTGGGACGCCTGCACGAAGCCCGATCGGATCGCCCGGTGGCTCGGGCCGGTCGAGGGCGATCTCCGGCTCGGCGGCCGCTACCAGATCGAAGGCAACGCGGGCGGCGAGATCCTCCGCTGCGACGCGCCGAAACTGCTCGCGGTGTCGTGGGTGTTCGGCGAGAACCCGGCCACCAACACCTCCGAGGTCGCGGTGACCCTGTCCCCCGCGCCGGGCGGGCACACGGAGTTCCAGCTCGAACACACCGGTGTCGATGTCGATCCCGAACACTGGGGGAAGTACGGTCCCGGCGCCGTCGGGATCGGCTGGGACCTCAGCCTGCTCGGGCTCGCCGCGCACCTGGGCGGCGAGGAAAGCGCGCAGGATCCGGAAGAACTGCTGCAGACCCCGGGAGCGCTCGAATTCATGAAGCGCAGCGGGCAGGCGTGGGGCGCCGCGCACGAGGCCGCGGGCGTGAGCCACGACGAGGCGAAGGGCGCGATGGAACGCACCATCGCCGCCTACACCGAGGCCCCACCTGCGGAATAACTCCCTTGCTTACCCTGATGGCCACCATCACGGCGCTCAGTGCCCGGAACTCGGCCTTCACGACGGCACTTTCCGGGGCGGGACGGGGTCGCAACGCCGTGATGGCCACCATCACGGCATTCAGTGCCGTCATGGTGGCCATCAGGGACTTCAAGGGGCGGCCCCGAGGAGGCTAGCGGCGCGGGGCCAGGCCCCGTACGTGGTCGAACGGGTCGCCGCCGGTGGGCAGCACGCTGATCACCGGCGTGTCCAGCCCGTTGTCCACATAGGACTGGACACGCTCGCGGCACTCGTCGGGCGAGCCGTGCACCACGAGATCGTCCACCACCTCGTCCGGGATGACGGTGTTCGCGCGCTGCCGGTCGCCGGCGGCCCACGCCTCGTGCATCGGGGCGAGCGCGTCACCGCGGCCGAGCCAGTCGTGAAACTTCGCGTACACCGGCACGGTCAGGTAGCTGCTGATCAGCATGCGGCCGAGCCCGCGCGCGGCATCGGCGTCTTCGGTGGGGCACACGAAGATCCTGGCGACCAGTTCGACGTCCTCGCCGATCACCTCGCGGATCTTCGGCACGTCGGTGGGGGCGAGCCAGTTCGTGATCGCGCCGTCCGCCTCCTTCGCGGCGAGGCGCAGCATGCCGGGGCGCAGCGCCGCCAGCATGATCGACGGCGGCGGGTCCGGCGGCCGCTCCAGCCGGAACTTACTGACCGAGAACGTCTTGTACTCCTCGCTCACCTTCTCCCCCGCCAGCGCCGCGCGCAGGAAGCGCAGCGTGTCACGGGAGCGGCCGAACGGATCGGCGAACTCGGCCGCGTTCCAGTTCCGCACGATCACCGGTGACGACGCGCCGATGCCGAGCACGAACCGGCCCGGCGCCGCTTCGGCGAGCGTCGCCGCGCTCATCGCGAGCAGGCCGGGCCCCCGCGTGTAGACGGGCGCGATCGCGGTGCCGAGCCGCAGCGACGGAGCCCACTGCGACGCCAGCAGCAGCGGCGAAAACGCGTCCGTGCCCGCGGTTTCCGCCGACCACGCGTCGGTGTAGCCGAGATCGGGAAGCTGTTCGATGAGCTCGCGGTGCGCCGCGAGCGGCACCCCGGTGAGCGGGATGGTCAAACCCCACCGTGCCACGTGTTCCTCCTGCCTCGTAAAGCTTCGTAACGGAAACCTCAGCCCAGTTCCCGGTGGAGCCAGCCGATCTGCACCCGCATCAGGTTCTCCGCGACCTCTTCCGCCTGCGGGGTCATATGGGTCGCGCCCGCCAGCGGGAGGAACGTGTGCGGCCGTCCCGCGGCGAGCAGCGCGCCGGAAAGCCGGAGGGAATGCGCGACGAACACGTTGTCGTCGGCGAGCCCGTGCACGATCAGCAGCGCGCGCTCGAGCCCCGGCGCGTCGGCGATCAGCGAGTTGCGGCGGTAGTCCTCGGGATTGTTCGCCGGCGTGCCCAGGTACCGCTCGGTGTAGTGGGTGTCGTAGAGGGACCAGTCGGTCACCGGCGCGCCCGCGACGGCCGCGTGGAAGACGTCCGGCCGCCGCAGCACGGCGAGCGCGGACAGGTACCCGCCGTAGGACCAGCCCCGGATCGCCACCCTGCCGAGGTCGAGATCGGGATACTGCTCCGCCGCCGCGTGCAGCGCGTCCACCTGGTCGGCGAGCGTGACCGACGCGAGTTCCCCGCTGATTTCCCGTTCCCACGCCGCCCCGCGCCCCGGCGTGCCCCTGCCGTCCGCGACGAGCACCGCGAATCCCTGGTCGGCGAGCCACTGCGGGGTGAGGAACGCGTTCCTGCTCCGCAGCACGCGTTGCGCGTGCGGGCCGCCGTACGGGTCGAGCAGCACCGGCAGCTTCGTGCCCCGCCGGTGGCCGCAGGGGAACAGCAGCGCGGCCCGCAACCCGCGTTCGCCGAGGGTGAGCAGCACCGGATCGGGTTCGAGCCCGGGATCGACGGTGTGCGAAGCGATCCCGGCGATCGGCTCGCCGTCGCGGAGCACGGCCACTTCGGGGCCGCTGTGCGCGAGGCTCCACGACGAAAGCACCGTCACCGCGGCGGATCCGGAGCCGACGTGCACACCGTCCGTTGTGGACAGACGACGGACGCCGCCGCCCGGTTCGGTGCGGTAGACGTGGATCTGCGTAGGGTCCGCTTCGGATCCGCTGAACAGGATCTGCGCGCCGGTGTTGAGCACCGACCGCACCTGCAGGCCCGGCGGGCTGACCGGCTCGCCGTCGAGCACCAGCCGGTAGTCGCCGTCGGCCGAGCTGACGCGGACCAGCCTGCCGTCCGGCGTCCACGCGGGCACCCCGGTGACGATTTCGATCCACTGTGGATCGGTCTCGGTGTGCAGGACCCTGGTGCTGCCGTCGGCGGGATCGACCTCGACGACGTCCATCCGGCGCTGGTCGCGGGACTGCACCGCGAGCAGCGGGTTCCCGCCCGCGGACCAGTGCACCGCGGCGACGTACTCCCAGTCGCCCGCGCGCACGTCGGTCCGCTTCCCGTCGAGCCCGACGAAAGCCAGTGACACCTTGACGTTCGCCTCGCCCGCGGCCGGGTAGGCGACGACGTTCGCCTCCTTCGCCGGGTCCGCGGGATCGGCGATCGTCCACTTCGGAACGCCGGCGCGATCGCTGCGTTCGACGAGCAGGCTCCGCCCGTCCGGCGCCCACCAGTAGCCCCGCGCCCTGCTCATCTCCTCCGCGGCGATGAACTCCGCGAGCCCCCACGCGACGTCTTCGCCGTCCTCGGTGACCAGCTCGCGGTCTTCACCGGTGGCCAGCTCGACGACGCGCAGCCTGCGGTCCCGCACGTAGGCCACGTGGGTGCCGGTCGGGTTCGGCCGGGGGTCGACCGCGCCCGTCGCCCCGTCGAGCAGCACCGCGGTCTCCCCGGTCACCAGGTCGACGGTGTGCAGCCTGCCGGACAACGAGAACGCGGCGATCCGGGAGGCGTCGTCCACCGCGTACCCGACGACCCCGCCCGAGGTCTCCCTCGCCCGCTCCCGCCGGGCGCGTTCCTCCGCGGGCAGCTCTTCCTCGCCCGGCAGCAGTTCGGCGGCGTCCACCAGCTTCTTTTCCACGCCCGTCGCGAGATCGAGCGCCCACAGGCTGTTGCGCGGGTCGGTGCCGGATTCCGCGCGCTGGAACAGCACGCGCGAACCGTCTCCGGCGACCTGGAAGTTCTTGGGCGCGCCGAGTGTGAACCGCTGGGTGCGGGCCTGGCGTCGGAGGAAGGAGTCGCGGTCGATCACACCCGGCACTCTTTCAGACGATCATGTGCCGACGCCAACGTCACCCGAGTTTCGCCAGCTCGGCGTCCACGTCGAAGTCCGGCTGCGGGAACCGGGGAGCCATCTCCGCGAGCGTCTCGGTGAGCAGCCTGGCGACCGCCCAGTTGCGGTACCACTTGCGGTCCGCCGGCACCACGTACCACGGGGCGTGCCTGGTCGAGGTCCGGCGCAGCACGTCGCGGTAGGCCCGCTGGTAATCGTCCCATTTGGACCGCGCTTCGAGATCGGCCGAGCTGTACTTCCAGCGCTTCGACGGCGTGGTCAGCCTCGCCCGCAGGCGGCGGAGCTGCTCCTCCGGCGAGATGTGCAGGAACACCTTGACGATCGTGGTGCCGGACTCGGCGACCTCGCGTTCGAAGGCGTTGATCTCCGCGTACCGGCGGCGCCATTCGCCGGCGGGCACCAGCTTCTCGACCCTCGGCACCAGGATGTCCTCGTAGTGCGAGCGGTCGAACACGCCGATCTGGCCGGGATCCGGCAGCCGCTTGCGCACGCGCCACAGGTAGTGGTGGCGCCGCTCGGCCTGCGTCGGCGCTTTGAAGCCCGCGTACCGCACGCCCATCGGGTTCACCAGCCCCAGCACGTGGCCGACCGTGCCGCCCTTGCCCGAGGTGTCCATGCCCTGCAGCACCAGCAGCACGCTCCGTCCGCCACCGTCGGCGCCCTCCGCGTAGAGCGCTTCCTGCAGTTCGTCGAGCCGCTCGCCGGTGGTCGTCAGCTTCTTCTGCGCCTTCGTCTTCTTCTCCGGCCCGATCGGCGACGAGCCCGGATCGGGCCAGGTCTCCCCCGCCTTCAGCGCGTCGCGCACCGCACGCTTGCCCATGGGTGTCCTCCCTGTCGTCACCGTTCGTGGCCGACGATAACCGCAGCGGCGGCGCGGGGCCGGACTCGCGAACGGGCCGCGTCGTTCCGGCACAACGAAACGTCGCCCGAATGCGTGAAACCCGCAACGAACAACGGCACCAAGCAACGTTCACCGGATGAAATCCACTCCTGCCTGGCCTTAGCCTGAACGTATGACTGTGTACGCCGAGAAGGTCGCCGAGATGCCCGCCACCAGCACTGACGAGTTCATCGCGCTCGACGAGCAATGGGGCGCGCACAACTACCACCCGCTGCCGGTCGTGATCGCCGAGGCGGACGGCGCGTGGGTGACCGACGTCGACGGGAACCGCTACCTCGACTTCCTTTCCGGCTACTCGGCGCTCAACTTCGGGCACCGCCACCCCGAGCTGATCGCCGCCGCGCAGGAGCAGCTCGGCCGGGTGACGCTGACCTCGCGCGCGTTCCACCACGACCAGATGGGCCTGTTCTGCCGCGAGCTGGCGGAGCTGACCGGCACCGAGATGGTGCTGCCGATGAACTCCGGCGCCGAGGCCGTCGAGTCCGCGGTGAAGCTCGCGCGGAAATGGGCCTACCAGGTCAAGGGCGTGCCCGACGGCACCGCCGAGATCGTGGTCGCCGGGTCGAACTTCCACGGCCGCACCACCACGATCGTGTCCTTCTCCACCGACGAAACCGCGCGCGCCGACTTCGGCCCGTTCACCCCGGGGTTCGTCACGGTGCCCTACGGCGACTCCGCCGCGCTCGCCGCCGCCATCACCGACCGGACCGCCGCCGTGCTGCTCGAACCGATCCAAGGCGAGGCGGGCGTGATCGTGCCGCCGCCGGGTTACCTCGCCGAAGCGCGGCGCCTGTGCGACGACGCGGGCGCGCTGCTGATCGCCGACGAAATCCAGTCCGGGCTGGCGCGCACCGGAAAGCTGCTGGCGCTCGACCACGAAAACGTGCGGGCGGACCTGTACACCCTCGGCAAGGCGCTCGGCGGCGGCATCATGCCGGTGTCCGCGGTCGTCGGCAGCCGCGACGTGCTGGGCGTGCTGCGTCCCGGCGAGCACGGCTCCACCTTCGGCGGCAACCCGCTCGCCTGCGCGGTCGGCCGCGCCGTCATCGGCCTGCTGAAGACGGGCGAGTTCCAGCAGCGCTCCGCGGAACTCGGCGAGCGCCTGCACACCCGGCTCGGCGGCCTGATCGGAAACGGCCTGTCCGCGGTGCGCGGGCGCGGGCTGTGGGCCGGGATCGACATCGCCCCCGGCGGCCCCACCGGCCGCGAAGCCTCGCGGGCGCTGGCCGCGCGCGGCGTGCTGTGCAAGGAAACCCACGACAACACCCTGCGCATCGCCCCGCCGCTGGTGATCAGCGCCGAAGACCTCGACCGCGGCATCGACGCCGTCACCGAGGTCGTCACCCGCTGAGCCGCGCCGCGCGAAGCCCACGCCCTGAAGGTGGCTTTCGGGGCATCCAGGTCCCCGAAAGCCACCTTCGGGGCACGCGAAAACGGGTCGGTCAGCCCGCGAGTGCCGCTACTTCGTCGGCGCAGCCCCAGGAAAGGGTGACCCCGGCGCCGCCGTGGCCGTAGCAGTGGATGACGTCGCCTTCGCGGTCGAGGCGTACTTCGGGGCGCCACGGCCGCAGGCCGACCCGGGTGCCGAGCACCTCCGCGCCCGCCAGTTCCGGTACGAGCGCGCGGCTTCGGCGCACGATGTCTTCGGCGACTTCGGGATCCGGCTCGGTCCCTGCCCGCCCCCGTTCCTCGGTACCGCCGCACACCACGTGCCCGCCGTGCGGGATCACGTAGGTCACCACGTCCGCGTCTTCGTCCACGACCCATTCGGTGAGACCGGGGTCCGCCAGGTGCACCACCTGCCCGCCGACCGGCTCCACGGTGCTGTCACCGGCGAGCGCGCCACCGCCGAGGCCCGCCGCGTTGACGACGAGATCCGCGCCCGCCACCTCGGCGAGGCTCGCGAGCCGCCGGTGCTCGACCGCCACCCCGGCTTCGGCTACCGCGCCGGAAAGCCAGTCGAGGTACCGCGCCAGGTGCACCACCGGTGTGCTGAACCGCACCGCGTTCGTCCACGGCTCCGGCACGTCGTCCTCGCGGACGAGATCGGGCATGGCCCCGGCCCAGTACGGCCACGGCGCGGGTGCGCGGTGCAGCAGGCGGCCGGGAAGAACACGGATGCCTATGTCCTTTTCGGACAGTCGGGTGAACTCCCCGACCCCGGCCGCGGTCCAGCCCGCGCACCGGTCCTCCGGTCGCGTGCCCGGCGGGTAGATCAGGCCGCCCGCGACGCTCGACGTGGTGTCGCCGACCCGGTCCGCGCTGAGCACCGTCACGGTGTGGCCCGCTTCGGCGAGCCGCAGCGCGCACGTGAGCCCGACGACACCGCCACCGACGACACCGATTCTCATAGCCTGCCACCCTTTCCCGTTTTCCCGCGACCGTTCCACCGGAGCGGCGCACGGGTCAAGCGATCTGCGTAGGCTCGGTTCCGTGGAGCAGGGGACAACGGAGGCGGCCGTCGCGAAAACCGCGCGCGGAGCGAGGCCCGTCGCGATCACTTCGGCGGTGTGCGCGCTCGCGATGGTGGCGCTCGGCATCCCGTTCGCGGGCGGCACCGCGCCCGGCGCGGTCGACCGCGCCTTCCAGGACTGGGTCGCCGGTGCCTTCGACGGCCAGGCCGAGCTGCTCCGGCTGTTCGTGGTCGCGACCCAGCCGTACGTGCTGGTCCCGGTGCTCGCCGTCGTCGCGATCGCGTGCGCGCTGGCCCGCCGCGGTCCCGAACTGGCCGTGGCGCTGGCCGGGCCCGCGATCGCGATCGCGCTCAACACCTGGGTGCTGAAACCCTTGTTCGACCGGCACAACGGCGGCACGTACGCCTATCCGAGCGGGCACACGGTGAGCCTGGTGTCGACGCTGGTGGTGCTGGTGATCGTGGCGCGGCCCGGCGCGGCCACCGCGCTGACCGCCGCACTCGGCGCGCTGCTGGTGCCCTTCGCCGCGGTCGGCATGGTCGGGCTCGGCTTCCACTACCTCACCGACGTCGTCGGCGGCACGCTGTTCGCGGTCGCCTTCGTGCTCGCCGCCTTGCTCGTCAGCCGGGCGTACTTCCGGCGGCGTCCCTGGCCAACGCGGTGAGCCTGCTCGTGGCGCGCAGGTACTTCTTGCGGTAACCGCCTTCGAGCATGTCGGCGCCGAACAGCTCGCCGAGCCCGACGCCGGAGACCATCACCGGGATCGCGCGGTCGTAGATCCGGTCGGCGAAGGCGACCAGGCGCAGCGCCACCATCTGGTCCGGCGCCGGGCGCACGTGTCGCAGGTGCACCCGCGACACCCCGTCGACGAGGCGCCCGTACCGCGACGGGTGCAGGCTCGCCAGGTGCGCGCACAACGCGTCGAAATCGTCCACAGTGGACCCGTCGTGCGCCTCGGCGGAGCGCGTCAGCTCGTCGTCCGTCGCGGGCGGCGGCGCGTCGGGGAGGCCGCGGTGCCGGTAGTCGGGACCGTCCACCCTGATCACGCCGAACCGGCTCGACAGCGACTGGATCTCGCGCAGGAAGTCCTCGGCGGCGAACCGGCCTTCGCCGAGCTTCTCCGGCAGCGTGTTCGACGTCGCGGCGATGTGCACCCCGGCGTCCATCAGCTCGCGCAGCAACCGCCCGACGAGCATGGTGTCGCCGGGGTCGTCCAGTTCGAACTCGTCGATCGCGAGCAGGCGGTGCTCCGAGAGCCGCCGCACCGCTTCGGCGAATCCGAGCGCGCCCACCAGATGGGTCAGCTCGACGAAGGTGCCGTACGCCTTGGGGCCCGGCACCGCGTGCCACAGCGACGCGAGCAGGTGCGTCTTGCCGACGCCGAAACCGCCGTCGAGGTAGACGCCCATCGGGCCAGCCGGAGTGTCGTCGCGCGAGCCGAACAGCGACCGGAACCGCGAGCGCTTCGCCTCCTTCACACCGGCCGAAACGCGCTCCGCGAACGCCGAGCACGAGCGGACCGCCTCGGCCTGGCTCGGCTCGTCCGGGTTGGGCACGTAGGTGGAGAACCGGACCGTGTCGAACCGCGGCGGCGGCACCAGCGCCGTGATCAGCTCGTCGGCGCCGATCTCGGGCCGCCGGTCGGTCAGATGCGCTGGGGACATGGGCACGACCCTAGAACCAGTGCACCAGGTGACCCAGACTCGCCCCGAGTCGACGAGAACCTGGTCACGTGCTGGGATGGAGGCGTGCAGACCCTGTGGCCGGCACCGGCGGGAAACCCGGTGGACGACGACGAACTCGAGCGCCTGTACGGCTACCCGGACGGGCTCACCAGGCCGTGGGTGCAGGCGAACTTCGTGTCCTCGGCGGACGGCGCCGTCACGGTCGACGACCAGTCGGAGGGCCTCTCGCACCCGGCGGACAAGCGGATCTTCCTGCTCGGCCGCGACCTCGCCGACGTGGTGCTCGTCGGCGGCGGCACGGTGCGGGCGGAGGGCTACCGCGGCGTACGGACCAACACGACGCGACGGGCCCGCCGCGACCGGCTCGGGCTGTCGCCGATCCCGCCGATCGCGGTGGTCACCGGCAGCGCGGGGATCAGCCCCGATTCGCCGCTGCTGACCGACACCGAGGTACCGCCGATCATCATCACCACCGACGCCGCCGCCGCGGAGCGCAAGCGGACGCTGGCCGCCGCCGGTGCCGAAATCCTCGTCGCGGGCGAGCAGAAGGTGGACCTGACCGCGGCGCTCGCCACCCTGGCGAGCAGGGGGCTGCGCCGCGTCGACTGCGAAGGCGGCCCGCACCTGCTAGCGGAGTTGATCGCCGAGGACCTCGTCGACCAGCTCTGCCTGACCGTCGCCCCGCTGCTCGCGGGCGGCGGCGCCGGCCGGATCGCGATCGGCCGGACCTCGACCGCGCCCCGGTCCATGGAACTGGCCTCGGTGCTGCTCGAAGACGGGTTCACCATGCTCCGCTACCGGAAACCGGGGCCACCGGCTTGACCCCCCTGTCCGACGAGGCGCTGCTGGCCAAGGCCGTCAAAGGCGACCAGGGCGCCTTCGACCTGCTGGTGCGCAGGCACACCCCGAGGATGTACCGGGTCGCGCTGCGGATCACCGGGTCGGCGGCCGAGGCCGAGGACGTGGTGCAGGACGCGTGGATCTCCGCGTGGCGCGCGCTCGCCGGGTTCCGCGGTGACGCCGCGGTGTCGACGTGGCTCTACCGCGTGGTCACGAACGCCGCGCTCGGCCAGGTCCGGCGGCGCAGGCCCACCGTGTCGCTCGACGCCGCGATGGCACCGGGCGACCAGGGCGGGAGCGGCGCGGCGTTCGAAGGCGCCGCCTTCGCCGACACCGCGGCGAACCCCGAGGGCAAGGTGGTGCGCGCGGAACAGGTCGAAGCCGTGCTGCGGGCGATCGCCACGCTGGACGTTTCCCAGCGGGTGCCACTGGTCTTGCGCGAACTGGAAGGACTGAGCTACGAGGAGGTAGCCGACGTGCTGGAGGTGAGCGTGCCCGCACTCCGGTCCCGCCTGCACCGAGCACGGGTGGCACTGCTCGCGAAGTTGAGGGAACTCCGATGACCCCCGCCGAAGAGACGACCGAGGACCCGCGGAACGACCCGAACTGGGCCCTGGTCCGCGCGGCGGCCGAGGCACCCGTGCCGACGCCGCCGGGCCTCATCGCGCGCGTGCTGCACTCGGTGCACGGACTGCGGGGGCGCGTGTTCGGCGCCGCCGTGGAGTTCCCGTCCGAGCAGGGCACCCTGCGGGTGAGCGAGCGCGTGCTGGTGCTGCTCGCGCGGCGGCTGGCCGCGGGGATCGGCCAGGAGATCGGCGGGGTGCACGTCTCGGCGGCCGCGCTCGACGAGGACGGCCTGCAGGTCCTGCTCACCGTGCGGTACGGGGTCGCCGCGGGCGAGGCGTCGGCCGTGCTGCGCGCCCGCCTGCACGCGGCGCTCACCGATCAGCTCGGCGGGACGGCGCCGCCGGTGACCGTGCACATCGTGGACGTCCACCCCGACTGAGACTCACCCGTTCGGAGGAACTTGCGACAGAAGTCGAGTGACCGCGACATCGTAGGGAAAGCACCCCACGTAACACACCCGTACCACTGACCTCGGCCCCTTCAGGCCGTCGGAAGGAGCACAGTCCATGGCACAGACCGCTTCAGGCGATCGCGGCACGCCACCGGCGAAGATCGCCGGGCAGAGCGCGGCGCTCAACGAAGAAGGGGCGCTCGGCAAGACCACCATCTCCTCGACGGTGGTGCAGAAGGTCGCCGGTGTCTCGGCGCGCGAGGTGTCCGGCGTCCACGCACTCGGCGGCGGGGTGTCCAGGGCGTTCGGCGCGATCAAGGAGCGCATCCCCGGCTCCGGCACGGTGACCACCTCCGGGGTCTCGGTGGAGGTCGGCGAACGGCAGGCCGCGGTCGACCTCGACGTGGTGGTCGAGTACGGCGCCAGGATCGTCGACGTGGCGAAAGCGGTGCGGCGCAACGTGATCACCACCGTCGAGCAGATCACCGGGCTCGAGGTGATCGAGGTGAACATCGCGGTCAACGACATCCACCTCCCCGAGGACGACGAGGGCGAGGAGCCCTCCCGCGTCGAGTGACCGGAGCGGGCATGACGAGAGCGACCAGCGGCGACGTGCTCGCCGAACGGATCGCGGCCGCGGTGCGCGAGCACCCCGCGGTGGAACGGCTGGACGCCGGGCCGCTCGGCGTCGTCGCGACCCACCTGCCGGGGCAGCGCGTGCACGGGGTGCGGGCTGGCGAAGCGGGCGAGCCGGTCGAGATCGCGGTGGTGCTGCGGATGACCGGGCCGTTGCCGGAGCTCACCGGGGAGCTGCGCGCGCTCGTACGCGGGATCGCCGGTGACGTCGCGGTGCACGTCACGGTCACCGACATCACGACACCCGATGATCCGTCCACTGTGGACATCGACCGGCCTGGCGGAAGCGGGACGCGCGTGCGGTGACCGGGGGCGCAGGCGAACACGACGACGAGGCCCGCGCCGCGAGGGCGGCGTTCCGGGCCTACGTGCGCGCCAACCACCCCGACGTCGGCGGCGATCCCGACGAGTTCGCCGAATGGCTCGCCACCTCCCGCGCCGCACGGGACGCGGCGAGGAACGCGGCCGAGCCGGAGGAAGACGACAGCCGCTACGACGCGCCGATCAGCTTCGTCACGAGCCCGAAGTTCACCGCGCGCTGGCGCCGCAGGAAGAAAAGACCACCCAGAGTCGACTAAGGAGTTCTCTCGTTATGAATGCGACGCAGACCGGCATACTCGCCGGTCTCATTCTTGGCCTTGCCGCGACGCAGGGGTTCACGGCTTTCCTGATCACGCTCGCGGTCGGGGTGATCGGTCTCGTGGTGGGCAGGGTGCTCGACGGCGAGCTCGATCTCGGCGACGTGTTCGGCAGGGGCCGCGACAAGTGACGGTCGCGCTGCCGGAACCGGAGGAGCGGGGCACCCTCAGCATCGCGCACTCGGTGGTGCGGAAGGTCGCGCAGCGGGCCGCGGACCAGGTGCCCGGCACGGCTCGCGTCGAGCGGAAGGTGGCCGGGCTTGGGCTGGGCGAGCAGGGCTCGAACGCGGCCGTTTCGGGGCACGGCAACGACGTCGACCTGAAACTGGACCTCGCGCTGCACTACCCGGGTTCGGTGCGCGACGTGGTGGCGCGGGTGCGCGAAAAGGTCGCGGGCGAGGTGGAGCACATCACCTCGTACCACGTCCGCGCGCTCGACGTGACGGTCTCGGCGCTGGTGCCCGACGTGGCGCCGAGGGTGCGCTGAAGCGCTTACCAGGCAACAAGAATCGAGGAACACGATCGTGCGGGTATTCGTCCGTTTGCTGTCGACCTTGCTGGCGATCGCCGTCGCGGGCGCGGGCGGTCTGCTGGCGCTGGAGGTCGGCTGGCACTGGTGGCGGCCGGAGGCCTCGCCGCTGCTGGTGCCGTGGCCGCGGTGGCGCGACCGGCTCGCGGAGCTCGGCTGGGATTCGACCGCGGTGAAGGTGACCGCGGGCGTGCTGCTCGCGGCGGGCCTGATCGTGCTGCTCGTGGCGTCGGCGGCGAAGCGGCGCGCGGTGCGGCTCACCGATCCCGCGGACGAGGTCAGCGTGACGACGTCGCCGCGCTCGCTGGCGCGGATCGTCGGGAACCAGGTTCGCGCGCAGGACAACGTGACGGGCGCGTCGGTGACGGCCAGTGCGAAACGGGTGCGGGTGCGCGCGACGAGCAGGCTGGCGACCGAAGGGCAGTTGCGGCCGCACCTGCTCGAATCGGTGCGGGCCCTGCTGGACACGGTGCCGCTGGTGCGCAGGCCGAAGGTGTCCGTGGTGGTCGATTCCCCGAAGGACAGGACATGACACGCAAGTCGACTTCGGCTAAGGCGTTGGCGCGCTCGTACCGCGCGGAACGATCGCTGACCTTCGTCGCAGGGCTGCTCGCGGCCGCCGCGGGCGCCGCCGCGCTGCTGGTGGGGTTCCGCGTGTTCGGCGAGTTCAGGGCCGCGCGGCCGGTGCTGGACCCGATCGCGGTCGACTGGCTCGGCGCCCGCGCGACGCTCGCGAAGATCGTGGCGATCGTGGCCGGGGTCGCGCTGTTCGTGTTCGGCCTGTGGTGGCTGGTGCGCTCGCTCAAGCCGGAGGGCAGGCCGGATCTGGAGCTGGACCGCACCGAGGGCAGCGCGCTGACGGTCACCGCGAGCGCGATCGCGGACGCCGTGCGCGCCGACGCGGAAAGCGTCGACGGCGTGAGCAGGGCGAGGGTGCGCGCGGTCGGCGGCACGGACGATCCGGCGCTGCGCCTCACCCTGTGGCTGCGCGACGGCACCGACGTCCGCGCGGTGTGGGAGGACATCGACACGCGCGTGCTGGCGCGCGCCCGCGATTCGCTCGGCGTCGAAACCCTGCCGACGGCGGTGCACCTCGAACTCGACGCGACCGACCGCAGGCGCGTCCGCTAGCGACCGACCCACCGGTAATAGGCGTCCAGATCGACGTTGCCGCCGCAGAGGACGGTCACGACGTGGCGGCCCGCGAACCGCTCGCGGTCTTCCAGCACGGCGGCGACGCCGAGCGCGGCCGAGGGTTCGACCACCAGGCCGGTGTGTTCCAGGAGCAGCCGCATGCCCTCGATGATCGACGACTCGCTGACCAGTACCGCGTCGTCGGCCACCGCGATGAGGTCGTCCAGCGCCTCGGGGATGGGGAACCGGCCCGCGACGCCGTCGGCGATCGTGTCGGCCGATTCGGTGGTGACGACGCGGCGTTCGTGCCAGGAGCGGGTCATCGCCGGTGCCCCCGACGGCTGCACGCAGATCACCTCGGTGTCCGGTGCCGTGGTCCCCAGGACGTGGCCGATGCCGATCGCCATCGCGCCGCCGCCGAGCGCGATCAGCACGGCGTCGTATCGGGATCCCAGTTCCAGGCCGATCGTCCCGGCACCCTCGCACGTTTCCACGTCCAGGCTGTCTTCGAGCAGCCGGATTCCGCGCTGCCGCGCGATGTCCGAGGCCCGCTCACGGGCCGTTTCGAAATCGCCGTCCACCAGTTCCAGCTCCGCGCCCAGCGCGCGGATCCGGTCGAGCTTCGCGACCGGTGCCCGCCGCGAAGCCACCACCGTCACGTCGAGACCGCGGCGGAGGGCCGACCACCCCAGCGCCTGGCCGAGGTTGCCGGCGCTGGCGCACACCACGGCGGTCCGGCCCTGCCCGGCCAGCAGGCTCGTCACCAGTTCGGTGCCCCGCGCCTTGAAGCTGCGGACCGGGTTCACCACTTCCAGCTTGACACTCAGGGTGCAGCCGAGCGCGCGCCCCAGCGCGTCGCACGAGTACGCCGGGGTGTCCAAGAACACCGGATCGATCACGCGGCGGGCCGCGTGGATCCGATCGAGATCGAGCCGGGTGTCGGGCACGCCGAAACGCTAGTGCGAGGGCTCCGCGGCGTCCAGCCACCGGCTCATGCAGGACAGGAGTTCGCCCGCGTCGACGGGTTTCGTGACGTAGTCGCTGGCGCCGGAGGCGAGGCTCTTCTCCCGGTCGCCTTCCATCGCCTTCGCGGTGACCGCGATGATCGGCAGCCGTTCGAACCGGGGCATGCCGCGGATGGCCGCGGTGGTGGCGTGCCCGTCCATTCCCGGCATCATCACGTCCATCAGCACGAGGTCGATGTCGGCGTTCTCGAGCAGCATGTCGATCCCCTCGCGCCCGGTCGGGGCGTGCACCACGGAGAACCCGTGCAGTTCGAGCATGCCCGACAGCGCGAACACGGTGCGGGTGTCGTCGTCGATCAGGAGGACCTTTCCGCCCTGCGCGGCGGTGACCTGGCGTTCGGCCGGGGCCGCTTCCACCGGCTCCTGGTCCTCCTCGCCCTTGAGCAGCCGCCAGATCCGCTCCCGCAGAACGTCCAAAGTGGACACGATTTCGATCGGGTGGGTGCGCGCGTGCGCGCGGAGGATGCGGTCCTCCGCCCCGCTGAGGCCGCCGACGGCGTGCGCGAGCACGGGAACGGTGATCGTCTCGGCGCCCTCGCCGAGCTGCTTGAGGAAGGTGACCGCGGCGGCACCGGGGAGGTCGAGGTCGAGCACCACGCAGGCGTACGACCGGGAGGACAGCATCTCGAACGCGCGATCGGTGCCGCGCACCTGGTCCACCCGCACGTCGAGTTCGGCGACCGCCCCGCGCGCCACGTGCGTGAGCAGGCTGTTCTCCTGCGACTCGACCACGAGCATCGCCCGTTCCGGGCCGACGGCGGGCAGTTCCGCCGTGTACGGCGACACGTCGCCTTCGAACCGCGCGACGGGGAGCCGCAGGGTGAACGTGCTGCCCTCCCCCACCGTGCTGTCGGCGAGGATCTCCCCGCCGAGCAGGTGGGCGATCTCGCGGCAGATCGACAGCCCGAGCCCCGTCCCGCCGTACTTCCGGCTGGTGGTGCCGTCGGCCTGCTGGAACGCCCCGAAGATCGATTCGAGGTTCGCCGTGTCGATGCCGATCCCGGTGTCCACCACGGTGAACGCGACGACCGTCTCGCTCGCCCCGCCGACCGAGTCGACGCGCAGCTCGACGCTGCCCTCCTCGGTGAACTTCACCGCGTTGGACAACAGGTTCCGCAGCACCTGCCGCAGCCGCTGCTCGTCGGTGAACAGCAGCTCCGGCACCCCTTCGCCCACCGTCACCGCGAAGTCGAGTCCACTGTCGACGGTCAGCGGCCGGAACGTGGTGCGCACGTAGTCGAGCAGCTGCTGCAACGGGAACAGCTCGCGGTGGATGTCCATCTTGCCCGCCTCGACCTTCGACAGGTCGAGGATGTCGTTGATCAGCTGCAGCAGATCGGTGCCCGCGGACTGGATCACCTTCGCGAACTCCACCTGCTTCGCGGTCAGGTTCTGCGTCGAGTTCTGGACGAGCACACCGGCGAGGATGAGCAGGCTGGTCAACGGGGTGCGCAGCTCGTGCGACATGTTGGCGAGGAACTCGGACTTGTACTTCGACGCGAGCGCGAGCTGCTGCGCGCGCTCTTCGATCTCCTGGCGGGCCTGTTCGATTTCGAAGTTCTTGACCTCGATGTCGCGGTTCTGGCGGGCGAGCAGTTCCGCCTTCTCCCCCAGCTCGGCGTTCGACCGCTGCAGTTTCGCTTGCTGCGCCTGGAGTTCTTCCGACCGCTGCCGCAGTTCCTCGGCGAGCCGCTGCGATTCTTCGAGCAGCGCGTCCGTGCGCGCGTTGGCCATGATGGTGTTGACGCTGACCCCGATCATCTCCATGAGCTGTTCGAGGAAATCCCGCTGCACGGCGGTGAACCGCGTGAACGAGGCCAGTTCCATCACGCCGAGCACGCGGTCTTCGAACACGATCGGCAGCACGATCAGGTTCACCGGCGCCGAGGAACCGAGGCTCGAGGTGATCCGCACGTAGTCCGGCGGCGTCTGGTCGACCACGATCGTCCGCTTCGTCCGCGCGGCCTGCCCGATCAGGGACTGCCCGACGTCGAACTCCGTGGGCGCCCCGGCCCCGGTGTAGTGGCCGTAGCTGGCGATGAGGCGCAGCCGCTGGTCCCCGTCGTCGGACGTGCTGAGGAAGAACGTGCCGTGCTGCGCGCCGACGAGCGGGGTCAGCTCGTTCATGATCACCGCACCGACCACGCGCAGATCGCGGTGGCCCTGGATGAGGCCGGGCACCCGCGCGAGGTTGGTGTTGAGCCAGTCCTGCTGCTGGTTCGCCAGCGTGGTGTCGCGAAGGGACTGCACCATCGCGTTGATGTTGTCCTTCAGCTCCGCGACTTCACCCTGCGCCTCCACGGAAATCGTCCTGGTCAGGTCGCCGCGCGCCACCGCGCTGGTGACCTCGGCGATCGCCCGCACCTGGCGGGTCAGGTTCCCGGCGAGCCCGTTGACGTTCTCGGTCAACCGCTTCCAGGTTCCCGAAATGCCCTCGACCTCCGCCTGCCCGCCGAGCCGCCCCTCGCTGCCGACCTCGCGCGCCACCCGCGTCACCTCGGCCGCGAACGCGGAAAGCTGCTCCACCATGGTGTTTATGGTGGTCTTCAGTTCGAGGATCTCCCCGCGCGCGTCCACGTCGATCTTGCGGGACAGGTCGCCGCGCGCCACCGCGGTGGTCACCTGCGCGATGTTGCGCACCTGGTTGGTCAGGTTGTTGGCCATCGAGTTGACGTTGTCGGTGAGGTTCTTCCAGATACCGGCCACATCGGACACTCGCGCCTGCCCGCCGAGGATGCCGTCCGTGCCGACCTCGCGCGCCACGCGCGTCACCTCGTCGGCGAAGGCGGACAACGTGTCGACCATCGTGTTGATGGTCTGCGCCAGCGCGGCCACCTCGCCCTTGGCCTCCACGGTGACCTTTTTGGACAGATCGCCCTGCGCGACCGCGCTGGCCACCTTGGCGATCGAGCGGACCTGGTCGGTCAGGTTGTCGGCCATCACGTTCACCGACTCCGTCAACCCCTTCCACGTCCCCGAAACACCCTTCACATCAGCCTGACCACCCAGCCGCCCCTCCGTACCCACCTCACGCGCCACCCGCGTCACCTCATCGGCGAACGACGACAACTGACCCACCATCGTGTTGATCGTGTCCTTGAGCTCCAAGATCTCCCCGCGCGCGTCGACCCTGATCTTCTGCGTCAGGTCCCCGTTCGCGACCGCCGTGGTCACCTCGGCGATCGAGCGGACCTGGTCGGTCAGGTTGTCGGCCATCACGTTCACCGACTCCGTCAACCCCTTCCACGTCCCCGAAACACCCTTCACATCAGCCTGACCACCCAGCCGCCCCTCCGTACCCACCTCACGCGCCACCCGCGTCACCTCATCGGCGAACGACGACAACTGACCCACCATCGTGTTGATCGTGTTCTTCAGCTCCAAGATCTCCCCGCGCGCGTCCACGGTGATCTTCTGCGTCAAATCCCCCTTCGCCACCGCGGTGGCGACCTGCGCGATGGACCGCACCTGCCCGGTGAGGTTGCCCGCCATGAAATTCACCGACGTGGTCAAGTCGCGCCACGTCCCCGCGACACCCGGAACCTGCGCCTGCCCGCCGAGCGCGCCTTCGGTGCCGACCTCGCGCGCCACCCGCGTCACCTCATCGGCGAACGACGACAACTGACCCACCATCGTGTTGATCGTGTTCTTCAGCTCCAAGATCTCCCCGCGCGCGTCCACGGTGATCTTCTGCGTCAAATCCCCCTTCGCCACCGCGGTCGTGACCTCCGCGATGGACCGCACCTGCGCGGTCAGGTTGCCCGCCATGAAATTCACCGACGTGGTCAGATCACGCCACGTCCCGGCCACCCCGGGCACTTCGGCCTGCCCGCCGAGCCGCCCCTCGCTGCCGACCTCGCGCGCCACCCGCGTCACCTCGTCCGCGAACGACGACAACTGACCCACCATCGTGTTGATCGTGTTCTTCAGTTCGAGCATCTCGCCCTTGACGTCGACGGTGATCTGCTGGGTCAGATCCCCCTTCGCCACCGCCGTGGTGACCTCCGCGATGGAGCGCACCTGCGCGGTCAGGTTGCCCGCCATCGCGTTGACGGAATCGGTGAGCGCCTTCCAGGTGCCCGACACCCCGGACACCACGGCCTGCCCGCCGAGCTTGCCGTCCGTGCCGACCTCGCGCGCCACGCGCGTCACCTCGGAGGTGAAGCGCGCGAGCTGGTCGACCATGCCGTTGAACACCGTCGACATCTCGTCCATCAGCGGGTCGTCCGCCTTCGGCAGGCGGCGGCTGAAATCCCCGTCCCTGACCGCTTTCAGGCCTTCCAACAGGTCGAGCAGGCTCCGTTCGCCCGCCGCGCGCTCAGCCATCACGCCGCTCCGTCCGTTCGAGGAGCCCGTGGCGCCGCGCTGCCGGGACGACCCCCGCTTCGCTGGTCACCCCGAGCTTGGCCATGATCCCGCGTACCACGTGCCGCACCAGCCCCGGCTCCAGCCGCAACCGCGTGCCGATGTCGTCGATCTCCGTCCCGGCGGCGAGCATGCGCAGGACCTCGCGTTCGCCTTCGGTGAGGCGGAAATCGCCCTCGCCCGGCCGCGAGGCCGGGGCGGGGGCCCGCGCCGGTGACAGCGCGGGCGAATCGGCGAACACCCCGTACCCGTCGGCGACCCTGCGGATCGCGCCGACGAGATCCCCGAACGGCCCCGCCTTGAGCACCAGGCCGGATCCGCCCGCCACGACGACCCGATCGGCCAGCGCGCGGTTCGCGTCACCGGTGTACACGAGGACCCTGCTGTCCGGCGAAGCTTCGAGGATCTCACCGATCGACGCGACGGCGTCACCGTCGGACAGGCGCCGGTCGAGCAGCACCACCGAAGGCCGGTGCCGTTCCGCGGCCACCACCGTCTCCGCGACCGACCTGGCGCGGGCGACCACTTCCACGTCCTCGACCTCGTCGAAGGCGAGTGCGAGCGCGTCCGCGACCATGTCGTGGTCTTCGACCAGCAGCAACCGGACCATGAGGCCCTCCTGTCGTCGAAATTCCATTGTTCGCCTCTCCGCCCCGGCAGACCAGCGTGGCGTACGGCCACCTCCCGCCGCGGCGCGGGCAGAATGTCGCCATGGCGTTGCCGATCGAGCCACCAGTCAAGCCCATGCTCGCGCGTCCGGTGAAGCGCATCCCGGATTCGGGTGAGTTGCTCTTCGAACCCAAGTGGGACGGGTTCCGGTGCCTGGTCTTCCGCGACGGTGACGACCTCACCCTGCAGTCGCGTGCCGGAAAACCGCTGAACCGGTATTTCCCCGAAGTCCTCGAGACGCTGCGCGCCGCCCTTCCGGAGCGGGTCGTGGTCGACGGCGAACTGGTCGTGGCGCGGGGCGGCAAGCTCGACTTCGACGCGCTCACCGAACGCGTCCACCCCGCGGAGAGCAGGGTTCGGCTGCTGGCCGAGCAGTCTCCGGCCAGTTTCGTGGCCTTCGACCTGCTGGCGCTCGACGACCGCGCGTTCGCCGAGGAGCCGACGAGCGTGCGCCGCGAGCACCTGGTGAAGCTGGCCGCCGACGGCGTGCACATCACGCCCGCCACCACCGATCCGGCGACCGCGCGCGAGTGGTTCACCCTCTTCGAGGGCGCCGGACTCGACGGTGTGATCGGCAAACCGCTCGACGCGGTCTACGAGCCGAACAAGCGGATCATGTTCAAGTACAAGCACACCAGGACGGCCGACTGCGTGCTGGCCGGGCTGCGGTGGCACGTGGACGGCGCCGAAGGCGAGGCCGTCGGCTCGTTCCTGCTCGGCCTGCACGACGAACGCGGCGTGCTGCACCACGTCGGTGTGGTGGGTTCCTTCCCGGTGGCGCGGCGGCGCGAACTGGCGGGGGAACTGGCGGACCTCGTCACCGAGGGCGCGCACCCGTGGCTCGGGGACGCGACGGTCGAAGGCCAGCGCCTGCCCGGCGGGATCACCCGGTGGCGGGCGAAGGAGCACGCCTGGGTTCCGCTGCGGCCGGAGCGCGTGGTCGAGGTCTCCTACGAGCACACCGAGGGCGGCTACCCGTCGCGGTTCCGGCACACCGCCCAGTTCCTGCGCTGGCGGCCCGACCGCGAACCGTCGTCGTGCGACTACGCCCAGCTCGACGAGCCCGCGCGCTACGACCTCGACGCCGTGCTCCGCGGCGAGGTGCGTCCGTCGGCGTAGGCACCCGCTTACCGATCTCTCACCACAGGCATGCGAAGGTCACCAGCAGTTCGCGTGCAGAAAGTGAGGACCCCGCCCGTGCCCCGCCGTCTCCCCCTCGCCGGTCGTTCCCGGGGGCTCCAGGCCGCGGTCATCCCGCTGGTGACCGCCGCACTGCTGACCGGCTGTACCGCAGGCCCGTCGACGCGCCCGGAGGTGGTCCAGAACGACGGTCCGCCGCCGAAGGCGCCGTCGTCGGCGCAGCAGGTGCCGCTGCCGCCGCTGGTGGCGCCGACCAGGTCGACGCTGGAGTGGGCGGACTGCGGCGACGAGACCCGCGCGCGGCTCGGCGAACCCGCGGTGGACCCGTCGCTGACGTTCTCGTGCGCGCGGATGTCCTCGCCGCTGGACTCGCCCGACCTCCCCGGCCGGGGGCTCACCAGGGTCTCCGTGCTCAAGGTCGGCAGCGGTCCGGTGCCGCTGGCCGTGCTCAACGACATCGACGGCGAGCCCGGCACCCTGTACGCCGCGCGGCTCGCCGCGGCGGTGCCGCAGGAACTGCTGCGGAAGTTCAGCTTCGTCGGCGTCGACCGGCGCGGTTCCGGCCAGTCCAGCCCGATCGGCTGCGTGTCGAAGGACGTCAGGTCGGCGCTGCTCAGCCACGACCCCGCCGACGCGAACGAGGAGCCGGTGCTGGACGCGGCGCGCAAGGCGGGCCAGCAGTGCAGCATCGAGCTGGACACCGAGCAGCAGGCGCTGGACACCTGGCGGACCGCCGGTGACCTCGAAGAGCTGCGCGACGAACTCGGCCTGACCAAGCTGAACGCGATCGCGCGGGGCGAGGGCTCGAAGGTGCTCAGCGCGTACGCGGTGCGCTACGCCGGGCGCGTCGGCCGGTTCGTGCTCGACGGCATCCCCGACCCGTCGGAGGACCGCACCGCGGTGCTCGACGGCATGGCGGCCGCCGCTCAGTCCACTTTGGACGCGTTCGGCGCGGACTGCGTGGCGCGCGGCTGCCCGGTCGGCGGCAACGCCGCGGCCGCGGTCACCGCGCTGCTCGACCGGCTGCGCGGTGCGCCGCCGGTGCTCGAAAGCGGCGACCCGTTCGGGCCGGGGCTCGCGCTGCGCGCGGTGCTGATCGGGCTCGCGGACCACGCGAAGTGGCCGGAGCTGGCCGAAGCGATCGCCGCGGGCCGCGGCGGCGACCCGGCGAAGCTCGCCGCCTTCACCGACCGGCTCCTCAACGGCAGCGCGCTGCAGCCCGCCCGGCTCGACGCGGCGCTGGCGACGACGTGCAACGACACGAAGACCAGGGTCCCCGCCGACCGGATCGGCACCGTCACGACCGGGCTCGCCCAGAAGTACCCGCTGTTCGGGGCGCTGCTGGCGCAGGAACTGGCGTGGTGCAGCCCGTGGCCGACGCGGAACGAGCCACCACCGCCCGCCGGTGCGCCCGGCGCGCCGCCGATACTGGTGACCAGCACCGCCACCGACCCGGTCACCCCCGAGCAGGGCACGATCCACGCGACGCAGCAGATGCCGAGCGCGGTGCGGGTGGCCTGGCAGGGCGCGGGACACGGCTCGCTCGGCTCCCCGTGCGTGCTCGCCGCGGTGCAGGGCTTCCTCGTGGACGGCAAGGTCCCGACCGACGGCACCCTCTGCCCGGCCTGAGCGGGCGCGACGTTGGTGCCCCGAAAGATGCTCCTCTAGAGATCGGGGCGGGCCGCGGGTGCCGCCGAAGGCTCCTCTTAGGGCGTTGAGCGTCCCGATCTCGGTCTTCGTGGCGGGCTGTCGTGCCCCGAAGGTGGCGTTCGGGGAATCCAGTGCCCCGAAGGTGACCTTCGGGGCATCGGCTCCCGGGGCCGTACCGCCGCGAGAGTGAGAAAAGTGGCGCTAGGCGCCCCGAAGGTGGCCTTCGGGGACCAACGGAGGGCCTCCGCCGCCATCACGGACGGAAGGCGTTCCCATCGGCGGCGACCAGTCCGCCCGCGACCTGTTCGGAAACCGCTTTGAGCGCCTCGACGCCCGCGCGAACCGCGGGGGTGTCGGCGCCGGTGCGCCAGACGGCGTAGATCGTCCGGTGCACGACCGGTTTGGTGGTCACGATGCGCACCTCGTCCGGTATTGAGCCGGGCCTGGTGTGGATGAGCTTCGGCACCAGCGCGGCGCCCACGTTGCCCGCGACGAGGGCGAGCTGGGTCGAGTAGCCGCCGACCGTGCAGGTGACCTCCGGGTCGAGCCCTTCCGCGCGCAGTGTCTGTTCGAGCCAGTGGTGGCACCGGGAACCCTCGGTCCACGCGATCCACGGCAGATCGTCCACTTCGGACAGGTTCACGGTCTTGCGGTGCGCGAGGCGGTGCGTGGCGGGCAGGGCGAGGTCGGTGGTTTCGGTCAGCAGCGGTTCGCGCGAGGTCGACGCCACGATCGGCGCTGGGTAGTTCTCCCAGCTTTCGATCACCGCGAGGTCGACGTCGCCCGCCGCGACCGCGGGCACCATCCATTCCGCCTCCCCCTCGGTCAGGCGCACCGACACGCGCGGGTGCTTCGCGGCGAGCCTGGCCAGCGCGGGCGGCAGGAGCGCGTGCAGGCTGGTCGAGATGGCGCCGATCCGCACCGGGCCCATGATGTCCTGGCGCAGTCCGTCCAAATCGGACCGAGCGGCGGCCAGCTGGGCGAACACCACCTCGGCGTGCTCGGCGAGCACCTTGCCGGCCGGGGTCAGCCGGACACCCCTGCCGTGCGGTTCGAGCAGCGGCTGCCCCGCTTCCCGCTCCAGCTTGCCGAGCTGCTGGGACACCCCCGACGGCGTCACGTGCAGCACTTCCGCCGCGGCGGCCACCGAACCGTGCGTGGCGACGGCGAGCAGCGCGCGCATCCTCTCGAGTCCGAACACGGTAGCTATGCTACCGAATAACCGGCAGAAACATTCGCTTGTCGTGCACAGTGTGGACCACCACGCTGGAGGCATGACCACCACCACCGACCGCGCCGAAACGACGGTCCCGGCCCCCGCGCGCACCCGATCCGGCCCGCTCACGAGGATCGCCGAGAGCGCCGATCCGCGTCTGCTCGCCGTCGCGGGCGGCCTGTGCATCTCGGCCTCGTCGCTGCTGGTGAAGCTGTCCGGCACGTCCGCGGGCACCAGCGTGTTCTTCCGGTGCCTGCTCGCGCTGCCGCTGCTCGTCCCGCTGGCGCTGGCCGAACGCCGCAGGGAAGGACCGCAGCCGGTCGTGCTCCCGCTGGTCGCGGGCGCGTTGCTCGGCATCGACCTGGTGTGCTGGGCCGAGGCGATCGGCGCGGTCGGCGCCGGGATCGCGACCGTGCTGGTCGCCGTCCAGGTCGTGATCGTGCCGGGGCTGGCGTTCGCGTTCCTCGGCGAGCGCCCCGGTCGCCGCTACCTGTTCGCGGTGCCGGTGATGCTCGGCGGCATCGTGCTGGCGGGCGGGATCGCCGACTCGTCGGCCTTCGGCCCGGCGCCGGTGTACGGCACGGTCACCGGCGTCGTCGCCGGGGTGGCCTACGCCGGATACCTCGTCCTGCTGCGCCGCGGCACCAAGCCCGGCGGGCAGGTGCGGTCGGTGTGCCTGGCCACGACGTCGGCAGGCGCGGTCGCGATCGCCGTCGGCGCGCCGTGGCACGGGGTCGATCTCACCCCCGGCTGGGCGGCGTTCGGCTGGCTCGTCGCGCTCGCCGTGTGCGGGCAGGCGGTGGGCTGGCTGCTCATCGCCGCCGCGCTCCCCCGCCTGTCGTCGAGCACCGGCGCGACGCTGATGCTCATGCAGCCGATCGGCGCCGTGGTGCTCGGCATCGTGCTGCTGGGCGAAGCGCCGAGCGCGCTGCAGCTCGGCGGCTGCGCCGCGGTGGTCACCGCCGTGTGCTTCGTCAGCGTGAGACGCCGGTGAAGAACTACTCGCAGGCCGTGCCGTCGTGGTCGCGGTCGAGCGCCGGGCGGTAGCCGGGATCGCCCACGTGCAGGGGCGCGGCATGGGCGGCACGAGCCGCGTCGCAGTTCTTGTAGTAGACCGAGCCGCCACCGGACGCCGGTGGCGGCGCTCCGGTCGAGGAAGCCGCTGGCGCTTCGATCACCGGTTCCGGTAGCGGAACGGCCTTCGTCTTCGGCACGGGTGGCAGCGTGACGGACGGCCCCGCCGACGGTGCCGGGCCCGCCGGTTTCCCTTGCTGCGCGGAGGATGTCGACGCGGGCGGTGTGTCGATGGCGCCGAGGCACGGCGGTGCCCAGAGGCCGCGCTTCGCCGCTTCCGCTGCCTCCTCCGCCGTCTTCCTGGCCGCGTCGAGCGCGATCCCGGCCGTCGCGAACCGCGCGTAACCCGCTCGCACCGCGAGCACGGAATAGTCGCTGCCATCGGCGAGCGTGACCGAAGCGACCGCGGGATCCACCGTGTCGACGTCCAGCGTGACGTACTGGTTCATCAGTGCGTTTCTCGCCCACGCCACGGATTCGGCGCCAAAGCATCCCGTTCCGTTCGCGGGCGGGGTGTGCAGCCCGGAAATGCGCACCAGCGACACCCCGAGCGGCCCGGTGACCCGCACCGTCCCGGCGTCCACGATCTCGGTCACGAGGTATTTCCCCGACGCGGCCGAGCCGGTGGTGGACGGCGGCGACGTGGTGCTCCACGGAGAAATCGATGACTGGCGCGCGCCTTCCCCGCCGGGCGAGCACGCCGGAACCGCACCGAGCACCAACGGAATTCCGAAAGCGGCCAACACGATCCCCGCCCGGTTCGGCCACTTCGCCCGCGCCGCTGTTCGCACATCCATGAAAAGGCACTCGCCGCGCGTACTCGTGGTGTTACGCGGCGACGCGGCCGAATGCGCAACCGTTATCACCCTGGTCGCGTCTCCGCGACGAATACGTATTCCCGTCGACGATCGCTATTCGCCGAACGCCGCGAGGATACGTCAGCGGACGCTCAGCGCGGCCAGCACCGGGCGGTGGTCGGAGGCGTGCGTGACCGGCACTTCGGCGTCACGGACCCGGAACCCGCCCGAGGTCGTCACGAAGTCGATCTTCGCGGTAGGGGCCTCCGCGGGATAGGTCGGGTCCGGCGGTCCCGCGTCGCGCACGCGGCGCAGCAGCGGTGCCAGTTCCGGGGCGGCCGGGGTGGCGTTGAAGTCGCCGAGCAGGAGTTGCTTCGCGCGGGCGCCGTCGTGGTCGAGCACCCGCACGGTCTCGGCCACCTGGATCCGCCGGATCGCGGGATCGGGCCGGTAGTCGAGATGGGTCGCGTAGACGTGCAGGCGTTCACCGCGAACGCGCACCTCGGCCTCCGCGAAACCGGGGGCGGGCGCGGGCACCGGGTTGGGATCCACTGTGGACAGACGGGTGAGTTGGTGGTTTTCGGTGCGCAGGAACGGGAACCGGCTCAGCACCGCGACGCCGTACCGGCGCCGGTCGTGGTGCCCCTGCTCCGGCGGGAGGTCGTAGATCGGGGCGAAGAACACGTGCATCCCGGTGCGCGCGGCCAGCTCCGCGGCCTGGTCGGCGTAGCCGCTCCTGGCCGAGAAGTGCTGGTCCACCTCTTCCAGGCCGACGACATCGGCGCCGGTGCCGAGGATCGCCCGCGCGGTCCGCGCCAGGTCGAGCTTGCCGTCGGCACCGATCCCGGTGTGGATGTTGTAGTTCAGCACGCGGAGGGCGGCGGGGTGCGCGCTCGCACTGACCGGCGTGAACGCCAGGACGGCCGCCATCGTCACGGCACCGGCCGCTCGAAAGAAACTCACGGGCGCGCACCCTACTGCGTGGAGGTGTACTCGCGGTGTCCTACTGGCGGTAGGACTCGACCTGGCCTGCCGGGCGCACCTGCGCGCCGTCGGGGTCGGCG
This sequence comes from Amycolatopsis sp. CA-230715, assembly GCF_018736145.1. Classification (GTDB taxonomy): domain Bacteria; phylum Actinomycetota; class Actinomycetes; order Mycobacteriales; family Pseudonocardiaceae; genus Amycolatopsis. The sequence goes on from NZ_CP059997.1 coordinate 262,917, forward strand.
GCGAACTCGGTGCGCGCCCTGCGCTGGCGCAGGAGGTCCCAGCACTGGTCGAGGCGCTGCTCGAGCAGTCCGAGGCGGCCCTGCTCCTCGGCGGACAGGCCGGTACCGGTCACCCGCGAACGCAGTTCGCGCTCCTCGGCGATCAGCTCGTCGATGCGGCTGAGGATCTCGTTTTCGGCCATCTGGTCTCCTGGGGTCGGGGTGCCGCCACGACGCTACGCCAACCGGGCGGGAATGCGCACCGCGATCCGTTCGTTGGGTGGGGTATGAGCACCCTGGAACTGACGACCGAGAATTTCAACGACGTCGTGGAAGGCAACGAATTCGTCCTGATCGACTTCTGGGCCAGCTGGTGCGGCCCGTGCCGTCAGTTCGCGCCGGTCTACGAAAAGGCATCCGAAAAGCACGACGACCTCGTGTTCGCCTCCGTCGACACCGAGTCGCAGCAGCAGCTCGCGGCCGCCTTCGAGGTGCGTTCGATCCCGACGCTGGCGATCATCAGGGAAGGGGTCCTCGTCTACTCGAACCCCGGCGCCCTGCCCGAAGCGGCGCTGGAGGATCTGATCGAGCAGGCGCGCGGCCTCGACATGACCGAGGTGAAGGCCAAGGCGGCAGCAGCCGAGGCCGAATGACCGGTGGTTCTCCCTGATGGCCACCGGTCGGGAACACGGTGGCCATCAGGGAAGTTTCAGCTCTTCGTGGCGAGGCCGCGCAGGAAGAACGCCATGTTCGCCGGGCGTTCGGCGAGGCGCCGCATGAAGTAGCCGTACCACTCGTCGCCGTAGGGCACGTACACGCGCATCGCGGCGCCGTCGGCGGCGATGCGGCGCTGCTCGTCGGGACGGATCCCGTAGAGCATCTGGAACTCGTGGTCGTCCGCCATCCGGCCGGTGTCCACCACGAGGTGCTCGGCGATCGCGATCATCCTCGGGTCGTGCGTGGCGACCATCGGATATCCCTTGCCCCGCATGAGAACCCCGAGACAGCGCACATAGGACTTGTCCACTTCGGACTTGTCCTGGTAGGCGACCGAAGCGGGCTCCGCGTAGGCGCCCTTGCACAGCCGCACGCGCGAACCCGGCCCGGAAAGGTCGGCGCAGTCCGCTTCGGTGCGGGCCAGGTACGCCTGCAGCACCGCACCGACCCACGGGAAGTCCACGCGCAGCTCGCGCAGGATGCCCAGCGTGGAATCCGTGGTGGTGTGGTCCTCCATGTCCAGCGTCACCGTGGCACCGGCCTCCGCCGCGGCGACGCAGATCTTCCTGGCGTTCTCCAGCGCGATCTTCTCGCCGTCCACCGGCAGGAACTGCCCGACCGCAGACAGCTTCACCGAGACGTCCGCGCCCGCCGCGAGCCCTTCGCCGGACATCGCGCCGAGCAGCGCAGAGTAGGCCTCGGCGGTCCGGGCGGCCTGCGTGCTGTCGGTGGTGTCCTCACCGAGGTGGTCGAGCGTGACCCGCCTGCCGTCGGCGGTCAGCTCCCTGACCACTCTGACCGCGTCGCGGGTGGCCGCCCCCGCGACGAACCGCTCGACGACGGACCTGGTCACGGGAACCGCTTCGACCAGCGAGCGCATCCTGGTGGATCGCGCCGCCGCCAGCAAAGATGCACGCAGCATCGCGCACTCCTCTCGAGAAGGGCCTCAGCCCTGGTGCGGGTAGCCGACGTTCGTCGGCGGGACGAAGTTCTCCTTGATCGAGCGCGGGCTCGTCCAGCGCAGCAGGTTGAAGATCGAACCCGCCTTGTCGTTCGTGCCGGACGCGCGCGCCCCGCCGAACGGCTGCTGGCCGACGACCGCCCCGGTCGGCTTGTCGTTGACGTAGAAGTTGCCCGCGGCGAACCGCAGCGCGTCCATCGTCTTCGCCACGGCCGCGCGGTCGTTGGCGATCACCGCGCCGGTGAGCGCGTAGTCCGCGGTCTCGTCGACGAGCTTGACGATCGCGTCGTACTCGGCGTCCTCGTACACGTGCAGGGCGAGGATCGGGCCGAAGAACTCGGTGCGGAACACGTCGTGCTTCGAGTTGCCGGACACGATCACGGTCGGGCGCACGAAGTAGCCGACGCTGTCGTCGACGGTGCCGCCCGCGATGACCTCCAGCTCGGGGTCTCCTGCCGCGCGGGTCAGGACGTCGGCGTGCTTGTCGAAGGCGCGCCGGTCGATCACCGCGCCGCCGAAGTTGCTCAGATCGGTGACGTCGCCGTAGGTCAGCGCCTCGGTCTCGGCGATCAGGCCGTCCTTGAGCTGGTTCCACAGCGAACGCGGCACGTAGGCGCGCGAGGCGGCCGAGCACTTCTGGCCCTGGTACTCGAAGGCGCCGCGGACGAGCGCGGTGCGCAGCACGTCGACGTCGGCCGACGGGTGCGCGAGCACGAAGTCCTTGCCGCCGGTCTCCCCGACCAGGCGCGGGTAGCTGCGGTAGCCGGAGATGTTGGCGCCGACGGTGCCCCACAGGTGCTGGAAGGTGGGGGTGGAACCGGTGAAGTGGATACCGGCGAGGTCGCGGTGGGTCAGCGCCACCTCGGAGATGTCCTTGCCGTGCCCGGGAAGCAGGTTGATCACGCCAGGCGGCATACCGGCCTCTTCGAGCAGGCGCATGGTCAGGTGCGCGGCGAAGCTCTGCGTCGGCGACGGCTTCCACAGCACGACGTTGCCCATCAGCGCGGGCGCGGTCGGCAGGTTGCCCGCGATGGCGGTGAAGTTGAACGGGGTGATCGCGTAGACGAACCCTTCCAGCGGGCGCTGCTCCATGCGGTTCCACAGCCCGGCCGAGCTGGCCGGCTGCTCGGCGATCAGGCGGCGGCCGTAGTCGACGTTGAACCGCCAGAAGTCGGCGAGCTCGCACGCGGAGTCGATCTCCGCCTGGATCGCGGTCTTCGACTGGCCGAGCATGGTCGCGGCGTTCAGCGTCGCGCGCCACGGGCCGGACAGCAGGTCGGCGGCGCGCAGGAGGATCGCGGCGCGGTCGTCGAAGGAAAGCGAGCGCCACTCGGGGGCGGCGGTCTTCGCCGCCTCGATCGCGTCGGTGGCGTCGGCGGCGGTGGCACCGCGGATAGTGCCGAGCACGGCGCGGTGGTTGTGCGGCTGGACGACGTCGATCCGCTCGCCGCCGCCGAGGCGCTGCTCGCCGCCGATGGTCGCGGTCAGGTCGATCGGACCTTCGCTGCCCAGGCGCTTCAACGCTCCCTCGAGCTCAGCGCGCTCGGCGCTGCCGGGGGCGTAGTCACGCACCGGCTCGTTCTTCGGGGCGGGGGTCTGGGTGACGGCGTCCACGGCGGCTCCTCGACTCTCTCTTGCCTAGGGGGATTTCAGAGAACGCTATGCCTCTGACCGCGAAGAAAGTTTGTTCTTGCGGCTAGAATTACCGGATGGATGTTGGCCGATCGAACAAGGCCACGCTGCGCACCGTGTTGAGCAGCCTCGGCGATCACCTCGTCGAAGTCTTGACGGCCCCGCGCGGCCTCGGCGTCGAGATCGACGACGTGGCGATCCTCGACCCGGAAGACCCGCCGGACCCGCGTCCCGGCGATCTCGCGCTGGTGATCGGCGCGCGCGGCAAGGCCGCGGTCCCGGCGATCAGGGCGGCGGGCAGGGCGGGCGCCGCGGCGGTCGCGGTCAAGTCCGGTCCCGAGCTCGCCGAGCAGGCCACCGAAGCCGGGGTCGCGCTGGTCGCGGTGCGGCCGGAAGCGCGCTGGGAACAGGTCGAAGCGCTCGCGCGCGCGGTCGTCGACGCGGCGCGCGCCGACGGGGAAGCCGATACCGGCGAGCTGCTCGGCGACCTGTTCGCGCTGGCTCAGACGGTCGCCACCGTCACGGGTGGTCTCGTGAGCATCGAGGACACCGCCGCGCGTGTGCTCGCCTACTCCGCGGGCGACGAGGTGGACGAGCTGCGGCGGCTGTCGATCCTGGGCAGGCAGGGCCCGGAGAAGTACCTCGCGATGCTCCGCGAATGGGGCGTCTACCAGCGCCTGCGCGCGGGTGAGGGTGTCGTCCGGATCGACGAGCGGCCGGAGCTCGGCATCCGCAGGCGGATCGCGGCGGGCATCCACGCCGGGTCCCGGCCGCTCGGCACGATCTGGGTGCAGGAGGGCGCCACGCCGCTGACCGAGCAGGCGGAGACCGCGCTGCTCGGCGCCAGCCGCACGCTCGGACCGCAGCTGCTGCGGCGGCCCGCCGATCCGAGCCCCGAGCTACGGCTGCGGGAAGACCTGCTGGTCAGCCTGCTCGACGGCCGGGTCGACGCGCAGTCGGTCGCCGAGGACATCGGGGCCGATCCGGCGCGGCCCGCGCTGGTCGCCGCGTTCGCGTTGCACGGCGCCAACCCCGACCGGCGTCCCCGGCGCGCTGAGCTGGTGCACCTGATCACCGTGCACGCCGCCGCGTACCGACGCACCGCGATGGTCAGCGTGCTCGGCAACCGCGTCTACGCGCTGCTCCCCGATCTCGGCGAGCGCGCCGAGGCGCGGATTCTCGCGCTGGCCAAGGAAATCGTGCAGGCGGCGCGGCAGCACCTCGACCTGCCCGTGTACGCGGGGCTCGGCGGCGTCGCGACGAGGCTCGCCGACACCGCCGCGTCACGGGCCGACGCGGACCGCGTGCTCGACGCGATGGCAAGGGGCCGCTGGCAGGGCGATGTCGCGGCGCTGGCCGACGTGCGCTCCGAAGTGCTCCTGTCGGAGGTGCTCTCGTTGCTCAAGGACTCCCCGAGGATCCGCGATCCCCGGCTCGCCGAACTACGTGAGCACGACGCCAAGCACGGCGGGATCCTGCTGCCCGCCGTGCTCGCCTACCTCGAAGCCTTCGGTGACGTACGGCGCGCCGCGGCCGCGCTGAACCTGCACCCCAACACCGTGCGGTACCGGGTTCGGCGCGCCGAGGAGCTGTCCGGGATCAGCCTCGCCGATCCGGCGGACCGCCTGCTGACGCACCTCCAGCTCCGGCTGTGACCGGCTGGCATCAGACCAGGTGCGCCCGCTTCCAGATCTTCGCGCTGCGCCCGCCGATGAGGCCCTCCTCGCGCAGGAACGGCACGATCTTCTCGGCCATCCAGCGGCGTGTTTCGTGGAAGTGCGGGTTCGCGAGCGCGGCGGCCCGCCCTTCCGACGGCGTGATGCCCACGCTGGCGTAGATCTTCGGGTCCACCAAGGAATCGATCACCGCGAAGGACACCACGGCGGTGGAGAACCGGTGCCAGCCCAGCGCGCGGCGGCTCAGCTTCGGCACCGTCCTGCTGACCTCTTCGCGCGCGTACCGGACGTGGCGCGCCTCCTCGACCACGTGGATCCGGTTGACCGCGCGGATCAGCGGCTGGATTCCCGGATCGTCCATCATGGACCGCTGCAGCCGGTCGGTGGTCTCCTCGGCGACGAGCACGCTGGCGAACATCGACGGCCCGCCCGCGGTCGCCTTGTAGATCCGCGCGAGGTCGTGCACCAGCTTCGGGGCGCCGTAGCGCGGCACGCCGAGGCGTTCGGCGGTGCGCGCGAACATGATCGAATGCCGGGTCTCGTCGCCGATTTCGGTGAGCGAGTACTGCGCGTGCGCCTGCCGGGGGTCGAGATCGTAGACGTACCGGGCGAGCATCTGGATGAGGATGATCTCGAACCACAGCCCGACGCTCATGATGCTCGCGATCTCGTGCCGGGACAGTTCGACGCGCTGCTCCTCGCTCAGCCCGTCCCACAGGCTCGTGCCGTAGAGCGACATCCGCCGCGGCGGCATGAAGTAGGCGCCCTCGACCAGCGGCGCCGCCCAGTCGACGTCGAGATCGGGGTCGTAGGAGTTGCGCACCGAGGAGCCGAGCAGCCGCGTGGCGGTGCTTTCGGCGTCCCTGATCTGCCCTGGCATCGTCCCACCTCCTTAGGGGGTACAACCCTGTACCTGTTACTGAGGGTACAGCGCTGCGGGCCGGGTGGATAGACTGCCGGGATGTCCGCTTCCCCGCGTCCCGACGGCCGCACCACACGATGGGCAGGCCAGCGGGAGCGGCGGCGCACGGAATTCGTCGACGCCGCGCTCGCGGCCATCGCCGACCACGGGCCGGAAGTGTCCACCGAACAGATCGCCGATCGCGCCGGAGTCGCGAGAACGCGGCTTTACAAGCATTTCGCGGACGCCGCCGACCTGCAGGGCGCGATCGCGGCGAAGGCGCGCGAGCTGATCATCGCGGAGCTCGAACCGGTGTGGAACCCGAAGGGCTCCCCGCTGGAGATGATCACCGTGGCCGTCGAAGAACACCTGCGCTGGCTGACCGAGCACGCGAACCTCTACCGCTACCTGACCCGGCACGCGTGCGACGAAACCACTCCGGACGTCGCCGCCGCACTCGGCACGCACCTCACCGCGCTGTTCGCGGGCTACCTGCACGCGTTCGGGATCGACCCCGCGCCCGCCGAAACCACGGCGTTCGGCGTGGTCGGGTACGTGGAATCCGCGACCCGGCAATGGCTCACGCGGCTCGATGCGCCCGGCGAAACCGCGGTGAGCCGCGAGCGGCTCACCGAGCTGCTGGCCGGCGCGATCTGGGCGGTGCTCGACCACACGTTGCGCGCGGGCGGGGTCACCCTCGACCCGCACGCACGGCTGGCGCCACCCGAGGACCTGCGCCGATCCCGGTGACCGCGGCCAGCCTGCGGTAGGAGTCCAGCAGCGCGCCGCGATCGGTGGCGCCGGTGGTCACCAGGATCTCGTCGGCGCCGGAGACCGCGGCCCGGCGCGCGAGTTCGGCCCCGACCTCGTCCGCGGTGCCGAACACCTGGCCGCTCAGCGCCCGGTCGAACTGGCGGCGCTCGGTGTCGGTCATCGTCATGGCGAGCACGTCGTCGGCGCGTTTCAACGGCGGGAAGACGCCGTGGGTCCGCGAATACGCGTTCGACCACGCCTCGGGCACGAGAAGGCGCCACGCGTCCTCCGACGTCTCCCCGACCGCGACCGAAGTGGACAGCACGACGTACGGCGCGGGCAGAACTTTCGAAGGCCGGAAGCCTTCGCGGTACCGCCCGATGGCGTCCACCAGCGCTTGCTCACCGCGGATGGCCGCGATCACCAGCGGGAGGCCCAGTTCGGCCGCGAGATCGGCGCCCGCGCCGGTGGCCAGGACGAACGCGGGGATCCGCAGCCCTTCGGCGGGGAAGGCGTGCACACCGGGGTGCACGCGCTGGTCGCCGGAGAGGTACCCGAGGAGTTCGCGGACCTGGTCGGCGAACCTGTCCGCGTCGTCTTTGTTGTGCCCCAGCGCTTTCCGCACCCCGCCGGTGAACCCGACGGACCGGCCCAGCCCCATGTCGACCCGCCCGGGGAACAGCGACTCGAGCACCCCGAACTGCTCGGCGACCACGAGCGGGCGGTGGTTGGGCAGCATCACGCCCCCGGTGCCGATCCGGATGCGCGTGGTGGCCGCCCCGATCGCGGCGGCGAGCACGGTCGGCGCGGACCCCGCGATCCCCGGCACACTGTGGTGCTCGGACACCCACACCCGGTGGTAGCCAAGGGTTTCCAGCTCGACGGCGGCGCGAACGGTCTCCCTCAGCGCACTCGCGTGCGTGCCGCCCTCGGCCGCGGGCGACCGGTCCAGCACCGAAATCCGGGGTGGCGTCTCGAAATCCTGCACACCGGTTTCAACGGCTCCCCCGGCGCGCCATTCCCCAGTGTGACTCAGGTGTCGGCGCGTGCCTTGCTCGGCTGGACCCGCTTCGGCTCCCCCGGCATCTTGGGGTAGTCCGGCGGGTACGGCATCTCCCCCAGCCCGTGGTCGCGCTCGTCGCGGTCGTACCACTCGAGCGCGGTTTCCAGGCCGAACGGCGTCGCGTCCATGGTTTCGTGCGGGTCGCCGTGTTCGCGGTACCAGTCGGCCGCGGTCAGCACGTCGAAGTCGTCCGGGTGCACCTCGTCGAGCTGCGCCCAGGTCAGCGGGGTCGACACGGTCGCGCGCGCGGTGCCGCGGACCGACCACGTCGAGGCGACGGTGCGGTCGCGCGCCGCCTGGTTGTAGTCGAGGAACACCTTCCCGCCGCGTTCCTCCTTCCACCACGCGATCGTGGCGCGCTCGGGGGCACGGCGCTCGACCTCGCGGCCCAGCGCGATCACCGCGTGCCGCACCGCGATGAAATCCCATTCGGGGCGGATCCTCGCCAGCACGTGCACCCCGCGGCCGCCCGAGGTCTTCGGGTACCCGGTGATCCCCGCGTCCGCCAGCACCTCCCTGACCACGTGCGCGACCTTCACCGCGTCTTCGAACCCGGCGGCGTCGGGCGGGTCGACGTCGATCCGCAGTTCGTCGGGGTGGTCCACGTCGGGGCGCCGTACCGGCCACGGGTGGAAGTCGAACGTGCCGAGGTTGGCCGCCCACGCGAACACCGCGGGCTCGGTCGGGCACACCTCCTCCGCCTTCCGTCCCGACGGGAAGGTGATCTCGACCTTGTCCACCCAGTCCGGCGCGCCTTTGGGCACGCGCTTGGCGTAGAAGAACTCTCCGGCGACGCCGTCGGGATACCGCTTGAGTGTGGTCGGCCGCTCACCGAGCGCGCGCACCATCGGCTCGCCGAGCGCGATGTAGTGCTCGACCACGTGCCGCTTGGTGATGCCGCGCTCCGGGAAGTACGGCTTGTCCGGACTGGACACCCGTACCGTGCGCGCGCCGACCTGGTATTCGACGGGGTCACCGTTCTTCTTGGCCACGCGCACACGGTAGCGGGACGCGAAGCCCGGTGCCCTACCGTTGACCGCATGTCCCGCCGGAGGAAGCTGATCGTCGCGGCAGTCCTGCTCGTCGCGCTCGTGGTGGCCGCGTTCGTGCTGCCGGTGCCCAGCCCGGCGCGGCTGCGCGACTGGGCCGCCGGCGCGGGCCCGATGACGGCGGTGCTCTTCTTCTCGGCCTACTCGCTGCTCACCGTGCCGCCGATACCGCGCACCGTGTTCAACCTCGCCGCCGGGCTGCTGCTCGGAAACGCCGTCGGCATCGGCGTCGCGCTCGCGGCGACCGGGGTGTCCGGCGCGCTCGGGTTCGGCCTCGCCAGGCTGCTCGGCCGCGATCTCGTCACCGCTCATCTCCACCGCACACCGGTGCGCGTGGTCAACGAACGGCTCTCCGGCGGCGGCCTGCTCGCGGTGACGTCGCTGCGCCTGATCCCGGTGGTCCCGTTCGCGCCGCTCGGCTACTGCTGCGGCATCTCGTCGATCCGGTTCTGGCCGTACCTCGCGGGCACCGTGCTCGGCAGCGTGCCGGGCACGGTCGCGGTGGTCGTGCTCGGCGACGCGCTCACCGGCGGCACCCCGCCCGCGCTGATCGCCTGCTACGGCGGTTTCGCGCTGCTCGGCGGGCTCGGCCTGCTCAAGGTCGTCCGCGCGAAGGAGCGGGCGCCGGAGGAAGTGGCCGCGGTCACGAGCTGACGGGCGCGGCTGACCGCAGGCGCAAACTCCGGCCCGCTACACTCGAACGAGTGCGCGGCGGCGTTGTTCGCGCTCGGTCAAGCCACGAACGCGAGATGTTTCTACAGGAGTAGGCGTCATCGACACCGGTCAGCTCATCGCAGGGCACTATCGCCTCGTCGAGCACATTGGCAGCGGTGCCATGGGCGTCGTCTGGCGTGCTGTCGACGAACGACTCGAAAGATCCGTCGCCGTCAAGCAAATCCTTGCCCAGCCGGGTCTTTCCGAGTCGGAACGGGCGACCGTGCGCCAGCGCGCCATGCGCGAGGCCAAGAACGCGGCGCGGTTCCAGCACCCCAACGCGATCGTCGTCTTCGACATCGCCGAGCACGGCGGCGATCCGTGCCTGGTCATGGAATACCTGCCGTCGAAGAGCCTGTCGGCGGTCCTCGCCGAGCAGCCGACGCTGCCGCTCGCCCAGGTCGCCCGCATCGGCGAGCAGGTCGCCTCCGCGCTCGTCGCGGCGCACCGCGCCGGCATCGTGCACCGGGACATCAAGCCCGGCAACATCCTCATCGACGAGTCCGGGACCACGAAGATCACCGACTTCGGCATCTCGCGCGCCGCCGGTGACCTCACCCTCACCCAGACCGGCCTGATCGGCGGGACGCCCGCGTACCTGCCGCCCGAACTGGCCCGCGGCTCCGATCCCGCGCCCGCGTCCGACGTGTTCTCGCTCGGCGCCACGCTGTACCACGCGCTCGAAGGCCAGCCACCGTACGGCAACAGCTCCAACCAGCTCGCGCTGCTCTACACCGCGGCCAACGGGCAGGTCATCCCCCCGCGCCAGTCCGGCCAGGCGACCGCGCTGCTGATGAGCCTGCTGCGCGCCGAGGCCGACGAACGGCCGAGCATGAGCGAAGCGCGCGAACGCCTCGCCGCGCTCGCCGCCGGGGAACCGGCGCCCGCCGCGACAGCGGTGTCACCGCCGCTGTTCGGACCGGGCCGCCAGCCCGCCGCCCCGGTCGACACGCCCGGCCAAGGCATCCCCAGCGCCGCCGCGCCCCCGCCGTGGCAGCGCACCCCCGCCGCGCCCGCGACCCCGCCCCGGCTGCCGACCTCGACGTTCGCGCCCGCCGCCGTGCCCACCGCGGCGGCGCCGCACCGGCCACCAGAGACCGCGCAGGCGGCGAAGAGCGCGCCCAACCGCAAGGCGATCATGCTCGGCTCCGGCGCCGCCGGGGTGCTCGTCGTCGCGCTGATCGTGTTCCTGGTGCTGAACAACAGCAGCAAGAACGAGGCGCAGACCCCGCCTCCGGCCACTCCGTCCTCGTCCTCGGCCAAACCGCCGTCGTCGTCGAAGTCGCCGAGCACGGCACCGTCCTCCCCCGTCGGCCAGACGCCCAGCACGGGCAAGGTCGAGTACAGCCAGGCGGGCGGCCTAGTCGACCAGTTCATCAGCGCCAAGGGCTCCGCCGCCGCATGGGGCATGCTGACCCCGGGCGCGCAAGGGGCCTTCAAGGGGGCGGAGGACTTCGCCGCCTACTGGGCCGGTATGTCCAGCAGCTACGGGGTAATCCGCGCCGACCGTGGCTCGAACGCGGACGGCTCGGTCGACATGTACGTCAACCTCCCCAGCGGCCGCAAGGCGTTCCGCGTGGTCAACACACCAGCCGGGCTGAAAATCGACTCGGACACCCACGTCGGTTGATGCGCGCGGGCCCGCCGGTGGCTTACCGTGGGCCCATGGCCGATACCGGGCGTGACCCCCGTCGCCGGTTCCACGACGACCTCGTCGGCCTCGACCCGAACGATCCGGAGGCGCGCGCGTTCGCCGAGCACCTCGACCGGATCGAACGCTGCGAGCCCGCTTTCACCGTCGAAGCGTCCATCGACGGTGTCGCCGACTTCGCCGATTCCAGCGCCCGCCTCGGCGGCCTGCGGTACTGGGCGGCGGTGCTGCTGGTGGCGCTCATCATGCTCGGCGTGATAGTCGCCTCGTGGGAGATCCTGGTGCGGGCCGCGCACTGGCTCGCGGAGTAGCGTGGGGACCATGAAACCCGGCATGAAGCCTGTTGTCGGCGCGACCCCCCGAGTCGTGAAGTCCGACCAGGAATGGCGGCAGGAGCTCGCGCCGGAGGAGTACGCGGTGCTGCGCCAGGCCGCCACCGAGCGTCCCTTCACCGGCGAATACACCGACACCGAGACCGTCGGCGCGTACGAATGCCGCGCCTGCGGAGCCGAACTCTTCCGCAGCACCACCAAGTTCGCGAGCCACTGCGGCTGGCCGTCGTTCTACGACCCCGCCGACTCCGACGCGGTGCTGCTGCGCGAAGACCGCACGATGGGCATGAAGCGCATCGAGGTGCTGTGCGCTTCGTGCCACAGCCACCTCGGCCACGTGTTCGAGGGCGAGGGCTACGACACGCCGACCGACCAGCGCTACTGCATCAACTCGATCGCGCTGAAACTGGTGCCGGAAGGCTGAGCCCGCCGGTCTCGAACTGGTCACTCCCCCCGTGCGGCGTGCCCGCACCCACTACGGTTGGTCACTCGCGAGTTCTACCGAGCTGGGGGAGCGATCATGGATGAACCGTGGGGTATTTCCGGTCCCGGATTCCTGGGGCTCTACGCGGTCCTGCTGCTGGTGCCGATCGTGGTGAAACCGCTGTGGGTCGCGTCGCTCAAGCGCGCCGGTGGCGGCAGGCAGTCCTCGGTGCCCGACGTCTACCACCTCGCCTACGTCGCGGGCGGGCCGGACAGGGTCACCGACACCGCGATCGCCGCGCTGGTGGACAGCGAGCGCCTGCGGGTGTCCTCGTCCGGCAGGCTCACCGACACCGGCACGATCCCGACGGACAGCGTCGAGGCCGCGGTGGTGCGGCACGTGGCCACCACCGGCGGGACGGTGCGCCAGGTCCGGTTGCGGATGCGCGTGGACAACGCGATGTACGCGGTCGAACGGGAGGTCACCGAGTCCGGCCTCATCGTCTCCGACGACAAGCGCCGCACCGTGTGGCGTTCGGTCATGGGTTTCTACGCGCTGGTCCTCGTGCTCGGGATCGCGCGCTGGATCAACGGGAACTCGCACGGGCGCTCGACCGGGTACTTGACCTGGTTCGTGCTCGCCGCGGTCGCGGCGCTGCTGCTCACCCGCTTCCTGATGCGACGCGACCGCCCCGGCCTGGCCAGCTCGGCGGGCGACAAGGTGCTGGCCGAGGCACGGGAAGCGCGGCAGCGGGCCGAAAACGCGGAGCAGACCGAAGAAGCCGGAGCACCCGGCCAGCGCTCGCCCGTGAGCGGGCTGGCCGGCGCCGGCCTGTTCGCGGGCGCGGTCGGCGCGGTGGCGCTGGGCGGGCTCGCGATGTATCCCGACGAAGAGCTCAGCGACGCGATGATGCCCCAGGCGGGCGGGCTGTTCAGCGGCAACGGCTCGTGGGGCGGCGGCAACTACGGTGGCGGCTCGTCGTGCGGCGGGTCTTCCTGCGGCGGCGGTTCTTCGTGCGGTGGCGGCGGTTCGTCCTGCGGCGGTGGTGGCGGGTGCGGTGGCTGACTCGCTCGCCCCGCTCGGGGTCGGGATCGGCTGGCGGCCGGAGATCGACCTGTCGATCGCCCGGCTGCCCGGCGTCGACTGGGTCGAGGTCGTCGCCGAGAACCTCCACGTCGAGCACCTGCCCGCGTCGCTGCTTTCGTTGAAGCAACGCGGACTTCCGGTGCTGCCGCACGCGGTTTCGCTGTCGCTGGGCGGTGCGGAGGATCTCGACACCGCCCGCGTCGAGCACCTGGCCGCGGTCACCGACGCGCTCGACGCGCCGATGGCGAGCGATCACGTGTGCTTCGTGCGCGCGGGCGGGCTGGACGCGGGCCACCTCATCCCGCTCCCCCGCACCCGCGCGGCGCTGGACGTGCTGGTGGACAACGTGAAGCTGACCCAGTCCATCCTGGGCGTGCCGTTCGCGGTGGAGAACATCGCGGCCGTGCTCGAATGGCCGGACGCGGAGCTGTCCGAGGCGCGGTTCCTGGCCGAGCTGACCGAGCGCACCGGCTGCGGGCTGATCATCGACGTGGCGAACCTCTACGCCAACGCGCGGAACATCGGCACCGATCCCGAGGTCTTCCTCGACGAAATTCCGCTCGAGAAGATCGCCTACGTCCACGTCGCGGGCGGCGTGGACCGCGACGGCGTCTACCACGACACCCACGCGCACCCGGTGCGGCCCGAGGTGCTCGAGCTGCTCACCGAGCTGCGGTCGCGGACCGAGCCGCCGGGCGTGCTGCTGGAACGCGACGACGACTACCCCAGCGACACCGAACTGGCGGGTGAGCTGGCCGCGATCCGGGCCGCGCTCGACGCCGGGGCGCGGGCGTGACGTCCGAACGGAGGAAACTCGCCGAGCAGCAGGCGGCGCTGCTCGAAGCGCTGCTCTCGGGCGGGCCGTCCCCAGCGGGGTTCGACGAGGACCGCGTGCACGTCGAGCGGAAGGTGTTGCGCGCCAAGCGAAGGCGGGTCGTCGGCTACCTCAGGCCCGATCTCCCCGACGCGCTCGGCGGCCGGTTCGCGGCGCTGTTCGACACCTACGCCGACGAGCGGCCGAAGTTCGTCGGCACCAGGGCGCGCGAGGACGCGGCCGCGTTCGCGGCGTGGCTCGTCGACCGCGGCGAACTGCCGAAACCGCGGCGGTGGAACCCGTTCCGTCGCTAGTCCACAATGGACTTACGGGAGGTTGGTGATCAGCTCCGACGGCGGCACCCTGGTCCCGGTGTAGAACGGGACCTCCTCGCGGACGTGCAGCCGCGCCTCGGTGCCGCGCAGGTGGCGCATCAGGTCGACGATGCGGTGCAGTTCGTCGGCCTCGAAGGCGAGGATCCACTCGTAGTCGCCGAGCGCGAACGACGCGACCGTGTTGGCGCGCACGTCCGGGTAGTCCCGCGCCTCCTTGCCGTGGTCGGCGAGCATCTTGCGGCGCTCGTCGTCCGGCAGCAGGTACCACTCGTAGGAGCGCACGAACGGGTAGACGCAGATGTACTTGCGCGCCTCTTCCCCGGCGAGGAAGGCGGGCACGTGGCTCTTGTTGAACTCGGCGGGCCGGTGCAGCGCGACCTGGCTCCACACCGGCGTCGACACCTTGCCGAGCGGGGTGCGGCGGAACCCGGTGTAGGCGGCCTGCACCTGCTCGATCTCCTCGGCGTGCCACCAGATCATGTAGTCGGCGTCGGCGCGCAGCCCGGCCACGTCGTACACCCCGCGCACGATCACGCCCTTGCCCTCGAGCGCGTCGAGGTACTCGGTGGTCTCGCGCGCGGCGGGGCCGCGGTCGTCCGGCAGCTTGCCCGGCTCGACGCGGAACACCGACCACGCGGTGTAGCGGATGGTGTCGTTGAGCTCGTTGTAGTTCAGGCGCGCCATGGCACCCAGTATGCCAACCTGCGGACCTACTCGGTCGGCATCCCCGCCGTGACGGTCGTCGCCGCCGCGGTGGCCGTCGCGATGCACGCCGGGATGCCGACGCCGTGCAACGCCGCGCCGGTGACCGCGAGCCCGCCCGCCTCGGCGACCGCGCGCTCGATGCGGGCGACCCGCTCGAAGTGCCCGACCGAATACTGCGGGAGGCCGCCGCCCCACCGCGTCACCGCGACCTCGATCGGTGTCGTGGTCAGCCCCGTGGTCTCGGCCAGATCGCGCCGGACGAGATCGGCCAGTTCGTCGTCGCCGGCCTGCAGCGACGCCGTCTCGCCGAACCGGCCGACGGACCCGCGCAGCAGCACCGGGCCGTCGTTTTCCCCGTAGTGGCCCCATTTCCTGGCCGAGAAGGTGAACGCCTTCGCGGTCAGCGGGGTGCCGGACGGGGCGCGCTCCCCCGCTCCGATCAGCAGCCCCGAGGACTCGGGCAGCTCGGTCCCGCGCGGGAAGGCCATCGCGACGACGGCCATCGACGCCAGCTCGATCCCGGCGAACGCCTCCGCCGCGGCGGGCACGGCGTCGGCCAGCAGCCGCCTCGCGGCGGGCGCGGGCACCGCGAGCACGACCGCGTCGACGTCGAGCACGGACTGCTCCGGCGCGTGCGCCTGCGCGGCCGCGCCCAGCTCCAGGCGCCACCCGGTCGCCGTGCGCCGGAGCGCGCGGGCGGGGACGCCGAGCCGGATCCGAGCGCGCGAAAGCTCGGCGAGCCTGGTGATGACGGTGCCGAGTCCGCCCTTGAGCGTCCCGAAAACGGGAGCCCCGCTCGGGGACGGCGGCGTGATCGAGGCCGCGGCTTCGGTGAGCGACCGAGCGCCGCCGTCGATCGCCTTCGCCAGCCCCGGCATCGTCGCGCGCAGGCCGAGCCCGTCGGCGCCGCCCGCGTACACGCCGCCCAGCAGCGGATCGACGAGCCGGTCGACCAGCTCGTCCCCGAACCGCCGCCGCAGCAGCGCGCCGAGATCGGTGTCGTGCTCGCCCAGCTCGACGGGCGGCAGCCCGGCTTCGGCGGCGACAAGGGCGACCGCCTCCGGCGAGAGCACCCCCTTGACCGCTTCGGGCGAGCTGGGCACCCCCATCACCGTCCCGGCGGGCAGCCCGGTCGCGTGCCCGCCCGCGAGCACCGTGGCGCGGGCGCCGGTCGGATGGGTCAGCCGGTCGCCGAGGCCGATCTCCGCCACCAGGTCCATCGCCTCGGGCCTGCGCGCCAGGAAGGCCTCCGCCCCCACGTCGTAGGCGCGGCCCGCCAGGTCGATCGTGCGGAGCTTGCCGCCGAGCCACGGCGACGATTCGACGACCGTGATCTCCGCGCGGTCACCGAGTTCGGCGCGCAGCCGGTAGGCGGCGGTGAGCCCGGAGATCCCGCCGCCGACGACGGCGATACCGGTCATAACTGGTGGATCAGCTCGACGACCCTGGTCAGCACGTCCGGGTCGGTACCGGGGAGCACGCCGTGACCGAGGTTGAACACGTGCCCCGCGGCGGCTTTGCCCTCTTCGGCGATGCGCCGCACCTCGGCCTCGACGACCGGCCACGACCCCAGCAGCAGCGCCGGATCGAGATTGCCCTGCACCACCACGGGTTTCTCCGACGGGGAAAGCCTGCGGACGGCCTCGTCGAGCGGCACGCGCCAGTCGACGCCGACGACGTCCGGCCCCGCGTCGCGCATCGCGGTGAGCAGTTCGCCCGTCCCCACGCCGAAGTGGATCCGCGGCACGCCGTAGGCCGCGACCCCCTCGAAGACGCGCGTGGAATGCGGCAGCACGAATTCGCGGTAGTCCCGCGGTGAAAGCGCGCCAGCCCACGAGTCGAAGAGCTGGATCGCGTCGGCACCGGCGTCGAGCTGGGCCATCAGGAAGGTCAGCGCGATGTCGGCGAGCTTGCCCGCGAGCGCGTGCCACACCCGCGGCTCGGAGTGCATGAGCGCCTTGGTGTGCTCGTGGTTGCGGCTGGGCCCGCCTTCGATCAGGTAGGAGGCGAGCGTGAAGGGCGCGCCCGCGAACCCGATCAGCGGCGTCGTGCCGAGCCGCTCGACGAGCAGGCGCACGCCGTCGGCGACCGCGCCGACCTGGGCAGGGTCGAGTTCCGGCAGCGCCGCGACATCGGCGGCCGAGCGGACGGGCGAGGCCACGACGGGGCCGGTGCCCGGCACGATGTCGATGTCGACACCGGCCGCGCGAAGCGGGACCACGATGTCGCTGAACAGGATCGCGGCGTCGACCCCGTGCCTGCGGACCGGCTGCAGGGTGATCTCGGCGAGCATCTCGGGGTCGAAGCACGAGTCGAGCATCGCCACGCCTTCGCGCAGCGCACGGTACTCGGGCAGGGACCGGCCCGCCTGGCGCATGAACCACACCGGCAGCCTCGCCGGTGTGCCACCGCGCGCGGCGACCAGGAAGGGGGCGTCGGGCAGCACGCGGCGAGCGGGGCTCGAGCCGGGTGCGGCGGCCTGCGCGACGGCCGGGCCGGGCGCGGGTGAAGCAGGCGTGGTAGGCATCGCCTCAATCATTCCACGCCCGGTTTGCCGCGTGTTTCCCCGGCGCGTCTGCCCGACCACCGCGCCCTTCCCGCCTTACAGTCGAGCGGTGACCGCGATGACGCATGCGCCCGAGCTCTTCCGTGAAGCGGTCGCGGCGCTGCAAACCGTCCGGCCCCGGCCGGAGCTGACCCTCGAAAGCGTCCGCGCGCCGCAGCGCCTCGCTCCCTGGTCCTACGCGCTGAGCGGCGAGACCACCGGCCCCGCCGACGTGCTGGCCTCCGGCAGGCTGGTGCTCCTGCACGACCCCGAAGGCCAGGAGAACTGGAACGGCGTGCTCCGCATGGTCGTCTACGCCCGTGCCGAACTGGACCGCGAACTCGCCAGCGACCCCTTCCTCCCCGCGGTGGGCTGGTCGTGGCTGACCGACGCGCTGGAGGGCGCCGGTGCGCACCTGACCGCGCTGGGCGGCACGGTCACCGAAACCTCGTCCGCCCGCTTCGGCGACATCTCGGGACCGGCGCGGACCGACGACCTCGAACTCCGGGCCTCCTGGACGCCCACCGACGCCGAACTGCACTCCCACGGCGAGGCCTTCTGCCAGATGATGGCCAGCATGGCGGGGTTGCCGCCGGTCGGCGTGACCCTCTTCGAGCACCGGCAGAGCTCCTGAGGCTCGTTTCGTCTGGGGGTTTTGTCGGTCCCCCGCCGTAGCGTTCGCTCCAACCGAACCGGGAGGAGCGCCACCATGGCCACGTCCTACGCCTACCTGTACGTCACCGACACGCTCGCCGACTGGGAGATCGGGTACCTGACCGCCGAGCTCGACAGCGGCCGGTACTTCGCCGAGTCCGGCGCCAGGATGCCGGTCAGAACCGCGGGGCTGAGCCTCGACCCGGTCACCACCAAGGGCGGGCTCCGCCTCGTCCCGGACACCACCGTCGACCGGATCACCGCCGAGGACGCCGGTGTGCTGATCCTGCCCGGCGGGGACACCTGGCTCGAACCCGTGCACGACCCGGTGCTGGCCAAGGCCGTCGAACTGCTCGAGGCGCGCGTTCCGGTGGCCGCGGTCTGCGGGGCGACGATGGCGCTGGCGAACGCCGGGCTGCTCAACGAGCGCCCGCACACCAGTAACAACCTGGGGGCCCTGCAGGCACTGTGCCCTGGCTACGAGGGTGAAGATCACTTTCGTGGCGAGCCCGCGGTCACCGACGGTGACTTGATCACGGCCAGCGGCGTGGCACCGCTGCACTTCGCGAAGGCGGTGCTCGCGCGCCTCGGGGTGTTCTCCGAGACGGCGCTCGACGCCTGGTTCCGGTTGAACGCCGAGCAAGAAGAATCGGCCTATTTCGAGCTGATGGGTTCGCTTCCGCAACCGGCCACGGCACACTAGGCGGGTGACTCGGAAGCGGGGCTCGCGCGTTTGCACGCCTCATCTGCACGCGCCGTCAGCGGGTGCCAACCTTTGTTCATCGCGTCCGTTGAGTGGGATGTTAGCCACCGGCCGTGTACTAGCCCGATCGTGTGACTTCGACACCGGAACGTAACTACTCGATCAAGAGAGATACCCGTTCGATCCCCCCGCAGACCCTCTCGGGCGGCTAGAGTGCCTTCGACGACACCACTTTCGGTCTAAAGCTGGCGCGGCTGATTGGCCGAAAGTCCCGGTGCCGGTCGGGGGGCACGACCGACTCCAGGGAGGTAGTGACGTGGCTGCCGTCGGCTTATCTCAGGCCGTCAGATCCACGCCAGCCGGTGCTTTGCCGGCCAGCATGGTTCCGCATCCGCGGGAAGAACTTTTTTCCGTGCTGGTGGTCGATGACCACCCGCTTTTGAGGGAGGCGATTGCCGCTCGACTCGCACAGATGGGTGCGGGCACCGTTCACGAGGCCGCCACGGTGGCGGAGGCTCGAGCGAGGGCCACGGCCACCGGGCCGTGCGACCTCGCGATTCTCGACCTCGGTCTGCCCGATGGCAGTGGCATAGAGCTGGTTACGGAACTCCGTAGCCACGGCTGGCCCCGTGTCGTGGTGCTCGCTTCGTCCGACGACCCGTACGCGGTGCGGTCGGCGTTCCAGGCCGGTGCTCAGGCATACCTGCTCAAGTCCGCTTCGCCGGTGGTCGTCACCGACGGGGTGCGCAGGGTGCTCGAGGGCGGCGTGTACGCCGATCCCAGCGTGGCACCGGTACTGGCCACCGGCACCCGGGTAGCGGGCACCGACAACACCCCGCGCGAGCTCTCCGCGCGCGAGGTCGAGGTGCTGCAGCTCGTCGCCGACGGCCAGTCCAACAAGGAGATCGGCGAGGAACTCAGCCTCTCCGCACTTACCGTCAAGTCGCACCTGTCCCGGATCGGGCGCAAGCTCGGCACCGGCGACCGGGCGCAGATGGTGGCGTTGGCGATGCGCGCAGGCGTGATCCGCTGACGGAACGGAACGACCCGGTGGGACGGGCGGACCAGGCGCGGTGCGCCCGTCCCGTAGGGTCGTCAGCTGTGTCGACAGCGGAAGAGCACGGACAAGGCGAACCACCCGCACCGATCCTGCTGCGGGAGCCGGCAGACGGCACACCGCCCGTGGTCTCCGATCCCGTGGAGCTGGCGCGTGCCGTCGAGCTGATCGCCGCCGGGACGGGCGCCATCGCCGTCGACACCGAACGGGCCTCCGGGTACCGGTACTGGCCGAAGGCCTACCTCGTGCAGCTCAAACGCGAGGGCGCGGGCACCTTCCTGGTCGACCCGATCCCCCTCGAAGGCGAGCTCACCCCGCTCGCGGACGCCATCAACGGCGCCGAATGGGTGCTGCACGCCGCATCCCAGGACCTGCCCTGCCTCACCGAGCTGGAGCTGCGCCCGGCGAGCCTGTTCGACACCGAGCTCGCGGGACGCCTCGCCGGCCACGAGCGGGTCGCGCTGGGCACGCTCGTCGAAAAGCTGCTCGGCTACCGCCTCGAAAAGGGGCACAGCGCCGCGGACTGGTCCAAACGGCCGTTGCCGGTGGACTGGCTGAACTACGCCGCGCTCGACGTCGAACTGCTGGTCGAGCTGCGGGAGAAGCTCGAAGCCGAACTCGACGAGCAGGGCAAGCTGGGCTGGGCCCGCGAAGAGTTCGAAGCCGTCCGCACCGCGCCGCCGCCTTCGCCTCGCGCGGAGCCGTGGCGCCGGACCTCCGGAATCCACAAGGTGCGCACCGCGCGCGGCCTCGCCGGGGTGCGAGCGCTGTGGGAAGCGCGCGACGAACTCGCCCGCAAGCGCGACCGCGCGCCGAGCAGGGTGCTGCCCGACGCGGCGATCGTCAACGCCGTGCTCGCCGAGCCGAAAACGGTCGCGGACCTGCAGGCGCTGCCGGTGTTCGGCGGCAGGGTGCAGCGCCGGTACACCGCGAGCTGGCTGCGGTACCTCCAGGAGGCGCGCGCACTGCCGAAGGACGCCTTGCCGAGCGCGGCGCAGCAAAGCGACGGCCCGCCGCCGCCGAACCGGTGGGCGGACAAGGACCCGGACGCCGCGGCACGCCTCGCCGCCGCCCGCACGGCGCTGAACGGGATCGCCGCCGAGCTGAAACTGCCGGTGGAAAACCTGCTGCTGCCCGATCTGGTGCGGCGGACCTGCTGGAAGCCGCCGGCCGAGCGCGACGAGGACGGGGTCGACGAAGCGTTGCTCGCCGGCGGGGCCCGCCGGTGGCAGCGCGAGCTGACGGTGCCGGCGCTGAGCAAGGCCCTGCAGGCCACGGCGTCCTGAGCCGCTCCAGCCCGCGGCCGGGAACGCTCCCTCACCGGCTCGTGTGGTTTGCCCCACCCAACGGGGCCACCACCCTGGTTACCGACGGGTAACAAGGGCTAGGGTGCGGTGGTCGGCGATCCGCCAACCGGTTCGCCGCACCCGCAGATCTCATACGCAGAGGAGCACCCGTGTCAGCACGCGCAGTGCGCAATGTGGCCTTCGTCGAGGGGGTGCGCACCCCGTTCGGCAAGGCAGGCGAGAAGGGCATCTACGCCCAGACCCGCGCGGACGACCTGGTCGTCAAGGTAATCAGGGAGCTGCTGCGCCGGCACCCCGAGCTGCCGCCGGAGCGCGTCGACGAGGTGGCCGTCGCCGCCACGACGCAGATCGGCGACCAGGGCCTGACCATCGGCCGCACCGCGGCGCTGCTCGCGGGGCTGCCGAAGTCGGTGCCGGGCTTCGCCATCGACCGGATGTGCGCCGGGGCGATGACCGCGGTGACGACCATCGCGAGCGGGATCGGCTTCGGCGCCTACGACATCGCGATCGCGGGCGGCGTCGAGCACATGGGCCGCCACCCGATGGGCGAGGGCGTGGACCCCAACCCCCGCATCGTCGCCGACAAGCTGGTCGACCCGACCGCGCTGGTGATGGGCCAGACCGCGGAGAACGTGCACGACCGGTTCCCCGAGATCACCAAGCAGCGCACCGACGCCTACTCCGCGCGCAGCCAGGAGCGCTACGCCGACGCGGTCAAGGCGGGCAAGATCGGGCCGGAGCTGGTTCCGGTGGCCACGCGCCACGCGGAGCTGGGCTGGGGCCTCGCGACCGAGGACGAGCCGCCGCGCCCTGGCACCACCGTCGAGCAGCTCGCCGGGCTCAAGACGCCGTTCCGCCCGCACGGCCGGGTCACCGCGGGCAACGCGGCGGGCCTCAACGACGGCGCGACCGGCGCGATCCTCGCCGACGAGGACACTGCGCGCGAGCTGGGCCTCCCGGTCGCGATGCGGCTGGTCGGCTACTCGTTCGCCGGGGTCGAGCCCGAGGTGATGGGCATCGGCCCGGTTCCCGCGACGGAGAAGGTGCTCGCCCGCACCGGTCTGTCCATTTCGGACATCGGGCTGTTCGAGGTCAACGAGGCGTTCGCCGTGCAGGTGCTCGCCTTCCTCGACCACTTCGGGATCGCAGAGGACGACGAGCGCGTGAACCCGTGGGGCGGCGCGATCGCGTGCGGGCACCCGCTGGCGTCCTCGGGCGTGCGGCTGATGACCCAGCTTTCGCGGCAGTTCGCCGAGCACCCCGAGGTGCGCTACGGCATCACGACCATGTGCATCGGGATCGGCATGGGCGGCACGGTCATCTGGGAGAACCCGGCTTGGGAGGGTGGAAAGTGATCACCGAGGAACAGGCCAGGACGGCCTTCCCCGACGAGGTCGTGACGAAGGCGGCCACCAGGCTGGTTTCGGTACCCGGCCTCGACGGCCAGGTCGCGCTCATCACCATCGACAACGGCCACGACCACACCCGGCCGTCGACGTTCGGGCCGCAGAGCCTGGTGAGCCTGAACGCCGCCTTCGACGAGGCGGTCGCGGCCAAGCCCGCGGCCATCGCGGTCACCGGCAAGCCGTTCATCTTCGCCGTCGGCGCGGACCTGTCCGGGGTCGAGCAGGTGTCCGACCCGGAGCTGGCCACCCAGATCGCGCAGAGCGGGCACGACGTGTTCCGCCGCTTCACCGACTCCGAGATCCCGACCTTCGCCTTCGTCAACGGCGCGGTGATGGGCGGCGGGCTCGAACTGGCGCTGTCGTGCCATTACCGGACGCTGTCGGAGAACACCGCCGCGGTGTCGTTCCCCGAAGTGTTCCTCGGTCTCTTCCCCGGCTGGGGCGGCACGCAGCTGCTGCCGAACCTGATCGGGCCGGACGCCGCGGTGACCGTGATCATCGAAAACGCGCTCAACCAGAACAAGATGCTCAGCGTGGCGAAGGCGGCCGAGCTCGGCATCGTCGACGAGGTGCTCGGCTCGGCCGACTACCTGGAGCAGTCGCTGCTGTGGCTGGCGAAGGTGCTGCGCGGCGAAATCACCCCGCGGCGCAAGGAAATCGACCGCGGGGCTGGCTGGGACGCCGCGATCGCCCGCGCGAAGTCCATTGTGGACGGGAAGACCAAGGGCGCGTCGCCCGGTGCCACCAAGGCGGTCGAACTGCTGGAGCTGGCCAGGGAGAACGATCTCGACCGCGGGTACGCGGCGGAGACCGAGGCGCTCGCCGGGCTGCTGATGACCGACACCCTGCGCGCCGGGCTCTACTCGTTCAACCTCGTGAACAAGCGCGCGAAGCGTCCCGCCGGCGCACCGGACAAGTCGCTGGCCCGCAAGGTGGGCAAGATCGGCATCGTCGGCGCCGGCCTGATGGCCAGCCAGATGGCGCTGCTGTTCGTGCGCAGGCTCAAGGTTCCGGTGGTGCTCACCGATGTCGACCAGGCCCGCGTCGACAAGGGTGTGTCCTATGTGCACGGTGAGATCGACAAGCTGCTCGCGAAGGGGCGCACTTCCCCCGACGGCGCGAACCGGTTGAAGACACTGGTTTCCGGCTCGCTGGACAAGGCCGCGTTCGCCGACGCGGACTTCGTGATCGAGGCCGTGTTCGAGGAGCTCGGCGTCAAGCAGCAGGTGTTCGCCGAGCTGGAGCAGCACGTCCGGCCCGACGCGATCCTCGCCACGAACACCTCGTCGCTGTCGATCAGCGCGATGGCGTCGAAGCTCGAACACCCCGAGCGCGTCGTCGGTTTCCACTTCTTCAACCCGGTCGCGGTGATGCCGCTGCTGGAGATCGTCCGCGCGGACAAGACCGACGACGAAACGCTCGCCACCGCGTTCTCGCTCGGCAAGCAGCTGAAGAAGTCGAGCGTGCTCGTGAAGGACGAGACCGCGTTCGTGGTGAACCGGCTGCTGCTGCGCTTCGTCGGCGAGGTGCTGGTCGCGATCGACGAGGGCACCCCGTTCGAGGTCGCCGACGCCTCGCTCGACCCGCTCGGGCTGCCGATGTCGCCGATGACGCTGATGCAGCTCGTCGGGCCCGCGATCGCGCTGCACGTCGGCGAGACGCTGCACGGTTCGTTCCCCGACCGGTTCTCGGTCAGCGAGAACCTCCGCCGGTTCGTCGAGGCGAAGAAGACCGCGGTCTGGCAGTGGGACGACAAGGGGAACCAGAGCATCGACCCCGAGGTCGCCGCACTGTGGCAGCAAGGGGACCGGCCGTCCACCGCGGACGAGGTCCGCGAGCGCGCGCTGGCCGCGATCTCCGAGGAGATCCGGATCATGCTCGACGAGGGCGTGGTCGCCGAGGCGCAGGACATCGACCTGTGCCTGCTGCTCGGCGCCGGCTGGCCGTTCTGGCTCGGCGGCATCACGCCGTACCTCGACCGTTCGGGAGTGTCCGAAAAGGTCAACGGCAAGCCGTTCCTCGCGCCGGGAGTCGCTTCGGTTCCCACGCGCTGACCCGATCGGTCCACAGTAGACAAGACGCCCACCGCCACACCGGCGGTGGGCGTCTTCGTCCGCCGCTACTGCGCGGCGCTGGACTTCCCGTGCAGCACGGTGTTCGCGCTGCTGCCGTTCTTGATCGCGGTTTCGATCTGCGCCATCGACGAACTCGGACTCAGGCCGGGCACGGTCGCCGTTTTCACCGCGTACAGCGTGAACGCGTACGGGTGCGACGAACCGCCGGGGCACGGGCCGAAGAACTGCTGCGCGGTGGCGCCGCTGCCCATCGCCTTCTGCTTGGCGCCGCCCTGTCCCGGCACGGTGTACCCGGCGCCGAGGCCCTCCGGCAGGGTCAGCGCCGAGGCGGGGATGTCCCAGATCGCCCAGTGCAGCTTGGTTCCGTTGTTCGCCTTGTCGGCGAACACGATCGCGTAGGACTCCGCGGCGTCCCCACCGGTCCCCCAGGCCAGCGGCGGCGACGGGTCCTGGCCCGCCTTGCCGTCACCGGCGCAGGTGTACTTGTCGGGGATGGTGGCGTTGTCCTGGAACGCCGGGCTGGTCAGCTTGAACTCACCGGGGCCGGACGACCCGCCGCCGGAGAACTTCAGCCGCACGATGACGTTGTCCAGGCTGCTCGGCGAGCCGCCGTTCTTGTCGTCGTTCGTCGAGGACAGCCACGCGCCGCCGTCGGGCGTCTTGACGATCGTGCGCAGCCTGCCCCACTGCCCGTTGAAGAACGCCTTCGACGGGCCCACGTCATCACCCGCGTCGTTGATCTTCATGACGTACAGCCGCGCGCCCTTCATCGCGGCCATGTAGATGTAGTCGCCGAAGATCTCGATGGCGCTCGGGGAATTCGAGCTGGTCGACCAGGTCTGCTTGGGGCCGACGCAGCTTTGCCCGCTCGGGCAGTCCGGGTAGCCGTAGTTCTTGCCCTTCTGAATGAGGTTCAGCTCGTCGACGTCGCTGTCGCCGAGTTCGGACTCCCACAGCTGGCCCTTCTTGTCCCACGCGAGCCCCTGCGGGTTGCGGTGCCCGTAGCTCCACACCGCGTTGCCGAACGGGTTGTCCGCGGGGATCGAGCCGTCCGGGTTGATCCGCAGGATCTTGCCGTTGAGCGATTTCTTGTCCTGGCCGAGCGCGGGCTGTTCAGCGTTGCCCGCGGTGGCGTACAGCTTGCCGTCCGGGCCGAACCGGATCCGGCCGCCGTTGTGGTAGTGGCTGCGCTTGATCCCGGACAGCACGACCTCGGAGGTGGTGCCGAGCTTGCCGTTCTCGTACTTCATCCGCACGATCCGGTTGTCACCCGAGGTGGTGTGGAAGACGTACACGTAGTGGTCGGTGGCGAAGTTCGGGGACACCGCGACGCCAAGCACGCCGCCTTCACCGCCGGTGGTCGCGGCGCCGGGAACCTTCCCCAGCACCGTTTTCTGGCCGTCGAGGGTGACTCGGACGATCTCGAACCGGTCGCGCTCGGCCACCAGCGCGGACTTGTCGGGCAGGAAGTCGATGCCCCACGGCAGATCCAGCTTCGCGATCTGCCTGTCGAAGATCGGTGTGCTGTAGTCCGGTTCGGACGAGCCGGGATCCTTGGCGGTCTTCACCTTCAGCTCGGCGCTGGCGGCGGAGAGGTTGCCCGCGACGTCCTTCGCCTTGACCGCGTAGGTGTACTCCGTTTCCGGCTTCAGTCCCGAAATCGCGGCGTTGGTGTCGGTCGTGCTCGCGACCTTCGCGCCGCCTTGGTAGACCTCGTAGCCCGCGACCTTCTCGTTGTCGGTCGAGGCGTCCCAGGTGAGGCTCACGCTGTCGAAGCCGACGCTGGCGGTGGCCAGGTGCTGCGGCACCGACGGCGGTTCCTTGTCGTTGCTGGGTTTCGTGGTAACCTCGCGCCGGTTGCTCGCCTGCGACGGGTTGCCCGCCGCGTCGTAGGCCAGCACCACGAGGTCGTAGGTCGTGCCGGGCGTGAGCTCGGTCAGCGTCGCGGTCGTGGTGTCGCCCGGCACGGTCTTGAGCGGGTTGCCGCCGTTCTCCACCACGTACTTCGCCACGCCCACGTTGTCCGTCGAGGCGTCCCACTTGACCGCGATCGTGGTTTGCTGGACGTCGGTCTCGGCGAAGTTCGACGGCGGTGTCGGCGGTTCGGTGTCGGTACCGCCGGAGACGGAAAGCTTGTCGGTGTTGGGCCCGCCGTTCGCGGTGGTCGCGACCGCCTTGACCTTGTTGGCGCCCGCCTTGAGGCTCGCCTTCACCGTTTTCGACTGCCAGTTCGCCCAGTCGCCGGTGCCGGGGAAGGACAGCGCCTTCGACACCACGGTGCCGTCGACGCTGATGTCCATCGGCCGATCGGCCGCCGTGCCGTTGGCGAACCGGATCGCCAGGTCGGCCGGACCGGCCGCGGCGACGTTCACGGTCCACTCGACCGCGCTGCCCTTGGTGTTGTCGTAGTTGACGAACCCGCGCCCGGAGAACCCGGGGTGGTTCGACTCCACGGCGCCGCCGGTGATGACGGCGTCTTCGGCTTCGTAGTCCGTGGCCGCCGGAACGGCTGCCGGTTCCGGCGCGGCCGCGAACGCGGGTGTCATGACGGCCAGCGCCGTCGCGACGAGTGCGGCGCCTGCGGTGAGCAGACGCCGTGGACGGGTTACCACTGCGGTCCTCCTGCGTGCTTCGTCGGAAGGTCGGCGCTGTGGCGGCGGCTGGCGAGCGACGGCGGATCGCCCAGCTAAATAATAAAGTTTCCTAACGAAGAGAACTAATAGTCCGTCCCCGCCCCGGTGTCAATGCTCGGGCCCGCTTCAGGAACCGAGCCGGTCGGGATCGGGGCCCAGCCGCGTCCCCGACTCCAGCGCGGCGAACCCCGCGATGTCCGACGAGTCGAGCTCGAAGTCGAAGATCGCGATGTTCTCCTCGATCCGTTCCCTGGTCACCGACTTCGGGATCACCACGTGGCCCATCTCGATCTGCCAGCGCAGCACGACCTGCGCCGGTGTCCTGCCGTGCTTGCGCGCGACCGTGGTGACCACCTGGTCGCCGAGCAGCTCGCCGCCGCGGGCCAGCGGGCTCCACGCCTCGGTGACGATCCCGTGCTCGTCGTGGAACCCGCGCAGCTCCGCCTGCTGAAGGTGCGGGTGCAGCTCGATCTGGTTCACCGCGGGCACGACCCCGGTCTCGTCGAAGAGCCTGCGCAGATGGGGAACCTGGAAGTTCGACACCCCGATCGCGCGGGCGCGGCCGTCGCCGAGGATCTTTTCCAGCGCGCGCCAGGTTTCGACGTACCGGTCCCGCGCGGGCAGCGGCCAGTGGATCAGGTACAGGTCCACGTAGTCGAGCCCCAGCTCCCCCAAGCTGGTGTCGAACGCCTTCAGCGCGCGATCGTGGCCGTGCTCGGTGTTCCAGAGCTTCGTGGTCACGAAGACCTCTTCGCGCGGCAGCCCGCTCGCGCGCACGGCCGCGCCGACACCGCGCTCGTTCGCGTACAGCGTCGCGGTGTCGATGCTCCGGTAGCCCGCTTCGAACGCGGTGTGCACCGCGCGTTCGACCTCGTCGTCGGGGATCTTGTACACGCCGAAACCGAGCACGGGCATGGCGACATCGTTGTTCAGCTTCCGGGTGGGGACCATGACCCGAACCTAACCCGCGTCCGCCGTCACGGCACGGCGGGGAACCGCACGACTACGAACAGCCCGCCGCCGACCACCGGTTCCGCGCTGACCGAGCCGCCGTGCGCCTGCACCGCGGCGCGCACGATCGACAACCCGAGCCCCGCGCCGGACCGCGCGGTCCTGGCCACGCCCGCGCGCCGGAACGGTTCGAACAGCTCGGGCACCGCGGCCGGGTCGACGAGCCCGCCGGAGGACCGCACGGCCAGCACCACACCGTCCTGCCCGGCCTGGGTGGTCACTTCGATCCAGCCGCCGTCGACGTTGTGGCGCACCGCGTTTTCGAGCAGGTTGCCCGCGACGCGTTCGAGCAGCGCGGGATCCCCGACCGCGAACGCGGGCGCGGTGGCGAATTCGGTGCGCAGCCGCCGCCGCTCGGCCTCCCCGCGCGCGGCGCGCCACGCGCTGTCCACCACGGCGGCGAGGTCGACGTGCTCGGCGACCACCAGCCCGGCGCCGTCGGTGCGGGCCAGCAGCAGCAGGGACCCGACGAGTTGTTCGGCGCGTTCCGTCGCATCGCGCACCACCCCGGCCATGCGGCGCAGTTCCGCCTCGTCAGCGTCCTCATCGGACAGTGTGACGTCCAGTTCGGTCCGGATCACCGACAACGGCGTCCGCAGCTCGTGGCTCGCGTTCGCGACGAAGTGCCGCTGCGCGTCGAACGCGGCCTGCAGCCGGTCGAGCATGGCGTCGAAGGTCGCCGCCAGCTCCGCCAGTTCGTCCTTCGATTCGAGCCTGCCGATCCTGGCGCCCATCGACTCGACCGAAAGGCGCCTCGCGGTACCGGTGATCTCCCGCAGCGGCCGCAGCACGCGCGAGGTGAACGTCCAGGCGAGGATCGCGGTGGCCACCACCACGCAGCAGAACGCGATCGACCCGGCCAGCAGCACCTTGTCCCTGGCGTGCTCGCGCAGGTGCGCGGCGAGTTCCGAGGCGTCGAAGTCCGTGCCGTCGACCCGCACCGTGGTGTTCGGCGGCATCTGCGGGACAGCCGCGACCGAATCGCCGACCAGCGTCCACGCCAGCCACAGCAGCACGAGGCTGACCGCGGCGGCGAGACCGGTGGCGAGGAGGGTGATGCGGGCACGCAGGCTGCGCGCGCCCACCAGGCCCGCGGAAAGGTCGCGGAGGTTCACCCGGCTTTCGTACCAGAGCCGGGAACGCGGTATCCCGAGCCCACCACGGTTTCGATGATGCCGGGCTCACCGAGCTTCTTCCGCAGGGTCATCACGGTGACCCGCACGGTCGTGGTGAACGGGTCGGCGTTCTCGTCCCACACGCGTTCGAGCAGTTCCTCGCTGCTGACCACCGATCCGCTGGCCGACAGCAGGACTTCGAGCACGCCGAACTCCTTGCGGGTGAGCTCGACGGGGCCGCTTTCGCGCCGCACGGTGCGCTTCGCCGGGTCCAGCTCGACGTCGCCCGCGACGAGCAGCGGCGGCGCGGCGGGGGTCGCCCTGCGGCCGAGCGCGCGCACCCTGGCGACGAGTTCCGGGAACGCGAACGGCTTCGCGAGGTAGTCGTCCGCGCCGAGGGAAAGCCCTTCCACGCGATCGGACACGGTGCCGCTCGCGGTGAGCATGAGCACCCTGGTCAGCTCGCCGGAGGCGACGATCTCCTTGCACAGCTCGTCGCCGGGCATGCCGGGCAGGTCACGATCGAGCAGCACCACGTCGTACCGGGTGACGGTCGCCTTTTCGTGGCCATCGTCGCCGTTGAGGGCGACGTCGACGGCCATTCCCTCGCGACGCAGTCCGCGCGCGATCGCCTCGGCGAGGGGTTCTTCGTCTTCCACTACCAGAATCCGCACGAGACCAAGGTGCCACACGTTCCTGAGAACCAGTTAGGTAACGACCCCTTCGGTGTCAACGCCGGTCAAGAGCTGTCGCGAATGGACACCCAGCGCAGCGCGAACCACAGCTCCATCCGCGTTTCCGGGTCGGCGAGATCGGCGCCGAGCGCGCGTTCGACGAGCCGGATCCGGTGCCGGACGCTGTTGCGGTGCACGCCGAGTTCGGTAGCCGTGCGGTCCCATCCCCCGTGCTGGGCGAGCCAGGTGCGCAGCGTGCGGACCAGATCGGCGTCCCGCTCGCGGTCGAGTTCGAGCACCGGCGCCAGCATGCGGCGCGCGAAGTCCCCGGCGGCGCCCGCGGAAACGACGGCATCGAGCCCCGTCCTCCGTTCGGCGACCACCGGGCGGCCGAGTGCCCGCGCGCGGGCGAGAAGCCCCTCGATCTCGGCGTGGGCGTCGCCGAGGGCGCCCGCCGGACGCGGGGCGCCGACGGCCGTGAGCCACCCGTTCGCGCGAAGGTGGTCGAGCCGTTCGGGTGCCGGTTCCTCGTCCACGATCGCGACGAACCGCGCCTCGGCCACGTCGACGAGCGGGGTGCCGAGATGCGTGCGCAGCCAGTCGTAGCCGCGTTCGACCGCGCCGGGAGCGCGCCGGTGCGGCGTGCCCGCCACGACGCGCCACTCGTCTCCGCGCAGCAGCTCCCCCGCCGCGAGATCCGGTGGCGCCGTCCCGAGCAGGAGCGCGGTGAGCCCGCCGCCGAGCCTCGCGGTGTCCGAGCCCGCCCTGCTCGCGAGCCCGAGCAGGGCGGCACCGACCGCGACGATCGCGCGGTCCGCGCCGCCGAATCGGCTCCGCTTCCCGACCGCGAGCAGCTGCGACGCGGTGGCCTGCGGGTACACCGGCTGCGCCAGTACGACCGCGCCGTCGGCGAGTTCGGTGGTGGCGCTGCGGATGCCGGTGCCCGCGCGCAGCGTGCCGAACAGTTCGGCGACCCCGTCGGGTAGCGGCCGCGGCGCGCGGTGCCCGACGACGGGTTCCCCGCCGTCGCCGACGAGCGCGACCCAGCCGTCGACGCGGGCGGACAAGCTCGCCGCCAGCGCGGCCGTGCCCTCCCAGGCGGCCTTGGTGAGCGCCTCGCGCGCTTCGGTGACCCGCCGCTCTTCCCGCTGGCCCGCCGTGGCGAGCGCGACCGCGACGGCCTTGCTGATCGCCAGGAACGGCGTGCTCGGACGGACCACGAGGAGCGGCAGCCCGTGCCGTACGCAGGCGGCGCGCAGGTCGTCGGGCAGGGTCTCGCGCAACGGCGGCGTGACCCCGAGGCCGAGCGCGGTGATCCCGGCCGCGCGCAGGCCGCGGACGTAGCGGTCGACCTCCGCGGGCTCGGCTGGCAGGTTGACGCCCGCGGTGAGCAGCAGTTCCTGGCCGACGAGGTAGGGCGCCGGATCGCGCAGCTCGCTGACGTGCGCCCAGCGGACGGGCAGTTCGAGCGCGCCTTCTCGCAGGCTCTCGCGGACCACGTCGACCGCGAGGCCGGGGTTGTCGACGACGGCGCGCAGCGGAACGTGCGCCTCGGTGCCGTAAGGCTCGCCGGATGAGGTCATTTCGTCTCGGATCTCGCTCGAATTGGGACGATCTATCCAGAGTACGGGAGGCCCGCCCGCTACCTACGGTGTCCCGAACAGCATTCAGCGCTTCCTGAGGAGGACACCCGTGGCCGGTGACTATGCGGTGATCGCGCTCTACATCGCGGGCATGATCGGCATCGGCTGGTTCGGGCTCCGCCTGGCGAAGACGAAATCCGACTACCTGGTGGCCGGGCGGCGGCTCGGCTGGTTCATGTACTCGGGCACCATGTCGGCCGTCGTCCTCGGCGGCGCCTCCACGGTGGGCGGCGTCAAGCTCGGCTACACCTACGGCATTTCCGGTGCCTGGCTGGTGATCACCATCGGCATCGGGATCCTCGTGCTGCACGCGCTGTTCGCGAGGCGGCTGGTGAAGCTGCGCGTCTACACCGTGGGCGAGATGCTCGACCTGCGCTACGGCGGCTCGACGTCGACGATCTCGGGCGTGGTGATGTGGGGCTACACGCTCATGCTCACGGTCACCTCGACGCTCGCCTTCGCGACGATCTTCAAGGTGCTGTTCGGCGTCCCGTCGGTCGCGGGGATCGCGATCGGCGGCGCGATCGTGGTGCTCTACTCGGTGCTCGGCGGCATGTGGTCGATCACGCTGACCGACATCGCGCAGTTCGTGATCAAGACGATCGGGATCCTGTTCGTCCTGCTGCCGGTGTCGATCGGCGCGGCTGGCGGCTTCGACGGGCTCCGCGCGCGGCTCGACGCGTCGTTCTTCGACTTCACCGCCATCGGCGGCGAAACGATCTTCACCTACGTGCTGGTCTACGGGTTCGGCCTGCTCATCGGGCAGGACATCTGGCAGCGCGTGTTCACCGCGCGCACCCCGGCGGTGGCCACCGGCGGCGGGGTGCTCTCCGGCGCCTACTGCCTCGTGTACGGCGTCGCGGGCGCGCTGATCGGCACCGCGGCGAAGGCGCTCTACCCGTCGCTGGCCAGTGC
This sequence comes from Amycolatopsis sp. CA-230715, assembly GCF_018736145.1. Taxonomy (GTDB): domain Bacteria; phylum Actinomycetota; class Actinomycetes; order Mycobacteriales; family Pseudonocardiaceae; genus Amycolatopsis. The sequence goes on from NZ_CP059997.1 coordinate 295,447, forward strand.
GCAGGACGCGTTCGCGACGATCGTGGAGGACCTGCTGCCCGCCGGGGTCCGCGGGCTCGTGCTCGCCGCCGCGCTGTCCGCGATGATGTCGACCGCCAGCGGCGCGCTCATCGCCTGCTCCACGGTCAGCACGAGCGATCTGCTCGCGAAGCTGCGCCGGGGCGGGAAACCCGGCGACGGCGCCGAACTCCGCCGCAACCGGTGGACCACACTCGTACTGGGCCTGCTGTCCATCGGGATCGCGATGATCGTCACCGATGTCGTCGCGGCACTCACCGTCGCCTACAACATCCTCGTCGGCGGCCTGCTCGTCGCGATCCTCGGCGCGCTGTTCTGGAAACGCGGCACGCGGGCGGGCGCGCTCGCCTCGATGCTCGTCGGCTCGGTCGTCGTGATCGTCTCGATGGTCACCGCCGGGCTCGACGCCAACGAACCGATCTACTTCGGACTCGGCGCGAGCCTCGTCGCCTACGTCGTCACGAGCCTCGTCACGAAGCGCACACCGCCGGAAGTGCTCGGCGCGTGGACCGCGCGCCTGAGCGGCCGCGAGGACGCGCCCGTCCCGCAGCACACCCATTCCTGAACAACGACAAGGAGTTCCCCGTGAGCAGTCAGAGCCCGATCGGGCCCGTCGACGCGTCGCAGGTGCCCCGGTTCGCCGGGTTCGCGACCTTCGCCCGCCTGCCGAGGGCGGACCAGGCCGGCCGGGCGGACGTGGCCGTGGTCGGCGCCCCGTTCGACACGGGCGTGTCCTACCGCCCCGGCGCCCGGTTCGGCCCGGCCGCGGTGCGCGAGGCGAGCCGCCTGCTTCGGCCCTACCACCCGGAGCTCGACGTGTCCCCGTTCGCGGCCGCGCAGGTGGTCGACGCGGGCGATATCCCGCTCAACCCGTTCAACATCGGCGCGGCGATCGAAACCCTGCAGCACGAGGCCGAAGCGCTCACCGCCGACGGGACCAGCCTGGTCACCGTCGGCGGCGACCACACGATCGCGCTGCCGCTGCTGCGGGCCGCGGCGAAACGACACGGCCCGGTGGCGCTGCTGCACTTCGACGCGCACCTGGACACCTGGGACACCTACGTCGGCGAGCCGTACACCCACGGCACACCGTTCCGGCGCGCGTCCGAAGAGGGAATCCTCGACACGAGCGCGCTTTCGCACGTCGGCACGCGCGGGCCGTTGTACGGCAAGCGGGACCTGGACGAGGACCGCAGGCTCGGCTTCGGGATCGTGACCTCCGGCGACGTCCTTCGCCGCGGCATCGGGGAAACCGTGGACGCGCTGCGCCAGCGCATCGGCGACCGGCCGCTGTACGTCTCCGTCGACATCGACGTGCTCGACCCCGCGCACGCGCCGGGCACCGGCACCCCGGAGGCGGGCGGCATGACCAGCAGGGAGCTGCTGGAGATCCTGCGCGGGCTGCGGGGCTGCAACCTCGTCGGCGCCGACGTGGTCGAACTGGCCCCGGCATACGATCACGCGGAGATCACCGCGATCGCGGCCTCACACGTGGCGTACGACCTGGTGAGCCTGCTGAGCCTGCGGAAGAACGGCGACCAGGGGACGGAACAGTGAGCGGAACCGACCGGATCGGCGGCGACGTCGTCGTGGAGACCCTGCGCGCGCTCGGCGCCAGGACCGTGTTCGGCCTGCCGGGCCAGCACGCGCTCGGGTTGTTCGAGGCGCTGCGGCGCGCGCCCGACATCACGGTGATCGGCGCGCGGGTGGAGAACAACCTGGCGTTCGCCGCCGACGGCCACGCGCGCGCCAGGCTCGACGCCGGTGGCGCGGTGCCGGTGACCCCGATGATCGTCTCGACCGGTCCCGGCGCGCTGCTGACGCTGGCGTCGCTGCAGGAGGCGCACGCGAGTTCGGTGCCGGTGCTGGGGATTTCCAGCCAGATCCCGGTGGCCGGGCTCGGCGGCGGGCGGCACGGGTACCTGCACGAGCTGCCCGACCAGCAGGCCAGCTTCCGCGGCGTGGTGAAGTCGGTGCACACCGCGCGGACCGCGAGCCAGCTCCCGGCCGTGCTGCGGGCGGCGTGGGAATCCGCGGCGACCGCGCCGTACGGGCCGGTGTGGGTGGAGATCCCGCAGAACGTGCTGCTCGAACCGGTGAGCCTGCCGCCGATCACCTCGGTGCCCGCCGCTCCCCCGTCGCTCGCGCCGCTGCCGGAACTGGTCGCGCGGGCGGCGGAACTCCTTGCCACCGCGGAGAATCCGGTCATCCTGGCCGGGGGCGGCGCGGTCCGCTCGGGCGCCGGAGAACCGCTGCGCGCGCTCGCCGAGGCACTGCGCGCGCCGGTGCTGTCCACCTTCGGCGGCAAGGGCGCGTTCGCCTGGGACCACCCGCTCTCCGGCCAGTCCTGGGCCGAGGACTGGCATTCGACCGAGTTCCTCGCCGGTGCCGATGTGCTGCTGGTGCTGGGTTCCGGGCTCGGCGAGCTGTCGAGCAACTACCGCGAGTTCACCCCGCGCGGCCGGATGATCCAGATCGAAGCCGACGCGGGCAAGCTCGAATCCAACTATCCCGCGCTCGGCATCCACGCCGACGTCACCCTCGCGCTCGAAGCGTTGCTGCCGCTCGTGCCCGCGCGCGAGCCGGACGGGCGCGCGGAAGCCGCCGTCGCGGACCTGCTGAAGAAGGTGCGCGCCAGGCTCGACGCGCAGCCGCTCGACCAGGAACGGCGCGTGCTCGCCGACGTCCGCGCCGCGGTGGGAGAGGGCACACCGTCCTTTTGGGACATGACGATCCTCGGCTACTGGGCGTGGTCCGCCTGGAACGCCGACGGTGCGCCGATCCACACGTCGCAGGGCGCGGGCGGGCTCGGCTACGGGTTCCCCGGCGCGCTCGGCGCGGCCGCCACCGGCAGGCGCGCGCTGGCCGTCTCCGGTGACGGCGGCGCGATGTACGGGATCGCGGAACTGGCCACCGCCGTGCAGCACGGGCTCGACGTGACCTGGCTGATCGTCGACGACGGCGGTTACGGCATCCTGCGCGAATATCTCACCGGCGCGTTCGGCCAGTCGACCGCCACCGAACTCGCCCGCCCCGATTTCGTCGCGCTCGCCGGATCCTTCGGGGTGCCCGCGAAACTGTCCAGTGTGGACACCATCGGCGCCGATCTCGCCGAGGCACTGCGCACCCCCGGCCCGAACGTGGTGGTGCTGCCCGCCTTGCTGCGCATGTTCGCCCCGACCCACCTCGACCGCGAGGAGCCCTGATGACGGTACGGAACTTCGTCGACGGGCGGCTCGTGCCCGCCGCGGGCGACCGCACGCTGCCCCTCGTCGACCCGGCCACCGGGGAGACGACCGGTTCGAGTGTCCTGTCCGGACAGTCCGATGTGGACGTCGCGATGGCCGCGGCGGCGCGCGCGTTCGGGGTGTGGCGGCGCACCACCCCGGCCGAGCGCCAGCTCGCGCTGCTGCGGATCGCCGACGCGGTCGAGCGAAGGGCCGGCGAGTTCGCCGACGCCGAGATCGCGGAAACCGGCAAGATCCGGCGCGTGGTGCTCGACGAGGAGATCCCGGAGAGCGTCAGCGCGCTGCGGTTCTTCGCGGGCGCGGCACGTCAGCTCGACGGCACCGCGGCCGGGGAGTACCTGGCGGGGCACACCTCGGTGATCCGCCGCGAGCCGATCGGCGTGTGCGCGCAGATCGCGCCGTGGAACTACCCGCTGATGATGGCCGTGTGGAAGATCGCGCCCGCGCTCGCGGCGGGCAACACGGTGGTGCTCAAACCGGCCGAGACCACGCCCAGCACGGCAGTCCTGCTCGCCGAAGCGGCCGCGGAGTTCCTGCCGGACGGCGCGTTCAACGTGCTGTGCGGAGACCGCGAAACCGGCAGGGCGCTGGTGGCCCACCCGGTCACCGAACTGGTCTCCCTCACCGGCTCGACCAGGGCCGGGATCGACGTGGCCACGGTGGCCGCGGCGGATCTCAAGCGCACCCACCTCGAACTCGGCGGCAACGCGCCGCTGCTGGTCTTCGACGACGCCGACCTGGCCGCCACCGCCGAAGGCATCGTGGGCGCCGCCTTTTACAACGCGGGCCAGGACTGCACCGCGGGCAGCAGGGTGCTGGTGCACGAGTCGGTGCACGCCGAGTTCGTCGCCGCGCTGGCCGCCGCGGCGGCCGCGACCGTGCCCGGTGTCGACTTCGGACCGTTGAACAGCGCGGCCCAGTTCGACCGCGTGCGCGGGCTGTTCGAGCGGCTCCCCGCGCACGCCCGCGTGGAAACCGGCGGTACCCCACACGGGGACCGCGGGTTCTTCTTCGCGCCCACGGTGGTTTCCGGGCTGCGGCCCGACGACGAAATTGTGCGGGAGGAGATCTTCGGCCCGGTGCTCACCGTGCAGTCCTTCGCCGACGAGGGCGAGGCGGTTTCGCTCGCCAACGGCGTGCCGTACGGGCTCGCTTCTTCGGTGTGGACGAAAGACCATTCGCGCGCGGTCAGGGTGTCCGGGCTGCTCGACTTCGGCTGCGTCTGGGTGAACACGCACGGGCCGCTCGTTTCCGAGATGCCGCACGGCGGGTTCGGTCATTCCGGGCACGGGAAGGATCTGTCCGGGTACGCCTTCGCGGAGTACACGCGCGTGAAGCACGTCATGACGGCGTTCTAGCGCGTTCCCAAGCGGTCACCACCGCGTCGCAGATCTCGCCCAGGGCCCGCTCGGTGAGGAAACCGTGGTGACCGCCGGGAAACGAGCGCACCGACGCGTCCGGGGCGGTCGCGGCCAGCGTTTCGGCGAACCGGCGCGAGGTGTCGTGCTCGCCGGTGAACAGGCGCAGCGGCACGGGAACCTCCGACGGTGTGAAGCCCCAGCCCTGGCGGCCCCACAGCGCCAGCAGGTCCTCCGCGGTCGCCGCCGAACCCTGGCGGGCGGCTTCGCGCGCCATCGCCATGAAGATCTCCTGTCCGTCCACAGTGGACCACACCTCGGCGAGGAGCGGCCGGTCGACGGCCGGGAAGTAGCGCAGGACCTTCGCGCGCGCCGCCGGATCGCGCATCCGCTCCGGGTTGGAGATCGCCTTGGTCATGAGCGGGGCGACGGCGCGGCGCACCAGCCACGGCGCGCGCCCGGCCAGCCCGGCGATGACCCGCTGCTGGCGATCGAGCCCCGGTGCGCCCGCGGGCGTGGCGGTGTTGACGAGCACGCCGCCGCGAACGCGCCGCGGCAACGCATACGCGCACGCCATCGCGTGCGCCGCACCGGAAGACCAGCCACCGACGACGAAACCGCCGAGGCCGTACGCGTCCGCCACGGCGGCCACGTCCTCGGCCCAGCCCAGGATGCCGCGCCCCGGATCGGGGGTGGATCTCCCGGTGCCCGGCCGATCCGGGGCCAGCACCCGGACGCCACGGCGGCGGGCAGCGGCGTCGTAGAGGCGGCCCTCCGCGCCCGCGGAGTTCGTGCCGTGGAAGTAGAGCCACGGCACACCTCCGGGATCCCCGAACTCCTCGACGGCGATCGCGCGCCCCGCACCCGTTTCGACCAGTTCCACCACAGCCCCCTATACGTCGTACAGGACGGCCACTATACGCCGTACAGGAGCGTGGTGGGTCGAAGCCGCTCACGATCACGCGGTTCGCGGACGCGATTCGTCGAAGGGGTGTGACAAGTTCAGGGGTTCGGCGTACCGAATCGCGGGGATAATTGCCGCGAGATGTCCAACGTGCGAACATCGCTTTTACTCTTCCACGGCGGGGTGGAACGCTTGGAGGCCCCATGCGCATGAGCGGTTCGAAACGTGGCGCGGCGGTGGGCAAGATCGGTGCCTCCCCGCTGGGCATGTCCGTGCTCGTCACCAACGGGCTGGTGAAGCCGATGAGCCCGGCCAAGCTGCTCCGGATCCGTGACCTGTACCGGAAGTTCGGGCTCACGGTGACCTTCGCGGTGGGCGCGGAGGCGGTCCGCCACCCGGCCAGACCCGCCGTGATCGACGACTTCGGCACGATGACCTACCAGGAGCTCGACGAGTCGTCGACCAGGCTCGCCAACGGGCTCCGCCGCATCTGTCCCGCGCACGGGCTGCTCAAGATCGGCCTGCTCGCCAAGAACCACCGCGCCGCGGTGCAAACCTGCCTCGCCGCCGGGAAACTCGGCGCCGATCTCGTCGTGCTCAACACCGGGCTGGCGGAGAAGCAGATGCGCGCGGTCGTCGAGGAACAGCGCATCGACATCCTCGTGGTGGACGACGATCTCCTGCACGTGCTCGAGGGGTTCCCGCGCTCGATGCCGACCGTGCTGCACCGGCCGGCCGGGTACGAAGCGCCGGACACCGGTGTGCCGCGCCCGCGCACGCTCGACTCCCTGATCCGCCGGTCACCGGCGTCGCCGCTGCCGACGCCTTCGCGCGGCGGGCGGACGATCCTGCTCACCTCCGGCACCACCGGGACCCCGAAGGGCGTGGTGCGGCCGGATCCCGCTGGCCTCGCCCCGATCGCCGAGCTGCTGAACCTGCTCCCGCTGCGGGCCGGTACCACCATGATGCTGGCGTCGCCGTTCTTCCACGTGCTCGGTTTCTCGTTGCTGCAGCTGGCGATGATGCTCGGCGACACCGTCGTGCTGCACCGCGAGTTCGACGCGGCGCGCACCGTCGCGGCGATCGGGCGGCACAACTGCGCCTCCCTCGTCGGCTCGCCGATCATGTTGCGCCGCCTCACCGAGGTCCCGGCCGCCGACCGGGAGCGGATCGACACCGGTTCGCTGCGGATCGCGTTGGCCGGCGGTTCCGCGTTGCCCGGCAAGCTCGTGCCGCGGTTCACCGAAGCGTTCGGACCGGTGCTGTACAACATCTACGGCTCCGCGGAACTGTCCTGGGCGACCGTGGCCACCCCGCGCGATCTCGCCGAGGACGAGAACACCGCGGGCACGCCACCGCGCGGCACCAGGGTCGCGATCCTCGACGCTTCGGGGAAACCGAGCGCGCCGGGTCAGATCGGCCGCATCTTCGTCGGCAACGAAATGCTCTTCGACGGCTACACCCGGCGTGGCGAGGAAAACGAGTACCGCGACGGCGCGCTCTACAGCGGCGATCTCGGCTACCTCGACACCCACGGCAAGCTGTTCGTCTCCGGCAGGGAAGAGGACGTCGTGGTGACCGGCGGCGAGAAGACCTACCCGGTCGAGGTGGAGAACCTGTTGTGCGCCAGGGAAGACATCGCCGAAGCCGCCGTCATCGGCGTCCCCGACGACCACGACGGGCAGCGGCTGTGCGCCTACGTCGTCCCGGAACCCGGTTCCGAGGTGTCCCCGGAGGAAGTCCGCACCTGGGTCGCCGCGAACCTCGCGCGGTTCTCGGTGCCGCGCGACATCGTCATCGTGGACAACCTTCCCCGCAACCCGGCGGGGAAGATCCTCTACCGCGAACTGCGCGCCCGTCCGTCGACTTCCGGTACGAGCCGGTGGCGCGCCTATCAGCGGCTGGCGTCCGGCGGCTGAGCTCATTCGGCGGTGGCCGGTTGCTGCGGGGTGGCTCACAGGGCTCCCGTGTTGGTACTCGGGGTCCCTTCCGGAAAGCGCCCGCTGATGCCCCGAAGGCGGCTTTCGGGGCGTTGGACGCCACTTTTCTCACTCTCGTGAGCGTGTGGCCTTGGTGCCGATGCCCCGAAAAATGCTCCTACAGAGGGGTCGGGTCGTGTATGTCGCCGAAGGCTCCTCTTGGGGCGGTCTGTGTCAGGATCTCGGCCCTCGCGGCGGGCCGCCGCCATCTGCGCGTGTCCCCGAAGGTGGCCTTCGGGGCGGTAGACGCCGCGAATTCGACCCTCGCACCGCACTCCCGCCGCCCGCTCCACCCCGCGGCGGGCCGTCGGGCGCCCCGAAGGCCACCGTCGGGGCAGGCACGTCGTGGTGGTCGAGCGTGCGAGGGGTGGATTCGCGGCGTTGAGCGCCCCGAAGGCCACCTTCGGGACATGCACAGCCCCGTCCGCGCGTGAGCGAGGGCCGAGAAAGTGGCGCTAGAGTCCCCGAAGGTGACCTTCGGGGACCTCCGCCGCCGATCATCGTGCCCCGCACCCGACATCACTGTGACCTTCGGGGCGCTCACGTCCCCGAAAGTCACCTTCAGGGCACTCGAAGGCCCGCCCGGGTGGCAGAAGTTCCTTACGAGGGCCGAGATCGCGGCGTCTAGCGCCCCGAAGGCCACCTTCGGGGACAGACGCCAGAGCCGCCACCTTTCGCGAGGGCCGAGAACGTGACACTAGACGCCCCGAGGGTGGCCTTCGGGGCCCCGGGGAACCCTCCGCAAAACGGCCCGCTGTTGCCCCGAAAGTCACCTTCGGGGCACACGAAGGCCCGCCCCGGCATCAGGCCGGACGACGAAAGCCGCCGCCCGACATGGCGAAGCAACCAGACTCAAACCCAATCGTCCGGCCGAGGCCACGTCAGAAATCCGCCCAACTCACCCTCCACTGGCACCACCGAAGGCTCCGTGACCGTGTACCCGCCCCGGTGAAAGAGCAGCGGCCGCTCGACCGACTCCTCTCCCAACGCCGTGACCCTACCGACCACCACGTAATGGTCCCCCGCCTCGTGCACCGTCTCCAAAGCACAGTCCACCCACGTCAGCGCACCCGCCAGCAATGGAGCACCGGAGGGAGCCGGAGACCACTCCACCGCGGCGAACTTGTCGGCGCCGCGCGCGCCGAACACGGTGCTCAAACCGCGTTGCGAAGCCGAAAGCACGTTCACGGCGAACGCGCCCGCGTCCCGCAACACGGGCCAGGTGCGCGAACTCTTCGCGGGGCAGAACAGCACCAGTGGCGGGTCGAGCGAGAGGGCGGCGAACGACTGGCAGGCGAAGCCGACCGGCGCGCGGCCGTCGTGTCCGGTGACGACGGCGACGCCGGTGCAGAAGTGACCGAGGACGGCGCGGAAGCGCGCCGCCTCGACCTCGGCCGCCACGGTCATCGGCCACCGACCGTGAAGTCGTGGCCCCACAACGAAACCGCGGTGCTTTCGCGCGCGATCCAGCTTTCGTCGTCGACCTGGCGGCCTTCGCAGCCGAACTCGACGTCGAAGCCGCCGGGGGTCTTCATGTAGAACGACAGCATCAGGTCGTTGACGTGCCTGCCGAGCGTGGCCGACATCGGCACCTTCCGGCGCAGCGCGCGGTCGAGGCACAGGCCGACGTCGTCGGTGTTCTCCACCTCGACCATCAGGTGCACGATCCCGCTCGGCGTCGGCATCGGGAGGAACGCGAGGCTGTGGTGCCGCGGGTTGCAGCCGAAGAACCGCAGCCACGCGGGCGGACCGTCTTCCGGCCGCCCGACGAACTGGGGTGGCAGGCGCATCGAGTCCCGCAGCCGGAAACCCAGTACGTCGCGGTAGAAGCGCAGTGCGGACTCGTCGTCGTGTGTGGACAGTACGACGTGCCCGAGGCCCTGCTCGCCGGTGACGAACTTGTGCCCGTAGGGGCTCACCACGCGCCGGTGCCGCAACGCGACGCCGTGGAACACCTCGAGGGTGTTGCCGGACGGGTCGTCGAAGGTCACCAGCTCGTCGACGTGGCGGTCCGCGAGCTGCTCGGCGGTGCCCTCCTTGTACGGAACCTCGTGCGCGGCAAGGCTTTTCCGCACCTCTTCGAGTTCCGCGGCGGTGGCGACCTCCCAGCCCATCTGGGCGAGGCGGTCGGACTCGCCGGGGAAGACCACCAGCCGGGCCGGGAAATCGTCCATGCGCAGGTACAGCGCGTCCGGGTCGGTGCCGTCGCCTTCGATCATGCCCAGCACCTTCAGGCCGTATTCCCGCCACGCCGCCATGTCGGTGGCTTCGATCCGCAGGTACGCCAGCGAACGGATGCCCATCAGTCACCCCCGAGGAAGTCGAGTGCCAGCCGGTTGAACTCGTCGAACTTCTCCAGCTGCGCCCAGTGCCCGCAGCGGCCGAACACGTGCAGTTGCGCGCGCGGAATGGTCTTCAGCGCCAGCAGCGCGCCGTCGAGCGGGTTGACGCGGTCCTCCCTGCCCCACACCAGGAGCACGCGCTGGCGGAGCCGGTGGGCCTCGCGCCAGAGCATGCCTTCTTCGTAGGTTTCGGGCTGGGCGAAGGACTTTCCCATCGACCGCATGGCGGCGAGCGACTCGGCCGTGTTCGCCGCGGCGAACCGTTCGTCGATCAGCTCGTCGGTGACGAGCGACTGGTCGTGGACCATGACGCGCAGGAACGCTTCGAGCTTTTCCCTGCTGGGGCTCATCCCGAACCGCCCGAGGTTCTTCACGCCCTCGGTCGGGTCGGGGGCGAACACGTTGACGCTCAACCCGCCGGGCCCCATCAGCACGAGCCGTCCCGCCCGGTCCGGGTGGTTCAGCGCGAGCCGCACCGCCGCTCCCCCGCCGAGCGAGTTGCCGACGAAGTGCGCGCGCTCGATGCCGAGCGAGTCCATCAGGCCGACGACCGCGTCCGCGCTGTGCCGGAAGTACTGCGGGTGCTCGACCGGCTTGTCCGAGTGCCCGAATCCCGGCTGGTCCACGGCGAGCGTCCGGTAGGACTTCCCGAACACCGGCAGGTTGCGGCCGAAGTTGCTCCACGCGGACGCGCCGGGTCCGCCGCCGTGCAACAGGATCACGGTCTCGTCGTGATCCTCGCCCGCTTCGTGGTAATGAAGCCGGAGGCCGTTTCCCTGGGCGTACTTGGCTTCCGGTGCCATCAGACCATCGCGTTCTCGACGGGGAGCCCGAAGGCGCCGGTGCCGAACATGACGTACGCGCGTTCGGCGTCGTTGGCCGCGTGGACCCGCCCGGCGTGCGCGTCGCGCCAGAACCGCTGGATCGGCGTGCCGTTACGCAGCGCCCTGCCGCCGGAGTTCTCGAAGAGCCGGTCGACCGCGGCGATCGCGCGCTCGGTGCCGCGCACCTGGTCGCGCCGCACGCGAAGCCGGGTGGAGAACGGAAGCTTCTCACCGGCGCACGCGAGCTGGTACAGCTCGTCGATGTTGTGCGTCAGCTGCAGCCACGCGGCGTCGATTTCGCTTGCCGCTTCGGCGATCCTGACCTTCGCGAACGGGTCCTCTTTGGACTGTTCCCCGACGTAGGACGCGCGGACGCGGTCGCGCTGGTAGGCGACGTGGGCGTCGTAGGCGCCCTGTGCCATGCCGATGATCGGCGCGGTGATCGTGCTGGGGTGCACCGAGCCGTAGGGCAGCCGGTAGAGCGGGCCGGGGTTCGCTTCCTGGCCGGGGGTCTTGCACTTCGACGTGGCCAGGAAGCTCAGCGCCCGGTGCCGCGGCACGAACACGTCTTCGACCACGATGTCGTTGCTGCCGGTGCCCCGCAGCCCGACGGTGTCCCAGACGTCTTCGATCGTGTAGTCGGCGATCGGCAGCAGGTAGGTGCAGAAGTCGACCGGTTTGCCGTCGGCGTCGAGCGCGGGCCCGCCGAGCAGCACCCAGCTCGCGTGGTCGCAGCCGGAGGAAAAGCTCCAGTGCCCGGACAACCGGTAGCCGCCGTCGACCACGGTCGCCTTGCCCATCGGCGCGTACGAGGAGGAGATGCGGACGTCGTAGTCGTCGCGCCACACCTCTTCCTGCGCGCGCACGTCGAACAGCGCGACGTGCCACGGGTGCACGCCGAGGATCGACGCCACCCAGCCCGTCGATCCGCACGCGCTCGCGATGAGCTTGACCGCCGTGTAGAAGGTCACCGGGTCCGCTTCGTAGCCGCCGAAGCGCTTGGGCTGCAACAGTTTGAAGAACCCGGCCTCGGTCAGCGCCTTGACGGACTCGTCGGGGATCCGCCTGCCGTCCTCCGCCTCCTGCGCCCGTTCGCGCAGCACCGGGAGAAGCTCCTCGATCGCGCTGATCACCTCGTGGGTCATGCCGTCTCCCTCACTCAGATACCGAACGCAAGACTAGAACACGTTCTCGTTTTTGTCGACGTGACCCTGCTCCCTCGCGCCGTTCAACCCGGCGCGACGGCCAGAAAACACGCAGTCGGCCAGGGAAAGGCCGCTGACGTAAGACCTAGAACAGATTCCCACCGCGGTGCGGCCCGCCGCGTAGAGCCCGCGAATGGGACCGGCGTCGCCGAGCACCGCGCCGGTGTCCTCGTCGACGACGAGTCCCCCGAGCGTCAGCATCGGGCACGGATAACCGAGGCTGGGCTTGATGGAGACGTCGATGAGCGAGTACGGCGGGCGGTCGAGCGCGCGGACGAACTCGTCCGGCTTGCCCATCGGATCCGGCCCACCGGCGCGGTACGCCTCGACCGTCGCGACCAGGCCCGCCGGGTCGACGCCCGCCTCGCGCGCGACCTCTTCGAGGGTGCCGCCGGTGACGCGGCCGCGACGCAACAGGTACAGCGCTTGGAGCCACTGGAACCACTGGCTCTGCCCGCGTACGGAACGCCGGGCCTCGCGCACGAGCGTGTCGTCGACGAGCAGCCAGCCCTTGCCGCCGTGCGCGGCGATCATGCGCTCGCCGGTCGCGGCGCCGTACCGCGACTCGTCGATGATGCGCTCGCCCGCCGCGTCGACGAGGACGCCGCCGAGGAAAGCGCTCGGCGGGACCAGGAACCGCCACGCGGAGATCCGGTTCAGCCCACCCGTGCGCCCGCCCGCCGAGGTGCCGAGCCGGATACCGCTGCCGTCGTCGCCCGCCGTGCCGAGCGCGAGCCCGCCCCGGTACGCGGGCGCGTGTTCGCGCACCAGTTCGCGGTTCGCGATGAACCCGCCCGCGGCGAGCACCACCGCGCGCCGCGCGCCGACGGTCACCTCGCGGGCGTGCTTCCGCTCGATCCGGTCGACCCTGCGGTCCAGTGCCTTCCGGATCATCGGCACGTAGATCCCGGGTTTCGCGGACCACTTGCCGTAGAGCCGATGGCGCTTGCGCGCCAGGAACGACGCGTCCCGGAGCGTGCGGACCTCGACCCCGCGCACGGCGCCCGAGTCGTCGATGACCAGGGAGGTCGCGGCGGTGCCCGGCAGCACGCGCACCTTCCGCCGCCGCACCGCCTCGGCGAGGCGGCCGAACAGGATCTTGCCCGAGGTGCCGCGCCCCTTCGCCCGATGTCCGCGCGGGGCGGGTTGGGCGGCGTCGCGGAACCCGCCCGCGGCCTCGCTGCCCGAGTAGTACAGGTAGTGGTCGTCACTGGGGTACGACGTCTTGTAAGGGCAAAGGCTGCCTTCGAACGGCACGCCGTTGCGCTCCAGCCACGTGATCATCTCGCGGCTGCCCTCGCAGAAGGCGCGCAGCGTCCGCTCGGAGACCACGTCGCCGACTTCGAGCCGCAGGTAGTCGTACATCGCTTCGGCCGTGTCCGGCACGCCCGCGTCGCGCTGCTGGGCGGTGCCGCCGCCCGCGTAGACGACGCCACCGCTCACCGCGCTCGCCCCGCCACCGGTGAACCGGTCGAGGACCAGCACGTCGGCACCGGCGTCGGCGGCTTCGATCGCGGCGCACGCGCCCGCCGCGCCGAACCCGACGATGACCACGTCCGCCATCAAGTCCGTCTCACCACTGTTTGTCACAACCCAGTACCCTAGAACTGAAACACGTTCTCGTCTATGGTGACGACTGAGCCAGGGAGCTGGCCTTGAGCCATCTGGAACGCGTTACAGGTTCTCGATGACCGGAGGTAGGAGTGACCGACGAATTCGACGTCGTGGTCGTCGGCAGCGGCGCGGCGGGCATGACCGCCGCGCTCGCCGCGGCGGAGCACGGGCTGAGCGTGGTCGTGGTCGAGAAGGCGGCCCGCTTCGGCGGCTCCACGGCGCGCTCCGGCGGCGGCGTCTGGATCCCCGGCAACGAGGCGTTGCGCGCGGCCGGTATCGACGAGCCGCCCGAACGGGCCGAGGAGTACCTGCGAGCGATCGTCGGCGACCTCGCGCCGCCTGAGCGGCGAGCCGCCTTCCTCGACCGCGGGCCAGAGGTCGTGGAGTTCGTGCACCGGCGCACGCCGCTGCGGCTGCGCTGGGTCCGCGACTACGCCGACTACCACCCCGAAGCACCCGGCGGGCGCGTCGGCGGCCGGTCGGTCGAGCCGAGGCCGCTGGACGCCCGCGTGCTCGGCGACGAGCTGGCGAACCTCGAACCGCCGTACAGCGCCCCGCCGCTCGGCGTGCCGATCACGCAGGCGGACTACCGGTGGCTCAGCCTCATCGGCAGGCACCCGCGCGGCGTGCGCACGCTGTTCTCGCTCGGCGCCCGCTGGCTGCTCGGGCGCGCGGCGGGGCGCCGTGAGCTGACCATGGGCCAGGCACTCGCCGCCGGGCTGCGGGCCGGGCTCGCCCGTGCCGGGGTGCCGGTGCTGCTCAACACGCCGATGACCGGGCTGCACGTCAGCGGCGGGGTCGTCGACGGCATCGACACCGATGACGGCTTCCTGAGCGCGCGCAAGGGCGTGATCATCGCCTCGGGCGGTTTCGAGCACAACGAAGAGATGCGCCGGAAGTACCAGCGCGCGCCGATCGGCACCGAGTGGACCGTCGGCGCGAAGGCCAACACGGGTGACGGAATCACCGCGGGGCTTGCCCTCGGCGCCGCGCACGACCTGATGGACGACGCGTGGTGGGGCCCGACGCTCCCGCTGACCGGCGGCCCGTGGTTCGCGCTGGCGGAGCGGTCGCGGCCGGGCTGCCTGCTGGTCAACGCGCGCGGCGAGCGCTTCGTCAACGAGTCCGCGCCCTACGTCGAGGCCGTGCACGCGATGTACGGCGACGGTGACGGGCCCGGCGAGAACATCCCGACCTGGCTCGTGTTCGACCAGCGCTACCGCGACCGGTACATGTTCACCGGGCTCGGGCCGCGCCAGCCGCTGCCGGGGCGCTGGTACAAGGCGGGCATCGCGGCGAAGGCGGGCACGCTGGCCAAGCTCGCCGAACGCACCGGCCTGCCCGGCGACGCGCTCGAAGCCACCGTCGGCCGGTTCAACGGGTTCGCGCGCGCCGGGGTCGACGAGGACTTCCACCGCGGCCGCAGCGCCTACGACCACTACTACGGCGATCCGCGCAACCGCCCGAACCCGAGCCTCGGCGCGCTGGAGAAGCCGCCGTTCTACGCGGTGAAGATCGTGCCGGGCGATCTCGGCACCAAGGGCGGGCTGCGCACCGACGAGCACGCGCGCGTGCTGCGGGAAGACGGCTCGCCGATCGAAGGGCTCTACGCGGCGGGCAACGCGAGCGCCGCGGTCATGGGGCGCACCTACGCCGGGCCCGGCGCGACGATCGGCCCGGCGATGGTCTTCGGGTACCTCGCGGCCGAACACCTTGCGGCCGCGGACGAGTCGACCAAGAATCAGGGTAGGCAAGATCCTCCGGGAGGCAGGCGATGACGCAGGCAGGACCCGACGCGGTGCGCACGATCGACGCGGGCGCGCCGCCGGCGCGGTTCGCGCGGGGCTGGCACTGCCTCGGCCTCGCGGACGGTTTCCGCGACGGAAAACCGCACGCCATCACCGCGTTCGGCACCAAGCTCGTGGTGTTCGCGGACTCGCACGGCAAGCTCAACGTCCTCGACGGCTACTGCCGCCACATGGGCGGCGATCTCACCCAGGGCACCGTCAAGGGCGACGAGGTCGCCTGCCCGTTCCACGACTGGCGGTGGAACGGCAAGGGCAAGTGCGCCTCGATCCCTTACGCCAAAAGGGTTCCGCTGCGGGCGAGGACCAAGGCGTGGCTGTCGATGGAGGAGAACAAGCAGCTGTTCGTCTGGAACGACCCCGAGGGCAACCCGCCACCGGACGACGTGGTGATCCCCCGCATCGACGGCGTGTTCACCGGCGACTGGAGCAACTGGACCTGGGACTCGGTGCTCATCGAGGGGTCACACTGCCGCGAGATCGTGGACAACATGGTCGACATGGCGCACTTCTTCTACATCCACTACGCCTTCCCGACCTACTTCAAGAACATCTTCGAGGGCCACATCGCCACGCAGTACCTGAACACCAAGGGCCGCCCCGACATGGGCATGGCGTCGAACTACGGCGGCGAGGAGAACCTGCTGCGCTCGGAGGCCTCCTACTTCGGCCCGTCGTACATGATCAACACGCTGCTCAACACCTACAAGGGCTTCGAGATCGAGAACGTGCTGATCAACTGCCACTACCCGGTCACGGAGAACTCGTTCATGCTGCAGTGGGGCGTGAGCGTGAAGAAGCTGCCCGGCGTGTCCGACGAGCAGGCCGACAAGATCGCGGGCAAGTTCGCCAAGAGCATCGGCGTCGGTTTCCTGCAGGACGTGGAGATCTGGCGGAACAAGACCAAGATCGACAACCCGCTGCTGTGCGAAGAGGACGGTCCGGTGTACCAGCTGCGCCGCTGGTACGAACAGTTCTATGTGGACGCCGCGGACGTCACCGAGGACATGACGCAGCGGTTCGAGTTCGAAGTGGACACCACGCGCGCGAACGAGGTCTGGTCCGCCGAGGTCGCCGAAAACCTGCGCCTGCGGGCCGAAGCGGCACCCGAAGTGTCCGCGCCATGACGGCCGAGCGCGACGAGTTCCTCACCGGCGGGATGCGCCCGCACGCGTGCCGGAGGTGCGGGACCAAGGTGCTGGTGAAGAAGAACAGCGAGAAGCACACCAGCATCCAGTGGACCACCGACGCGGCGAGCAGCTGCCCGGTGTTCGCCGAGCGGGTCGCCGGGGGCGCCACCTCGGCGCTGCTGGACACCTGCGAACACCTCGGCGACAGCATCGCGCACGCGGTTTCCGACGGCGCGCTGGCGGTCGCGGATGGCTGAGGCGCACACCCTGACCGTCGCCGAGATCGTGCACGAGACCGCCGACGCGTGTTCGGTGGTGTTCTCGGTGCCGCCGGAATCCGCCGAGGCGTTCCGGTACTCCCCCGGCCAGTTCCTGACCCTGCGGGTGCCCAGTGACCGGACCGGCTCGGTCGCGCGCTGCTACTCGCTGTCGAGCGCGCCGCACGAGGGCCGGGTCCAGGTCACCGTCAAGCGCACCGCGGACGGGTACGGGTCGAACTGGATCTGCGACCACCTCCGCGCCGGGAGCAAGGTCGAGGTGCTGCCGCCCGCCGGCGTGTTCACCCCGTCCTCGTTCGACGAGGACCTGCTCCTGCTCGCGGGTGGCAGCGGGATCACGCCGGTGATGTCGATCCTCAAGACCGCGCTCGAGAAGGGCACCGGTCAGGTCGTGCTGGTGTACGCGAACCGCGGCCAGGACTCGGTGATCTTCGCCGACGAACTGGCCTCGCTCGCCGCCAGGCACCCGGACCGGCTCGTGGTGGTCCACTGGCTCGAAACGGTGCAGGGCATCCCGAGCGTGGCACAGCTCGGCGCGCTATTGCGCCCGCACGCCGGGCGCGAAGCGTTCCTGTGCGGACCAGCGCCGTTCATGACGGCAGCGAAGCAGGCGCTCACCGAACTCGGCGCGCCGCGCAAGCGCGTCCACTTGGAACGGTTCGTGTCCCTCGGCGGCAACCCGTTCGAAGTGGCCTCCGCCGCCGCACCGTCTACAGAGGACACCGGATCGGCCGGGCTCACCGTCGAACTGGACGGCGACACCCACTCGCTCGACTGGCCGCGCCAGCGCAAGCTGCTGGACTTCCTGCTGGACTCCGGGATCGACGCGCCGTTCTCGTGCCGGGAAGGCCAGTGCAGCGCGTGCGCCTGCCGGATCACCTCCGGCGAGGTGAAGATGCTCAACAACGAGGTACTGGACTCCGAGGACCTCGCCGACGGGATCGTGCTGGCGTGCCAGTCGCTCCCGCTGACCGACGAGGTCTCCG
Organism: Amycolatopsis sp. CA-230715; assembly: GCF_018736145.1. Classification (GTDB taxonomy): domain Bacteria; phylum Actinomycetota; class Actinomycetes; order Mycobacteriales; family Pseudonocardiaceae; genus Amycolatopsis. The sequence continues at coordinate 313,138 of NZ_CP059997.1, forward strand.
TAACCTATGAATGAGGTCGCCTGATGCCCATCGACCCCGCCGTCGCGATCGGCGCCGACCTCGGCGAGGTCACGTTCGCCTGGACCGCGTCCGACGTGCTGCTGTACCACCTCGCGCTCGGCGCCGGTGCCGATCCGGCGGACGAGGCCGAACTGCGCTACGCCTACGAACGCGATCTCCAGGTGCTGCCCACGTTCGCGACCGTCGCGGCGAACCTGCGAGTCTTCGAACCGCCCGCGGTGTCGTTCCCCGGTGTGGAGGTCGATCTCGCGAAGGTGCTGCACGGCAAGCAGGAGGTGCTCGCGCACCGGCCGCTCCCGGTCGAGGGCAAGGCGGTGGCGCGCTCGCGGATCGCGGACGTGTTCGACAAGGGCAAGGCCGCGGTGATCGTGCAGGAGACCGAGGTCGCCGACACCGAGGGCACTCCACTGTGGACGGCCAGGTCGACGATCTTCGCCAGGGGCGAAGGCGGTTTCGGCGGTGAGCGCGGGCCTTCGGACCGGCGCGAGCCGCCTTCGCGCGAGCCGGATCTCGTCGTCGACACGCCGACACTTCCGCAGCAGGCGCTGCTGTACCGGCTCTGCGGCGACCGCAACCCGCTGCACGCCGATCCGGAGTTCGCCCGCGCCGCCGGGTTCGACGCGCCGATCCTGCACGGACTCTGCACCTACGGCATGGTCGCCAAGACCGTCGTGGGCGCGGTGCTCGGCGGGAACACCGCGCTGGCTGGCGGATTCGCCGCGAAGTTCGCCGGGGTCGTGTTCCCCGGCGAAACCCTGCGCACCCGCATCTGGCGCGACGGCGACACCGTGACCTCGACGACCACCTGCCCCCACCGGGACGACGCGCCCGTGCTGACCGACGCGGTGCTCACCATCGCGCAGCCGTAGGACGACAAAAGGAGGGGGCGGCCGCTTTCCAAGCGGCCGCCCCCTTTCTTCTTGCTCAGGCTCTGTTGAGCCGCGCCACGGTCTCGCCGTACTCCCGGACCAGATCGCCGAGCACGTCGGCCACCGGCCGCACGCGGTCCACCCTGCCCACGATCTGCCCAACCGGCATCGACACCACCGACGGGTCCTCCGCCGCGTGGATCCGGTTGTGCGCGTGGGAAACGAGCAGGTTCTGCAACGGCATCGGCAGCGGTTCCGGCGCGTCCGGCGCAGCCCACGCCTCGGTCCAGCGGGTCTTGAGCAGGCGCGCGGGCTTGCCGGTGTAGATCCGGGTGCGCACGGTGTCCGAAGAGGACGCGTCGACGAGTGCGCGCTGCATCGCGACGGATCCGCTCATGGTCTGCAGGTACTCCTCGGTGGCGAGCCAGAAGGAGCCCATCCACACCCCGGAGGCGCCGAGCGCGAGCGCCGCGGCGGCCTGGCGTCCCGAGCCGATCCCACCCGCGGCGAGCACCGGCGCGCGATCGCCGACGGCGTCCACGATCTCCGGCACGAGCACCATCGAGGCGATCTCCCCGGTGTGCCCGCCCGCTTCATACCCTTGTGCCACCACGAAATCGACGCCGTTGTCGACGTGGCGCACCGCGTGCTCGGCCTTCCCGGCGAGCGCCGCGACCGGCACCCCCCGCCCGTGCGCCTGCTCGATCACGTCGACCGGCGGCGAGCCGAGCGCGTTCGCGATGAGCTTGATCGGGTGCTTGAGCGCGACCTCCACATGCGACCGCGCGACCGAGTGCAGCCAGCCGAGCACGCCTTCGCGCTCGTCGGTCTCGTCCGGCAGCGGCGGCACGCCGAGCTCGGTGAGTGTCTTGTCCACAAAGGACCGGTGGGTGTCCGGGATGAGCTTGGTCAGGTCCATCGAGGACCCCTCTTCGGGGATCTTCGACGGCATCACGATGTCCACACCGTACGGTTTCCCGCCGGTGTTCTCGTCCATCCAGCCGAGCACCGCGTCCAGTTCGGCCGCGTCGTTGAACCGGACGCAGCCGAGCACGCCGAGCCCGCCCGCCCTGCTGATCGCGGCCGCGACGTGCTCGGACGGGGTGAACCCGCACACCGGGTACTCGACGCCGAGCGTGTCGCACAGGGAGGTCCGCATGCCCATCACCGTTCCGCCGAGGGCGCGTGCGCGGCCGCGTAGTCGCTCGCCCACCGGTAGTCCGGTTTCCCGCTCGGCGACCGCCCGATCTCCTCGGCGAGCCAGATCGTGCGCGGCACCTTGTACCCGGCGACCTCGGTGCGCACGTGCGCTTCGAGCGCGTCGAAGTCCGGCCGCTCCCCGTTCCTGGTCTGGACCACGGCGGCGACCCGCTGGCCGAGCCGGTCGTCCGGCACCCCGATCACGAGTGCGTCGAACACGTCCGGATGGGATTTGAGCGCGCCCTCGACCTCTTCGGGGTACACCTTCTCGCCCCCGGTGTTGACGCACTGCGACCCGCGGCCGAGCAGCGTGACGGTGCCGTCTTCCTCGTAGCGCGCGTAATCGCCCGGCACCACGTACCGCACGCCCCCGATCTCGACGAAGATCGTCTCGGTCTTCGCGGGATCGTTGTAGTAGCCCAGCGGCACGTGCCCGCGCCTGCCGATCAGGCCGACCGCGCCGGGCTCCTTCGCGATCTCGGCACCGTTCTCGTCGATCAGGATCGCGTCCTGCCCGAAGTTCACCCTGGGGCCCGCCGTGTGGTCGGCGTCCTTGCTGACCATGCCGATCCCGGTGAACCCGCTCTCCGAGGAGCCGATCGCGTCGGTGATCACCACGTTCGGCAGCTCGTCGAGGAACTGCTGCTTGACGCTGTGGGAGAACAACGCGGCGTGGCTCGACACGGCGGCGAGCGAGGACGCGTCGTAGTCGCCTTCGCGGTAGGCCTCGATCAGCGGGCGGGCCATCGCGTCGCCGACGATCGTGAGCACCTGGACCTTGTTGTCCTGCACCGCTTTCCAGATCTCGTGCGCGTCGAACCTCGGCACGAACACCACCGGGCTGCCGGTGAACAGCGCGCCGAACGCCGCCCACTGCGCGGCACCGTGGATCATCGGCGCGGCGGGGAGCCGGACGAGGCTGCCCTGCTTGCCCTGTTCCGCGAGCGTCCACTCGTCCGGCACGTACTCGCCGGTGATGAAGTTGATGCCGCCGCCGAGCGCGCGCCAGATGTCCTCGTGGCGCCACAGCACGCCCTTGGGGTATCCGGTGGTGCCGCCGGTGTAGAGGATGTACAGGTCGTCGGCGCTGCGCTCGCCGAAGTCGCGCGCCGGCGAGCTTTCCGCGAGCGCGGTTTCGTACGCCACGCCGCCGTAGGCGGTGAAGTCGCGGTCGCTGCCATCCTCCACGACAAGAACGTGTTTCAGTTTCGGACTGTCCGGCAGCACGGCCGCGACCTTGTCCGAGTACTCGCGCTCGTGCACCAGCGCCACCAGGTCGGCGTTGGTGAACAGGTACTTCAGCTCACCGTGCACGTAGCGGTAGTTGACGTTGACGGCGATCGCCCGCAGCTTGTACGCCGCGAACATCGCCTCCAGTGTTTCGATCGAGTTGCGCGAGTACACGCCGACGTGGGAGCCGGCCCGCACCCCCTGCGCGGCGAGGTGGTGCGCCAGCCGGTTTGCCCGCTCGTCGAGTTCGGCGAACGTGACGCTGCGATCGCCGCAGACGACCGCGATCCGGTCCGGCACGGCGTCGACGGCGTGCTCGAGGAGATCCGCGATGTTGAGTGCCACTCAGCCAAAGTAGAACATGTTATCGTTGCGGGCAATAGGCTTCCCCGACCGTGGAGGTGCGCAGGATGGCGGAACCGCACGCGCTGGTCCGGCAGGAGGGGCACACCCTCGTCGTCACCATGAACCGGCCGGAGGCGCGCAACGCGCTCACCGGCGAAATGCTCGGGATCATGGTCGAGGCGTGGGACCGCGTCGACGAGGACCCGGAGATCCGCGCCTGCGTGCTGACCGGCGCGGGCGGCGCGTTCTGCGCGGGTGCGGACCTGAAGTCGATGTCGCGGAACGCACCGGACAAAGCGTTCGAACGCGGCACGTTCGACCCGAGCCGGATCGAAGGCCTGCTGAAGGGACGGCGGCTGACGAAACCGCTCATCGCCGCCGTCGAAGGGCCCGCGATCGCGGGCGGCACCGAGATCCTGCAGGGCACCGACATCAGGGTGGCTGGCGAGAGCGCGAAGTTCGGCGTTTCCGAGGCGCGCTGGGGCCTGTTCCCGATGGGCGGGTCCGCGGTGCGCCTGCCCCGGCAGATCCCCTACACCCTCGCCGCCGACATCCTGCTGACCGGGCGGCACGTCAGCGCGGCGGAAGCCCGCGAAATCGGGCTCATCGGCCACGTCGTGCCGGACGGCACCGCACTGGACAAGGCGCTGGAGCTCGCCGGTCTCGTCGCGGCGAACGGCCCGCTCGCCGTGCAGGCGATCCTGCGCACCATGCGGGACACCGAAGGGATGCACGAGGAGGAAGCGTTCAAAGTGGACGCCCAGTACGGGATCGCGGTGTTCGCGAGCGAGGACGCGAAGGAGGGCCCGCGCGCGTTCACCGCGAAGCGGAGCCCGGAGTTCCGCGGGGTCTGAGCCGCTACCGCGCGCTGGCGGCGGTCGCGCACCGCCGCCAGCGCGCCGGGTCTCAGCCGAGGGCGAGGTTCGCGTCCTGGGCCGCGTTCAGGTCCGGCGAACCCGTCTTGGTCGCGTCGAGCGCCACGCCGACGGCGGCTGTGTGGCCTTTGACGTACTCCGTGGCCTCGTTGTCGTTTCCCACGGCGACGACCGCGGAGTGGCTGGCGCCGTCACAGGTGACGGCGACCTCGTTGCCGCCGAAGGCCGAGGCGGTGACGTCGTTGACGTAGGCGAGGATCTCCCCGGAGTACCCGGAGTCGCAGGTGTAGGTGACGTTCACGTCGACCGTGTCGTCGGCGGCCACGACGGCGCTCACGATGCTCAGCGTCGCCGCCTCGGCCGACGCGGCGACGGCGGGTGCGGCGGCCAGCACGGACGCTCCGGCCGCCACGGCGGCGACGGCTCCGGCCAAGGCGAGAGCGGATCTCATCACGATCACTCCTTGTCCCGTTCACACGGGTTCGAGGGCAGGCACGACCCGGCGCACCGGGCCGCGCTGTGCGGGGGCGGTTTTCACCGGGACACCGTTGCCACCGCGAAACCGCGAGAGAAGCATCCAGCCTCACCGGCCCGCCCGACACCGCCGTTGCGACACAACGGGTTCCACCGCGGGGCGGATACCCGGACGAAACTTTTGCGCCGGTACCACTACATCACCTGTCGGCGAGGGAACGCCTTCAGCGCGCCCGGAGCGCGGTCACGGCGCGCGCCGGTGGATGCATGCTCCAGAGCCGTCCGCCGCGCCGCACGTCCTCGGCGCCGTCCTCCCGCAACGCGCGCGCGTAGGCTTCGGTGCCCTGGAAGTCGAGGATCACCAGCCTGCCCCCTGGCGCGAGCACGCGGTGCAGTTCGCGGATGGCGGTTTCCCGTTCCCCCTCGGGCAGGTTGTGCACGACGAGGCTGGCCAGCACGACGTCGAATTCGCCGTCCGGGAACGGGAGATCCCGCACGTCACCGTGGACGACCTCGACCCGGTCGCCGACACCGGCGGCGGCCAGGTTCGCTTCCAGCGCCGCCCGCGAATTGCCCGCCTGATCCTGAGCGCGCCAGATGTCGGCGCCGACCACCCGTCCCATCGGCACGCGCCGCGCCACCTCGACGAGCACCGGTCCCGTCCCCGGGCCGACCTCGAGCACCCGTTCGGTCCCCTTCAGCCGCACGCCGTCGAGCAGGCGCCGCCACTCGCGCCGCTTGCCGAGCAGGCTCCCCAGCACGCCCCAGGCGAACTGCGCCCAGGAGGCGGCGGCCCACACCGCCAGCACGAGCGCCACGACCGTCCACACCGGACCGTCCGCCGCCACGGCGGCCACCACCGCCGCGATCGTGCACACCGCTCCCAGCACCCCGAACGCCGCGAACACGCCCGGCGCGTCGATCCCGTATCGCTCTCGCATCTTTACAACGTAAAGCCGACTGCTTTACGATGTAAAGATGCGGGGTGAGCTGACCAGGGACGGCATCGTGCGCGCGGCACTGCGGCTGGTGACCGAGGAGGGACTGGCCAAGCTGACGATGCGGCGGCTCGGGACCGAGCTCGGCGTCGAAGGAATGGCTCTCTACCACCATTTCCGGAACAAGGACGAGTTGCTGCAGGCGCTCGCCGAGTCCGTGTTCGAGGACCCTCCCCCGCCGACCGGCGACTGGCGCGCCGACTTCCGCGCGCTGAGCCACGCGGGCCGCGCCGCGCTGAACCGGTACCCCGAGGTGTTCCCGCTGCTCGTTTCCCGGCCGTTGACCGGAAAACCCGCGCTGCGCCACCGGGAAGCCCAGTACGCCGTGCTGCACGCCATGGGCCTGCGGGACGAACGCCTGCTCGACGCGAGCCGCACCTGGGGCTCGTTCCTGCTCGGCTACGCGGTGGTCGAGCACGAGGCGCGCACCGGAACGCGATCCGGGCTGGACTGGAGCCCGCCGCCCGCGGCGGAGTTCCCGCTCATCAGCGCGCTCGACCGCTTCCAGGGCGCGCGGACCTTCGACGAGCAGTTCGAGATCGGCCTCGACCACGTCCTCGCGGCGATCGAAAACCTCGCCGGTGCCTAGATCGCCGACCGGCCTGTCCAATAAGGATCGCGGAGCTTTCGCTTGTACAGCTTGCCGTTCGGGTCGCGGGGCAGCTCGTCGACGTAGTCGATGCTCTTGGGCAGCTTGAACTTCGCGAGCCTCCCCTTCGCGTAGTCGAGCAGTTCGCCGGTCAGCTCGTCGCCCGCGACGGCGTCCGGCGCGGGCTGCACGACGGCCTTGATCTCTTCGCCCCAGTCGTCGTGGGGCACCCCGAACACCGCGACGTCGGCGACCTTCGGGTGCATCACCAGTTCGCCTTCGATCTCGGCGGGGTAGATGTTCACGCCGCCGGAGATGATCAGGTCCGCCTTGCGGTCGTGCAGGAACAGGTACCCGTCCTCGTCGAGGTGCCCCACGTCGCCGAGGGTGAACAGGTCGCCGACGCGCGCTTTTTCCGTTTTGGCGCGGTCCTTGTGGTACTCGAACGTGGAGCCGCCCATCTTCAGGTACACGGTGCCGATCTGGCCAGCGGGCACTTCGGCACCCTCGTCGTCGAGGATCTTGACGACCGAACCGGGCCACGCCTTGCCCACCGAACCCGGTTTGCGGAGCCATTCCTCCCCGGTGATCGTGGTGCCGCCGCCCTCGGTCGCCGCGTAGTACTCGGTGACGACCGGGCCCCACCAGTCGAGCATCCGGCGTTTCACCTCCAGCGGGCACGGCGCGGCGCCGTGGATCATCGACCGCAGCGAGGACACGTCGTAGGCGTCGCGCACCTCGGGCGGCAGCGCGAGCAGGCGGCGGAACTGGGTCGGCACCATGTGGCTGTGCGTCACGCGGTACCGCTGGATGAGCCGCAGCATCTCCTCGGCGTCCCACCGGTCCATCAGCACCGCCGGGTGGCCGAGCTGGATCGAGATGGCGACGAAGTTGAGCACCGCCGTGTGGTAGAGCGGTGACCCGCACAGGTGCACGTGATCGTCACCGGGCGCGAGACCGAAGATGCCGAAGAACCAGGTCGACGCGGCGGGCACCTGATCGGGATCGGCGCCGGTCAGCGGGCGGCGCACACCCTTGGGGCGGCCGGTGGTGCCCGAGGTGTAGAGCATCGGCGAGCCCGCGGTCCGCTCGGCCGGCCTGCCGTCGCCCTCCCCCGCGCCCAGTTCCTCGATGCGCCGGAAGCCTTCGACGTGCCCGACCGCGAACCGCGCGCTCGCGGGCAGCCCGGCTTCCTCCGCCGCGGCCTCCGCGACGTCGGCGAACCGCTCGTGCGCCAGGAACGCCTTCGCGCCGCTGTCGGAAAGGATGTAGGCGACCTCTGGCCCGACGAGGTGCCAGTTGACCACCACGACGTACAGGCCCGACTGGATCGCGGCGAAGTACGCGGCGAGGAGTTCCTCGCCGTTGGGCTGCAGCACGACGATCGCGTCACCGGTTTCCAGGCCCAGCGCCCGCAGCCCGCGCGCGTAGGCGTTCGCCTTCGCGGCCAAGGCCCCGTAGCTCACCTCGGCGCCCTCCGGCGTCACCACGGCGATCCGCTCGGGGCTCTCGCCCGCGATGGTCCACAGGCCGATCGTCTCGCTGCTCACGCTAGTCGACATATCTCGAATCTAGAACGCGTTCCACGTCAAGACAAGGGCCCGAGGCAGACGCTTGCCGAGATATCGAGAACGTGTTTCACTTCATCCGTGATTGTCGCCGAGAAACCCCTCTCCGCGCCGCTGAACGTGGGATTCGACTACACCCGCTCGGTCGGACCGGTACTGGGCACCTTCGTCAACGGCCTGCGCGAGCGCCGGATCCACGGGGTGCGCGGCACCGACGGCCGGGTGCACGTGCCGCCCGTCGAGTACGACCCGGTGACCGCGGCGCCGCTGACCGAGTTCGTCGAAGTGGGCACCGAGGGCACCGTGCTGTCCTGGTCGTGGGTCGCCGAGCCCCTCGAAGGGCAGCCCCTCGCCCGCCCGTTCGCCTGGGCGCTGATCCGGCTCGACGGCGCGGACACCGCACTGCTGCACGCCGTGGACGCGGGCGCGCCGGAGCGCGTCCGCACCGGCACGCGGGTCCGGGTCCGGTGGGCGGCGGAAACCGTGGGCCACATCAGGGACATCGCGTGCTTCGTCCTCCTCGGCGACGACGACGGCGCGGCCGTCCCCGATCCCTCGCCGGTCGCGGAGCGCGCGGACGGCGACCCGGTGTCCATTGTGATCACTCCGGTGCACCTGAAGTACCAGCATTCGGTGTCGCCTGGCGAAAGCCGCTACCTGCGCGCGCTCGGCGAGGGCAGGATGCTCGGCCAGCGCTGCCCGTCGTGCGAGAAGGTCTACATCCCGCCGCGCGGGTCGTGCCCGACCGACGGGGTGCCGACCACCGACGAGGTGGACCTGCCCGACACCGGGATCATCACCACGTTCTGCATCGTCAACGTGCCGTTCCTCGGCCAGCGGATCAAACCGCCCTACGTGGCGGCCTACATCCTGCTCGACGGCGCCGACATCGCGTTCCTGCACCTCGTGCTCGGCTGCGACGCCGACGAGGTGCGGATGGGCATGCGGGTGCGCGCTTCGTGGAAACCCCGCGACGAATGGGGAACCACGCTGGAGAACATCGACCACTTCGAGCCGACCGGCGAGCCGGACGCGCCGTACGAGTCCTTCGCCCACCATCTCTGAAAGGCGGACCGGGATGGAAGACGTAGCGATAGCGGGGTTCGCGCAGGCGCCGAACGTCCGCGAAACGCCGGGGACGACGAACGGCGTGGAGATGCTGGTGCCAATCTTCGCCGAGGTGTTCGCGGCCACCGGACTGTCCAAAGAAGACATCGGGTTCTGGTGTTCCGGTTCGTCGGACTACCTCGCCGGGCGCGCGTTCTCGTTCATCGCGGCGGTGGACGCGATCGGCGCCTTCCCGCCGATCCACGAGTCGCACGTGGAAATGGACGCGGCGTGGGCGCTGTACGAAGCCTGGCTGAAGATCCGGATGGGTGAGGTGGACACCGCGCTCGTATACGGCTTCGGCAAGTCCTCGGCGGGTCAGCTGCGCCGCGTGCTCTCGCTCCAGCTCGACCCGTACGTCGTCGCTCCACTGTGGCCCGATTCGGTGAGCATCGCCGGGATCCAGGCCCGCTTCGGGCTCGAATCCGGGCGGTGGAGCGAAAAGGACCTCGCCGAGGTCGCGGCGCGCAGCCTCACCGACGCGACCGGCAACCCGCACGCGCAGCGCTCGCGCGCGGTGGAGGCCGCCGAACTCCTCGACACCCCCTACGTCGCGGATCCGTTGCGGGCGCACGACATCGCCCCGGTGACCGACGGCGCCGCGGTGATCGTGCTCGCCTCGGCCAGCCGCGCCGCGGATCTGGTGGAGCGGCCCGCGATCATCAGCGGGATCGAGCACCGGGTCGACTCCCCCGTGCTCGGCGCGCGCGATCTCACGCGCTCGCCGTCGACCGAAGCCGCCGGGCGCGCACTCGATCTGGACGGCGTCGAAGTCGCCGAGTTGCACGCGCCGTTCTCGCACCAGGAACTCATCTTGCGCGCGGAACTGGGCCTCGGCGACGACGTGCGGATCACCCCGTCCGGCGGCGCGCTCGCCGGCAACCCGATGTTCTCGGCCGGGCTGGCGCGGATCGGGGAGGCGGCGAAGCGCATCCACGACGGCAGCGCGCGCAAGGCGCTCGCGCACGCCACCAGCGGGCCCGTCCTGCAGCAGAACCTGGTCGCCGTCCTGGAGGGCGTGAACTGATGGGAAAGCAGCTCGCCGCGGTGCTCGGCACCGGGCAGACCCACCACCGCGCGAAGCGGACCGACGTGTCGATGCCGGGGCTGATCCGGGAAGCGGTCGACCGGGCGATGGCCGACGCGGGCACCGACTGGGCCGATATCGACGCGGTGGTGCTCGGCAAGGCGCCCGATCTGTTCGAGGGCGTGATGATGCCCGAGCTGTTCCTGGCCGACGCGCTCGGCGCGACCGGGAAACCGCTGCTGCGCGTGCACACCGCGGGCTCGGTCGGCGGGTCCACCGCGCTGGTCGCGACGAGCCTCGTGCAGGCTGGCATCCACCGCAGGGTGCTGACCGTGGCGTTCGAAAAGCAGTCCGAGTCCAACGCGATGTGGGGGCTGTCGATCCTGCCACCGTTCCAGATGCCGGTCGGGGCGGGCGCGGGCGGCTACTTCGCCCCGCACGTGCGCTCCTACATCCGGCGGACCGGGGCACCGGAGCACATCGGCGCGATCGTCGCCGCGAAGGACCGCCGCAACGGCGCGCTCAACCCCTTCGCCCACCTTCGGCAGGCCGATATCACCGTCGAGTCGGTGCGGGCTTCGCAAATGCTGTGGGACCCGATCCGGTACGACGAAACGTGCCCGTCCTCGGACGGCGCCTGCGCGATGGTGCTCGGCGACGAACGCTCCGGCGACGCGGTGCCCGGCGGAGCCGCCTGGGTGCACGCCACCGCGATGCGCACCGAGCCGACCACGTTCGCCGGGCGCGACCAGGTGAACCCGCAGGCCGGCCGCGACGCGGCGGCGGCGCTGTGGGCGGAGGCCGGTATCACCGATCCGCTGTCCGAAGTGGACGCCGCGGAGATCTACGTGCCGTTCTCCTGGTTCGAACCGATGTGGCTGGAGAACCTCGGGTTCGCGGCCGAGGGCGAGGGCTGGAAGGTGACGGAGTCGGGGGAAACCGCGCTCGGCGGCCGGATGCCGGTCAACCCCTCGGGCGGCGTGCTGTCGTCGAACCCGATCGGCGCCTCGGGCATGCTCCGCTTTTCCGAGGCCGCGAAACAGGTCATGGGCCGGGCGGGCGACTACCAGGTCGACGGCGCGCGCACCGCGTTCGGGCACGCCTACGGCGGCGGCTCCCAGTACTTCTCGATGTGGCTGGTGGGGTCCGCGAAACCGGGCTCGTGATCACCCGGCCGGTGATCGTTTCCCCCTTTTCCGCCCGATCGGGAAGGGTTTCCCCCTGCCGCTCGGATTGGTGAATTTCCTGCGGTACAACGGAATTCCGCCGCTTTTCGACGGCGGGAAACCGAGGGGAAGGAACCACCCGTGCGCACACTGCTGCGATCCGCGCTCATCACCGGGGCGGCGGCGCTCGCGATGCTCGGCATCGGCGCCACCGCGTCCGCGTCCGAAACGACCGCTGCCGCGCCCGCGAGCGCCGAAGCCGTCGCGTCCCCGCAGAGCTGGCTCATCATGGGCAACTGGACGCTCCTTGGCGACTGCCAGGCGGCCGGGTACCAGGGCCTGCTCAGCGGCCAGTGGACGAACTTCACCTGCGACAACCGGTACTACCCCGGCTGGTTCACGCTGGTCGTCTACGTGCCGTGACGAAAAACGCGGTGGCGGGGTTTCCTCCCCCGACACCGCGTTTTCGCGCTCTCTCAGGCGTAGCGGACCGGGTAGTGCTTGATGCCGTTGAGCCAGCTCGACCGCAGCCGCACCGGCGGCTCGACCTCGGCGATATCGGGCATCTCGTCGGCGATCGCGTTGAACATGAGGTCGATCTCCAGGCGTGCCAGGTTCGCGCCGATGCAGTAGTGCGAGCCGGTGCCGCCGAACCCGACGTGCGGGTTGTCCTCGCGCAGGATGTCGAACCGCTCCGGTGCGTCGAAGACCTCGGGGTCGAAGTTCGCCGAGCTGTAGAACATGCCGACCCGGTCGCCCTTGCGGATGCGCTGCCCGCCGAGCTCGGTGTCCGCGGTCGCGGTGCGCTGGAACGCGACCACCGGCGTGGCCCAGCGGACGATCTCGTCCGGCGCGGTCTTCGGGCGTTCGCGGCGGTAGAGCTCCCACTGGTCGGGGTGGTCGAGGAACGCCTTCATCCCGTGCGTGATCGCGTTGCGCGTGGTTTCGTTGCCCGCCACCGAAAGCAGGATGACGAAGAACCCGAACTCGTCCGAGGCCAGCGACTCGCCGTCGACGTCGGCCTGCACCAGCTTCGTGACGATGTCGTCCATCGGGCACTTGCGGCGCTCTTCCGCCATGTTCCACGCGTAGCCCACCAGTTCGGCGGACGCGGCCACCGGCTCGACCTCGTACTCGGGGTCTTCGTAGGCGACCATCTGGTTGGACCAGTCGAAGATCTTCATCCGGTCCTCCTGCGGGATGCCGAGCAGCTCGGCGATCGCCTGCAGCGGCAGCTCGCACGCGACGTCGGTGACGAAGTCGCCCGTCCCCTTCTTCTTCGCCTCCGAGACGATGCGCGCCGCCCGCTCGCGCAGCGCGTCTTCGAGCCTGCCGATCGCCCTCGGCGTGAACCCCTTCGACACGATCCGGCGCAGCTTCGTGTGGTGCGGCGCGTCCTTGTTGAGCAGCACCAGGCGGTTCGCGTTCAGCCCTTCCTCGGTCATCGACTCGTCGAACCGGATGATCGCGGTCTTCTCGTGCGAGGAGAACAGCTGGCTGTCGCGGGACACCGCCTTCACGTCTTCGAGCCGGGTGACCACCCAGTACCCCTCGTCACCGAACCCGGCGAGGTTGTGCGGCTGGGGGTTCCACCACACCGGCGCGGTCTTGCGCAGGGCGGCGAACTCCTCCAGCGGCATCCTGGTGGCGTAGAGATCGGGATCGGTGAAATCGAACCCGGCGGGGATGAGCGGTGTGGCCACGGCCACCTCCTGCGATCGACTGGCGGGCTGGCAACGGTGGAAGTCCTGCCTGGAACGCGTTCTATCCCTGATTAGAGCATACGGCGTTAACTCAGTAAACGGCTTTCAGTGAAACCTGTTTACTTGCTCGATCAGGAGCCGGAAACTCCTGGTAGAGCAGACCTGACCCGACCGTCACCGAATGGCGGTTGACCTCGGCGATCCTTGCATCAAACAGAAACATGTTCTAGTTTTGCGGTGACAGGACGTACCGGGGACACCGGGGAGAGAAGGAGACGCGCGTGGGCAATCCCGTCATCGTCGAGGCGGTCCGCACCCCGATCGGCAAGCGCCGCGGCTGGCTCTCCGGCCTGCACGCCGCGGAGATCCTCGGCGCGGCCTACCGCGCGCTCCTCGACCGCGCGGCGCTCGACCCGGCGGTGGTCGAGCAGGTGATCGGCGGCAGCGTCACGCAGGCGGGCGAGCAGGCGGGCAACATCAGCCGGACCGCGTGGCTGCACGCCGGGCTGCCCGAGGGCACCGGCGCCACCACGATCGACGCGCAGTGCGGATCCGCCCAGCAGGCCACCCATCTCGTCGCCGGGCTCATCGCGGCGGGCGCGATCGACTGCGGGATCGCCTGCGGCATCGAAGCGATGAGCCGCGTCCCGCTCGGCGCGAACCGCGGCACCGAGGCGGGCGCCCCGCGGCCGGATTCGTGGGCCATCGACATGCCGAACCAGTACGGCGCCGCCGAACGGATCGCCGAACGCCGCGGGATCACCCGCGCCGACGTCGACGCGTTCGGGGCGGACTCCCAGCGCAAGGCCGCCGCCGCGTGGGCGGCGGGGCACTTCGACCGGGAGGTGGCACCGGTGAAGGCACCCGTGCTCGCCGAGGACGGCACACCGACCGGCGAGACCCGGCTGGTGACCCGGGACCAGGGCCTTCGCGAGACCACTGTGGACGGTCTGGCCCGGTTGAAGCCGGTGCTCGACGGCGGCGTGCACACCGCGGGCACGTCGTCGCAGATCTCCGACGGCGCTTCCGCCGTGCTCGTGATGGACGCCGACCGCGCCCGCGCGCTCGGGCTGCGGCCGCGGGCGCGCATCCTCGCCCAGGCGCTCGTCGGCGCCGAACCCTTCTACCACCTCGACGGACCGGTGCAGGCCACCGAGCGCGTGCTCGCCCGCAGCGGCCTGGCGATGGGCGATCTCGACCTGTTCGAGGTGAACGAGGCGTTCGCGTCGGTCGTGCTGTCCTGGCAGCGGGTGCACGAGCCCGACCCGGAGCTGGTCAACGTCAACGGCGGCGCCATCGCGCTCGGGCACCCGGTGGGCAGCACCGGGGCGCGCCTGCTCACCACCGCCCTGCACGAACTCGAACGCCGCGACGCGAGCACCGCGCTGGTCACGATGTGCGCCGGTGGCGCGCTGTCCACCGGCACCATCATCGAACGGCTGTGACTCTCAGATCTCCGTGCGCACCACTTCCCCGGTGTTCTTCCGTTCGAACCGGACCCGGGGCAGCCCTTCGCGCCAGGTGTCGATCACGATCGACTCGCCGGCCACCGAGGTGTGCACGGCCTCGGTCAGCCGCAGCAGGAACACGTGGCACGGGTCCGAATTCCCTTGCAGCCGCGCCACTTCCGCCGGGTCGGTGACCTCGACCGCCACCCCGGCCACCTTCACGTCGCCGTCGCCCAGCTCCGCACCCGGGTTCGCGTGCACCGCGAACCTGCCGTCCCGCCGCAGGTCCCTCGCCTTCACCGCGCCGTGCATCGACCCGAGCACCAGCTCGGCACCGGTGAAGTCCACCTCCGTCCCGCTGACCCGCGGCGACCCGTCCCGCCGCAGGGTGGCCAGCACGTGCGTCTCCGCCGCGGCGAAGCACGCCCGCACCGCGTGCGCCAGATCCGGCGCCGCTGTCTCGAACTTCTCCCAACTGACCGCCATGCCCGTATTTTCCCACCGGGCACCGACAATTCCGGGGCGTCAGCCCAGGATGCGCCGGACGAGATCGGGGGTCCACTCGACGTACTCCGCCTCCGCGCCGCCCGCGTGGCGGGCGTAGAGGAAGCGTCCCGTCGGCCCCGCGGTCTTGGCCGTCGTGATCGTCGCGCCGGAGGCTTCGAGGGTCGCTTCGGCTTCGTCGAGATCGTCCACGAGAACGGTCGCGGACGCGTGCGCGTACTTCGCGCGTTCGGCGGCCGGGCCCGCGATCACGAGGAAATCGCCGATCGCGCCCAGTTCGACACGCTCGAACGCCAGGCGCAGGTGCGGCTCCTCCCCGGTCAGTTCCCGCAGGACGGGCAGGGTTCCGTCGAGGTCGTCCGCCCACAGCCGCGCGTAGGTCTTCAAGATGGTCATGCGTGCTCCCGTGCTCTCTTCTGGTTACCCGGGAACCGTAAGGAACTACACTGCGGCCGGGAAGGACGCACTTTCCGGTGAGAGGGGAACCTCGTGGAAACCGAGCA
The DNA here is from genome assembly GCF_018736145.1 of Amycolatopsis sp. CA-230715. Classification (GTDB taxonomy): domain Bacteria; phylum Actinomycetota; class Actinomycetes; order Mycobacteriales; family Pseudonocardiaceae; genus Amycolatopsis. Next base: position 328,765 of record NZ_CP059997.1, read on the forward strand.
GCTCAGGCGCACGGGCGACGACGGCGATGTGACGCGCGCCGATTCGCTCGCCCGCGAGATCTTCTCGGGCGTGGCCAACAAGTGGGCGCTGCTGATCATCAACGTGCTCGCCGAGGACACCCTGCGGTTCACCGAGCTGCGGGCGGGCGTCGGCGGCATCAGCCACAAGATGCTCACGCAGACGTTGCGCGGGCTCGAACGCGACGGGCTGGTGCACCGGACCGTGTACCCCACGGTGCCGCCGCGCGTCGACTACCACCTCACCGAACCGGGCCAGGAACTGCGCGCGACGGTCAACGGGATGTGCGCGTGGACGCGCAAGCACCTCGGCGCGATCGAAGCCGCGCGGCGCCGGTTCGACGATCAGGCGCCGTAAACCGGTTCGGGGGACGGTGCCTCGGCGATGAGCCCCGCCACCACCGGGCCGAGCTCACCCGGCTCCCAGCGAGCACCCTTGTCCTTTTCCGGGCCGTGGCGCCACGCCTGCGCGAGCGACACCCTGCCACCGTCCACTTCGAACACCCGGCCGGTGACCGGCGCGGACTCCTCGCTGCCGAGCCAGACCACCAGCGGCGACACGTTTTCCGGTGCCATCGCGTCGAACCCGTCCTCCGGCGCGGCCATCTCGGCGGCGAACGCGCCCTCGGTCATCCTGGTCCGCGCGGCGGGCGCGATGGCGTTGACCGTCACCCCGTACCGCGCGAACTCGGCCGCAGCCACCAGGGTGAGCCCGGCGATCCCCGCCTTGGCCGCCGAGTAGTTCCCCTGCCCGATGCTGCCCAGCAACCCGGCGCCGGAACTCGTGTTGACCACCCGCGCCGCCCGCGGCCTGCCCGCCTTGTGCTCGGCGCGCCAGTACGCGGCCGCGTGCCGCATCGGCGCGAAGTGCCCCTTGAGGTGCACGCGGACCACCGCGTCCCATTCGTCCTCGCCGAGGTTGACCAGCATCCGGTCTCGCAGGAAACCGGCGTTGTTGACCAGCACGTCGAGCCCGCCGAAGCGGTCGATCGCGGTCCGCACGAGCCTGCCCGCGCCGTCCCAGTCCGCGACGTCGTCGGTGTTCGCCACCGCGCGCCCGCCGCCGGCCTCGATCTCGGCGACCACCTCCGCGGCGGGGCCGCCGGAGCCGCCGTCACCGTCGAGCCCGGTGCCGATGTCGTTCACCACGACCAGCGCGCCCTCGCGCGCGAAGGCCAGCGCGTGCGCCCGCCCGATGCCCCGGCCCGCGCCGGTCACCACGACGACCCTGCCGTCCACGATCCCGTTCACTCACTTCCCCTTCCACGCCGCTGTGCTCGCCCGCTGGAACGCGGGCACCTCGCCGCCGCCGTGCACCGCCATCGTCGCGCCGCTGACGTAGGAAGCCAGCGGTGAAGCCAGGAACACCGCGCACGCGCCGATCTCGTCCGGTTCCGCCAACCGTCCCAACGGGACGGTCGCGCCGACCGCGGCGATCCCGGCCTCGTCGCCGTAGTGCAGTTCGGCCTGTTCGGTCCGCACCATGCCGACCTCGAGCGCGTTCACGCGGACCTTCGGCGCCCACTCGACGGCGAGGCTGCCGGTGAGGCTCACCAGCCCCGCCTTCGCCGCGCCGTAGGACGCCGTGCCCGGCGACGGTCTCGCACCGCTGACACTGCCCACGTTCACGATCGCGCCACCCGAATCCTGGCCCTGCATCACGGTGTTCGCGTAGCGCGCGAGCGTCAGCGGCGCCAGGAGGTTGAGCGCGACGACGCGGTCGTGGAACCGGGGCGACGCGCTCGCGGCCTCCGCGAACGGCGCACCGCCCGCGTTGTTCACGAGCACGTCGAGCCTGCCGTGGCGCTCGGAAACCTCGTCGACGAGACGGGAGACCTGCTCGGGTTCCCGCACGTCGCAGGGCAGAAAATCGGCGGATTTCCCGTCCACCGCAACGGGTTCGCGCGGTTCGTGCCGCGCGCAGACCACCACTGAGGACCCCGCGGCGAGGAACGCGCGCGCTATCCCGGCGCCGACGCCGCGGACTCCACCGGTGACCAGGACGACCGAGCCGTCGAGCCGGATATCGAGAGCCACCCGGCGCACCTCCTCGCGAACCTGTACCCGGTGCCGGGCACCCTGCTAACGTACCAAGCAAGTGCTAGGTTTGGAAGCGGAAGGGGTGCCGCATGCCGGTCACCACGAAGTACCCCGAGCCCGGCGTCGCCGTGATCACCGTCGACGAGCCACCGGTCAACGCGCTCCCCGTGCGCGGCTGGTTCGACATCGCGAACGAGGTGACGGCGGCGGGCCGGGACACCGCGTGCCACGTGGTGGTCCTGCGCGCGGAGGGCCGCGGCTTCAACGCGGGCGTGGACATCAAGGAGATCCAGCGCGACAGCGGGTACGACAAGCTCGTCGGCGCGAATCGGGGCTGCGCGGCCGCCTTTTCCGCCGTGTACGACTGCCCGGTGCCGGTGATCGCGGCGGTGCAGGGCTTCTGCCTCGGCGGCGGGATCGGGCTCGTCGGCAACGCGGACGTGGTGCTGGCCGCCGACAACGCGACCTTCGGGCTGCCGGAGGTCGACCGGGGCGCGCTCGGTGCCGCGACGCACCTCGCGCGGCTCGTCCCGCAGCACCTGATGCGCGCGCTGTACTACACGGCCAGCACGATCGACGCGCACCAGCTGCACCACCACGGTTCGGTGTACCAGGTGGTGCCGCCCGAGTCGCTCGACGAGGCCGCGCTGGCGCTCGCGCACCGCATCGCGGCCAAGGACACGCGCGTGATCAGGGCGGCGAAGCTGGCGATCAACGGCATCGACCCGCAGCCGGTGCACCGGAGCTACCGGTACGAGCAGGGGTTCACCTTCGAGCTGAACCTGACCGGTGCTTCCGACGAAGCACGAAGGCGTTTCGTGGACGAAGGCAAGGGAGCGTGATGGCGGACAAGCGGACCACCCCGGACGAGATCGCGGCCGAGCTGCGCGACGGGATGACCGTCGGGATCGGCGGCTGGGGCTCGCGGCGCAAGCCGATGGCACTGGTCAGGGCGATCCTGCGCAGCGGAGTCCGCGACCTGACCGTGGTGTCCTACGGCGGGCCGGATGTCGGGCTGCTGGCCTCGGCCGGCCGGATCCGCAGGCTCGTGTTCGGGTTCGTGACCCTCGATTCGATCGCCTACGACCCGTGGTTCTGCCGCGTGCGCGAGGGCGGCGAGATCGCCGTGACGGAGTACGACGAAGGCGTGCTCGGCACCGGTCTTTCCGCTGCGGCGCAACGGCTTCCGTTCCTGCCGACGCGCGCGGGGCTCGGCTCGGACGTGCTGACCTTCAACCCCGGCTTGAAAACCGTCCGGTCCCCGTACAGCGACCCTGCCGACGGCGAAGAGCTGCTCGCCGTCCCCGCGCTGAAGCTCGACGTCGCGCTGCTGCACCTCAACCGGGCGGACGCGCGCGGCAACGCGCAGTACCTCGGCCCCGACCCGTACTTCGACGATCTGTTCGCGCTGGCCGCGGACCGGTGCTTCGTGTCGGTGGAACGGGTCGTGGAAACCGCGAAGCTGACCGAAACCGCGCCCGTGCAGAGCCTGCTGCTGAACAGGGCGAGCGTGCACGGCGTCGCGGAAACACCGCACGGCGCGCATTTCACCACCGCCGTGCCGGACTACGGCCGGGACGAGCGGTTCCAGCGCCACTACGCCGAATCCGCGAAGGATCCCGATGCCTGGCCGGGGTTCGTGGACCGGTTCCTCAGTGGTACGGAAGCGGATTACCAGGAAGCGGTACGGAAATTCACCGAGGAGGCGGCATGAGCGTGACACGCATGGAGGTCGCGGTGGCCGCGTGCGCCGATCTCTTCCGCGACAACGGCGAGATCGTGGCGAGCCCGATGGGGCTGATCCCCTCGCTGGGCGCGAAGCTGGCGCGCCTGACCTTCGCCCCGGATCTGCTGCTCTCCGACGGTGAGGCGTACCTGCTGGACGAGAACGGGGTGACCGAAGGCTGGCAGCCGTTCCGCAAGGTGCTCGACACCGTGGTGCCCGGCGGCAAGCGGCACGTGGTGATGGGCGCGAACCAGATCGACCGGCACGGCAACCAGAACATCTCCGCGATCGGGCCGCACGGCAAACCGCGCAAGCAACTGCTCGGGGTGCGAGGCGGGCCGGGCAACACCGTCAACCACCGCACCAGCTACTGGGTGCCGCGGCACAGCACGAGGGTGTTCGTCGACGAGGTGGACGTGGTGTCCGGGGTCGGCCGCGCCCGCGCGATCGCGGCCGGGGCAGGCCGCTTCCACGACGTGCACCGCGTGGTGACGAACCTCGGCGTGCTCGCCTTCGGCGACCGGGCGAGCCTGGTGTCGGTGCATCCCGGCGTCACCGTCGAGGAGGTGCGCGCGGCGACCTCGTTCGAACTCGACACCGGCGGCACCGGCGAAACCCGCGTTCCCGATGACGAGGAGCTGCGTCTCATCCGGACGGTGCTCGACCCGGAATCCTTGCGGGACAAGGGATGAAGACCACACTGACCGAACTGACCGGGGTCGCGCACCCGATCGTGCAGACCGGGATGGGCTGGGTCGCCGGGCCCCGCCTCGTCGCCGCGACGGCCGAAGCGGGCGCACTGGGCATCCTCGCGTCGGCGACGATGACCTACGACGAACTGGCCCGCGCGATCACGGAAACCCGGGCGCGCACGTCCCGGCCGTTCGGGGTGAACCTGCGCGCCGACGCCGACGACGCGGAGGACCGGGTCGCGCTGCTCATCCGCGAAGGCGTGCGGGTGGCCTCGTTCGCGCTGGCGCCGCGCAAGGAGATGATCGCGCGGCTGAAGGACGCCGGGGTGGTGGTGATCCCGTCCGTCGGCGCCGCCCGGCACGCCGAGAAGGTCGCGGGCTGGGGCGCGGACGCCGTCATCGTGCAGGGCGGCGAGGGCGGCGGGCACACCGGCGGCGTGGCGACCACGCTGCTGCTGCCGTCGGTGCTGGACGCGGTGGACATCCCGGTGGTGGCCGCGGGCGGCTTCTTCGACGGGCGCGGGCTCGCCGCCGCGCTCGCCTACGGCGCGGCCGGGATCGCGATGGGCACCCGGTTCCTGCTCACCGCCGAGAGCACCGTGCCCGAGGCGGTGAAACGCGCGTACCTCGCCCGCGGGCTCACCGACACCGTGGTGACGAGGAAGGTCGACGGCCTTCCGCACCGGGTGCTGCGCACCGAGCTCGTCGACTCGCTCGAACGGTCGGGATCCGCCACCGGGTTGCTCCGCGCGGTGCGCAACGCGGTCCGGTTCCGGGCGCTGACCGGGGTTTCGTGGCGCGCGCTGGCGCGCGAAGGCCTCGCGATGCGCCGCGGCGGCGAGCGGTCGCTGGCACAGGTGGTGATGGCGGCGAACACCCCGATGCTGCTGCGGGCCGGGCTCGTCGACGGCGACACCGGCGCGGGCGTGCTCGCCTCCGGTCAGGTCGTCGGCCTGCTCGACGACCTGCCGACGGTGCGCGAAGTGGTGGAAAGCGTTGCCGCGGACGCGAAGTCGATCATCCAGGGACTCGGCGGTGCGCACGACTGTGCTTGACTCTGCGCATGAACTCCGACGTGTCGACGGGTGCCTGCGTTGTCGAGGACGCGGAGCTGCACGTTCGCCAGCAGGGTGACGGCGCGCCGCTGCTGCTGGTCCCCGGCGGGCTCGGCGCGGCGGACTCCTACCGCGCGCTCGCGAAGCGGCTGAGCGCCGACCACACCGTGCTGACCTACGACCGGCGCGGCCACTTCCGCAGCACCGACGACTCGACCGGCCCGATCCCGGTGGCAAGGCACGCCGCCGACGCGCGCGCGGTGATCGACTACTTCGGGTTCGGCGAGGTCACCGTGTTCGGCAGCAGCGCGGGCGCGGTGATCGCGCTCGACCTCGCGGCGCGCTACCCGGAAACGGTGTCCGCGCTGATCGCCCACGAACCGCCGGTGGTGGGCCTGCTGCCGGACGCGGAGGACTGGTTCGCCGACGCCGAGGCGCAGGTGAAGCTGGCGCGCTCCGGTGACGTGCTGGGCGCGTTCACGCGGTTCGTGAGCACGATCGCCGGCGCCGCGCTGCCCGATCTCCGCGCTGTCCGGCTGCCGAACGAAGCGGAATGGGCGCTGCTGTTCGACCGCGAGCTCCTGGAGTTCTACCACTACCTGCCGGATCTCCCGGCGCTGCGGAAGTCGTGGGTGGACGTCACGCTCGCCGCGGGCGAGGGCAGCAGGGGCCACTTCCACTACTCCCCCGCCCGCGTGCTGGCGCTCGAACTCGGCCTCCCGTTCGCGGAGCTGCCCGGCGCGCACCTCGCCCCGCAGCGCAACCCCGCCCAGTTCGCCGACGCGCTGCGACGCCTGCTGCCGTGACCTCTCGGTAACGCCGAACGGGTGATTCCCGACTAGCAGGTGCCGGACGGGACAAACCCCCCGGCCGTTTCAGCATGGGGAGAATCCGTGTCACAGCCTTCGGCGTTCGCTGCGTTCCCGCCGCCACCCGCCCCTGGCCCACCGCCGCCCGTGGCGCGCCGCGAGCTGATCGGGCTGGCGATCACCGCGCTCGTGCTCGGCATCATCTCCGCCTCGGGCAGCCCGATCCCGATCCTGAACAACGTGACCGTCGTCGCCGGGTTCATCGGGATCGCCTTCGGGGTGGCCGGGCTCTTCGGGGCGCACCGCGTGATGTCGGCGGCAGGGCTCGTGCTGGCGATCGCGGGCGTGGTGGTCGGGCTGATCCTGCAAGCGCAGTGGACCGAGCGGCTCGACAAGCTCAAGAACGACCTCGACCGGCTCACCGCGCCGAACCCGCCCGCGTTTTCGACGCGGCCGCGGCCGCCGACGGCATCGGACATGCCCACCGTCCCGGCGATGCCCTCGCTCCCGGCCGTCCCGTCGAAGCCGAGGAACCCGGACGCCAACGAACGCGGGAACGTGCCGAAGAAACTCGGTGACGAGGTGGCGATCGGCTCCGCGAAGTTCGTCGTCGACAAGATCGACATCGACCCGAAGTGCGGCAAGTACATGCCGAAGCGCCCGGCGGGCAAGCATTCGGTCGTGCTGCACGTGCGGGTCACGACCGGGCCGGACGAGGCGGCGAACCGCGACCTCGGCGCGGTGCTGAGCCCGTACGGGGTCAAGACGATCGGCTCCGACGGCGTCACCGTGAACTCGATGGGCGGCTCCTGCGCCGACATCTCCGGCGTGCTACCGCCCAGCATCGGCCCCAACCAGCGCGCGCAGGGCACGGTCGACGTGGAAACCACGGCGCCGCACGGGATCCTGATCCTCCAAGGCTACGGCGAAACCGGCTGGGAGTACTCCTACTAGGACGGTCCGGTGTAGACGCCGAGCGGGCGGAAGCGCAGGCGCGGTTCGGCGTACTCTTCGAGCGCGTGCGCGGTCCAGCCCGCGATGCGCGCGATCGCGAAGATCGCCTCGCCCGCTTCGGCGGCCATGCCGTGGGTGTGCAGCACCGCGGCCAACGCGAGGTCGACGTTCGGGAACGCACCACCCCGTTTCGCCAGCTCCCGCGAGACGATCTCGACGGTTTCGAGCACCGGCGCGTCGCCCAACAGTCCGAAAAGGACTTCCGCGCGCGGGTCCCGGCGCTGGTACACGCGGTGGCCGAACCCCGGCACGCCGCCCGCGCGCAGGTACTCCGACAGCGCGCCGATCGGATCGCGCATGGCCTCGCCGAGGAACCGGTACGCGAGCGTGCTCGCGGCGCCGTGGTACGGCCCGTCCACGGCGCCCAGCCCCGCCGACACCACCGCGTACAGGTTCGCGCGGGCGCTCGCCGCCACGCGGGCCGCGATCGTGGACACCGCGAGCCCGTGATCGGCGAGCAGTACCAGCACGGCGTCGAGCAGCTCCGGTCGCGGGGAATGCGCGGAAACCTTGGGCCACAACCGTTCCGCGAGCGTGCCGGACGCGGTCTCGCCGGGGAGCGCGTCCACGAGGACCCCGAGCAGCGGTCCGGCCGCGGCCGTCACCGCCTCGGCCGAGACGTCGAAGCGCAGCGGGTCCGCCGAGCCGAGCGCGGCCACCGCCACCCGGAGCCGGTCGGTCAGCGACGCCGTTTTCGGCAGCGCCGCACCCACCGCCCGCGCCAGCGCGACCTCGTCCGCCGGCGCGGGGAACGGCGGCCGTGCCGCCAGCTCTTCCGTCCACAGCAGACTCACCACGGCTTCGAAACCGTGTGCTCCCACCAGTTCTCGCACGCGGTGCCCTCGGTAGGCGAGTTCGTCGCCGTCGATCCTGGTCAGCCTGGTGCGGATGCGTTCGACCGAGCCGGAGGGCTGGTGCCCCTCGCTCCCCCGCTCGGCGAGCCGGTCGACCTCGCCGAGCGGGAACAGGCTGCCGCGCCGTCCCTTCGCGCGGACGCTGGTGAGCAAGCCGCGGCTGACGTAGGTGTAGACGGTTTCCGCCTTGACGCCGAGGCGGCGCGCGACCTCGGCGGTGGTCAGGTAACGCTCGTCACTGGAGGTGGCCACGACCTGCGCTTTCGTCGTTCACATCGACTCGATCGACATTGACAATACTCGATCGATGGTTCGAATCTGGAGCCACACTCGAGGAGGTACCGATGTCAGTCACCGTGGACGGGCCGGTCGAGGTCCCACCAGGACTCCGCAACGTCGTCGTCACCACCACCGAACTGGGCGACGTGCGCGGCCGTGAAGGCTTTTACCACTACCGCCAGTACTCCGCGATCGACCTCGCGAAGTCGAAGACGTTCGAGGACGTCTGGTTCTTCTTCCTCGAAGGAAGGCTGCCCAGCGAGGCGGAACGCGCCGAGTTCGTCCGAGAGGTCGCGCCGCTGCGGCACCTGCCCGACGAGGTGCGCGCCGCACTGCCGAATATCGCGCTCGCCGGGGACGCGTTCAACCCGCTCGCGGGCCTGCGCACCGCGTTGTCGCTGCTGGCGGCCGCGCGCGGGCTCCCGCCGCTGTGGGACGCCGATCCGGCCCGGCGCAAGGCGGACGCGATGCTGGTGTGCGCCGTGACGCCGACGATTCTCGCCGCGCTGCACCGGATCCGCCACGGCGAAGAGCCGCTCGAACCGCGGGCCGAGCTGTCGGCCGCGGCGAACTGGCTGTACCTCGTGACCGGCGAGGAACCGGACCCGGCGAAGGCGAGCGCGCTCGAGCACTACCTGGTCGCCACGATCGACCACGGGTTCAACGCGTCGACCTTCACCGCGCGCGTGGTGGCCTCCACCGGTGCCGACGTGGTGTCCGCGATCGCGGCCGCGATCGGCGCGTTTTCGGGGCCGCTGCACGGCGGCGCGCCCGATCGCGCGCTGGCGAGCATCGACGAGATCGGCACCCCGGACCGGATCGACGGCTGGGTGCGGGGAAAGGTCCGCTCTGGCGAGAAGATCATGGGATTCGGGCACGCGGTCTACCGCACCGAGGACCCGCGTTCGCTGATGCTGCGGGACATCGCGCTCGGGCTCGGCGGTGACCTCGCCGAGTTCGCGGCGACCGTGGAGCGCCGCGTGGTGGAGATCCTCGCCGAGGAGAAGCCCGGCCGCGAACTGCACGCGAACGTCGAGTTCTACGCGGGCGTGGTGATGGAGCGCTGCGGGATCCCGAGGAGCATGTTCACCCCGACCTTCGCGGTGAGCAGGGTGATCGGCTGGTGCGCGAACGTACTGGAACAGGCGGAGGACCCGAAGATGATCCGCCCGGCCGCCCGCTACGTCGGCCCGCCCGCGCCGGAACCGCTTCGTGGGTGAACCCTATGATTCGGGGACATGAGCGGTGAATCGCGCAACCCTGTGATCGACGATTGGCTCTCCGATCAGCACGGCGCCGCCGTGCTGATGGAAACGGCCCCGCTGACCGGGCTGGCGATGGCCTCGTACCGCGCCGAGGAAGTCCCCGACGGCATCCTCGGCGCGTGGGCACTGGAAATCGTGCGCGCGCGGCGGATCGTGAACCAGTCCGAGCCGACCTTCATCCGCCAGGCCCGCGACCAGGGCTGGTCGTGGCAGCAGATCGCGGACCGGCTCGGCCTCCCGAGCGCCGAGGCGGCCGCGATGCGCTGCGACGAACTGGACGCCGAACTGGCCAGGACCGACCCGTCCAACGACGCCCGCCCCTGGCAGGCATGAGCCTCAGCGCCCAGCTGCCACCGCAGGTGCGCCGCCCGGCCCGCCACCGCACCTGATTCCCTTTCGCAAACAGCGTCTCCGATATGGTCGACTCCCCGCATCCGCCCGGCTACCGTCAGCGTCGGGAGGCAGGCGTAAAGGCTATTGGGGAGAACAGTGCGTCCGGGACAACCACGCCCAGACGCGTCCGCTGAATCGCGGGCGTCGCTGGGACCAGCGGTCACGCCGCCGACGATCGAGCCTGAAACCTTCGGCACCGACGACGAGCAGGCCCCGACCGTGGTGTGGACACCGACCGCGCACGCCATGCGCGGCGACGAGGTTCCCGCACTCGTTCTGCGCGAGTTGGACGACGGCCGCCGGGTGATGTTGGTGTACTCCTCGGCCGAGGCGTTCGCGCAGGGCTGTGGAACGGCGCAACCGTATGTGACGGTCGTGGCCGGTGCGATCCAAGCGCTTCAGCACGCGGCAGGTGCGGACGACGTGCTGTGGGACGCGATCCTGCATCCGGCGATGCACCAACGGGGTGAGTACACGGACGACGGAGTTCGCGTCGGGGACCAGGACAGCACGGAGGGGAAATGAGCGGGAAAGGATTCCGAGCCGACGAGGCCACGATCAGTGCCATCTCGGCGCATTTGAGCACGGGAGCCGACTCGTTGCGGGCACCGAGCACCCCGCCGCCCCCGGTCAAGGCCGGCCGGTTGACGGCCGTGTTCGCCGCACTGGGAGCGGAGCTGGCCGGGGAATCGGAGAAGTTGATGAGCCAGTTCGGCGGCGCCGCGCAGGCGGTGAAGACTGCGGGCGAGTCATACGCCCAGGTCGACGACAACGTGAAACGAAACCTGCGGCCGGAGTATGAGAAACCGGGTTGGAATCCGGGACCGGTGCCACCGGGCACCGCGTAGGGGGACGGAAATGGGACTCGATATCCATGTGGACGCCGACCCCGGCAGCATGCGGGCGTTCGCTGACTACTTCCAGCAGATCGCGGGTAGCACGGGCAACGCGAGGGCGGACGCGATGAGCGCCCGCACCGTGTCGCAACCTTGGCAGGGTGAGGCCGGCGAAGGGTTTCGCGCCACGGCCTACCAGATGAACCTGGACGGCACGGCCCTGATGAACGCCTATCAAGGTGCGGCTCACCAGGTGCGTGGCCATGCCGATGACGTCGATGCGGTACTGCGCCGGATCGGCGATGCCCGCGACGTCGCCACCAAGGCGGGCCTGCCGGTCACCGACACCGAGATCGGCGATCCCGGTCCGCCTCCGCCGGAACCGCGGCCGTTCTTGCCGAACGACACCAATGCCGATCAAGACGCCAAACGCGCCGAGTTGACCGCCTCCATGGACTGGACCCACAAAGCCTCCGCCTACGCGCAATGCACGGCGATGGTCGCTGAAGCCCGCACCATGGAACAGGATTCGCAGACGCGGATCATGGACATCGTCAACACGATCGCACCCCGCCCGCCGATGACCGTCTCCAACTTCCTGATCGGACTGGCATCAGGTTTCCTGTCCCGGCAGGACACCTGGCGCACCACCGCCGCGTCCTTCACCGACATCGCCGCCGGTGCGTCGGCAGTGGCGAAGGACGCTACGCACGGCGCTTCTACTCAAGCGAAGAACCTGCTGCTGTCCTTGGTCTCCGAAGCGCGCGCCGGGGTGACCACAGCCCAAGCCGACACCAGCAGACTCGGCACCTGGGCAGAACGCCTCCCGAAATGGGTTCAAACGTCGATTCAGGCCAAGCTCGGGGACATCACAAAGGTGCGACCTTTTCTCTCGAAAGCCCCCGCCGTGTTCTCGAAGGTCTCTGGCGTCGGGTTGTTGTTCTCAGGTGCCACCGTAGCCATGGACGCAATCGACGGTAAGAACGTAGCCAAGAGCATTACCACGAATGGCTCCGGGCTGCTGGCTGGAACAGCCGCGGGCATGTTGGTCGGTGGGCCGGTAGGCGCGGTCCTTGGCGCCGTCGTCGGCACTGGCACCGGCATCGGCGTCGGCGCCATTTGGGACAACGCCGCCGGGCATGAGTACGTGGTGGCACCCGGATCTGGCTACACGGGGCGCATGCAAGGCCCCAGCGACCCAGGCCCGATGTGACCACGTGATGGCTACCGCCAACGACCTCCCGCCAATGCCGGACCGACAAAGCGGCGAACCACGCCCTCCCAAGGCGCCGGTCGCCAAACCCAGCTATGAGAAAGCGAAACCATGGCACCCCAAGAAAGTCCCACAGCCAGCAGGTGAGGGGCCGCCGTTGGAATGGACCTACACCGACGTTCGGGACAAACAGGGATTGTTTGGCGTTGCCGTCGTCTTGGTCATGTGCTTCTTGACTGTTCGAGGAGCCCTCACCGCTGACTCCACGGCCTTCGGGTGGGCGACTCATTGGCAGATATGGCTATTCCTGGCTATTGCCGGACTGTTCATGGTGTGGCTCGGCGGGAAGGCCACCCGCCTTGCCGCCGGCGCAGACTGGTTCATGAAGGACACCGTCCTCGTCAAAACCTACGAACTGACCTCTGTCCGGCTGGGAAAGAGTTGGGACAAAGACGGTGAAGTGATCTTCCATGATCGACATGGGCACGACGTCCAGGTGGACCTCGGAACCTTGCGTGTCAACCACAACTTGTGGGATCTGGTGTACAACGGCATCGTGCACTCGGTCGCCGCGGGAGCCAGCGTCGACGCCGTGACCATCCAGAAACTACGTCTCCACGAGGCCCTGGCTGCGCGCGAACGCGGCCAGGGCCAAGACCAGTAAGACACGACAGGTGTGAGTTTCAGAGCCGTTCGATGATCGTGACGTTGGCGGTGCCGCCGCCTTCGCACATGGTCTGCAGGCCGTACCGGCCGCCGCGGCGTTCGAGTTCGTGCAGCAGCGTCGCGAACAGTTTCGTGCCGGTGGCGCCGATCGGGTGGCCGAGCGCGATCCCGCCGCCGTTGACGTTCACCCGCGCCGGGTCCGCGCCGGTTTCGTCGAGCCACGCCAGCACCACGCTCGCGAACGCCTCGTTGACCTCGAACAGGTCGATGTCGCCGATCGCCAATCCGGTGCGGCGCAACGCGTGCGCGGTCGCCGGGATCGGGCCGGTGAGCATCCACACGGGATCGGCCGCGCGCACCGACAGGTGGTGGATGCGCGCCTTCGGGGTCAGCCCGTGCTCGGCGACGAACGCCTCGGAGGCGATCAGGGTCGCGCTCGCGCCGTCGGAGATCTGGCTCGCGACGGCCGCGGTGAGCGGGGATCCGTCGGCGAGGGGTTTCAACGACGCCATGCGCTCCGCGGTGGTGTCCCGCCTCGGCCCCTCGTCGTGGCGGAAGTCCCCGAACGGCACGGTTTCCGCGTCGAAACGGCCCTCGTCGATCGCCGCGAGCGCGCGCTGGTGGCTGGCGAGCGCGTACTCCTCCATCTGCTCGCGCGTGATGCCCCAGTGGTTCGCGATCATCTCGGCCGCGCGGAACTGCGAGACCTCGGCCGCGCCGTAGCGCTCCTGCCAGCCCGACGAACCGGTGAACGGGTCGTCAAAACCGTATTCGCGCCCGGCGAGCATGGCCGCGCTGATCGGGATCGCGCTCATGCTCTGCACGCCGCCCGCGAGCACCGCGTCCATGGTGCCGGACAGCACGGCCTGCGCGGCGAAGTGCACGGCCTGCTGGCTCGACCCGCACTGCCGGTCGACGGTCACGCCGGGCACGTGGTGCGGGAAACCCGCCGCGAGCCACGCCGTCCTGGCGATGTTGCCCGCCTGCGGGCCGAGGGTGTCGGTGCAGCCGAGGACCACGTCGTCGACCAGCGCCGGGTCCAGCCCGGCGCGCGTGAGCACCTCGGCGAGCACGTGCGCGGCGAGGTCCGCCGGGTGCACCGCGCTCAGCGCGCCGCCCCGCCTGCCGACGGGCGTGCGCACGGCGTCGATCACATACGCTTCGGCCATCAAGGTTCCTTCCTGACCCGCTTGCGTTTCGCCGCGATCCCCTCGAGCAGGATGCCGAGGTACTGCTCGGCCACCGCGTCCGCGGAGAGCGCGCCGTCCGGGTTGTACCAGCGCACCGCGACCCACACCGTGTCGCGGAGGAACCGGTAGGTCAGCTCGACGTCGAGATCGGCGCGGAACGCGCCTTCGGCGACGCCGTCGGTGAGAATCCTGTTCCACAGCTTGCGGAACTCCGCGTTGCGCTCGGCGAGGTAGGCGAACCGCGGCAGCTGCGTCAGGTGCTTCGCCTCGTTCTGGTAGATCGCCACCTCGGCCGGCCTGCGCTCGATGGCCTCGAACGACGCCGTCACCACGGCTTCGAGCGTCTTCCTCGGGCCGAGCCCGGCGGCGGTGATCTCCTGGTAGCTGCCGAACAGCTCGTCGAGGAACCCGGTCAGGATCTCGTCCGCCATCGACTCCTTCGAGTCGAAGTGGTGGTAGAGGCTGCCGGACAGGATGCCCGCCGCGTCCGCGATGTCCCGCACGGTCGTCGAGACGTACCCGCGTTCGGCGAACAGCTTCGCCGCCAGCGAGAGCAGTTCCGCCCGCCTCGACGAGCCACGTCCCTTGGTGTTCACGCCTTCCTCACGCATGTTGCGAGCTTACGGAGAGCACCTCACCGGTGAGGTACGAGGCGTAGTCACTGGCGAGGAAGACCATCACGTTGGCCACCTCCCACGGTTCGGCGGCGCGACCGGACACCTCGCGCGCGGTGAGCTCGTCGAGCAGTTCGTCGGTGGTCACCTTGGCCAGGAACGGATGCATGGCCAGGCTCGGCGCGACCGCGTTGACCCGGATCCCGTGTCCGGCGACATCGACCGCGGCCGATCTCGTCAGCGCCATCACCCCGGCCTTCGCGGCCGCGTAGTGCGCCTGCTCGCCCTGCGCGCGCCAGCCGATCACCGAAGCGTTGTTGACCACCGCTCCCCCGCCGCCCTGCGCGATGAACCGCCGCAGCGCCGCACGGGTGGCGCGGAAGGTGCCGGTGAGCGTCACGTCGAGCACCCGGAACCATTCCTCGTCCGTCATGTCCACAATGGACTTTGACCCGCCGAGGCCCGCGTTGTTGACCACCACGTCGATCCGGCCGAAGTGCTCCGCGGCGCCGTCGAACAGCGCCTGGACCTGGTCCTCGTCGGTGACGTCGCACGCAATCGTGTGCACGGGGCCGAGTTCGCCCAGTTCCACGGCCTTCTCGGTGAGCCTGCGCTGGTGCCAATCGCTGAGCACAACGCGGGCGCCCTCTTCGAGCGCGCGCTTCGCGACGGCGGACCCGATCCCGGTCCCGGCGGCCGCGGTCACCACCACGACCTTGTCCCGCAACAGGTTCGCGCCTTCGGGGTACTTCGGCACCGCGATCACGGACGGACCTCCCTCGGCAGGCCGAGCACCCGCTCGGCGAGCACGTTTCGCTGGATTTCGTTGGAGCCGCCGTAGATCGTGTCCGCGCGGCTGAACAGGTAGAGCCGTTGCAAATCGTCGAGCCCCGCTTCGGCGTTGCTGGTGACGAGGGAACTGGCGCCGCGCACGCGCATCGCCAGCTCACCGAGTGCGCGATGCCAGTTCGCCCAGACCAGTTTGGACACTTCCGCCACGCCCGGCGAGGAGTCGCCGAGCGTGCGCACGGCGTGCGCACGCATGACTTCGAGCCCCATCCGCGCCCGTGCCAGCGCGTTCGCCAGCACCGGATCGCCCAGCGCGCCGTTCTCCCGCGCGAGCGCCACCAGTTCGTCCAGCTCGCGGCGGAACCCGACCTGCTGGCCGAGCGTGGCGACCCCGCGTTCGAACGCGAGCGTGCCCATCGCGACGCGCCAGCCCTCACCCGGTTCGCCGACCACGAGGTCGCGAGCCGTGCGAGCGCCGTCGAAGAAGACTTCGTTGAACTCCGCGGTGCCGGTGAGCTGCCGGATCGGGCGCACTTCGACACCGGGCTGGTCGAGCGGCACCAGCAGGTACGACAGGCCGTGGTGGCGCTTCGACCCCGGTTCGGTCCTGGCCAGCACGAAGCACCAGTCGGCGACGTGCGCGAGCGAGGTCCACACCTTCTGCCCGTGCAGCACCCATTCCCCGCCGTCGAGCCTGGCCGTGGTGGACACGGCCGCGAGATCGGACCCGGCGCCCGGCTCCGAATAACCCTGGCACCACAGCTCTTCGACGCGCAGGATCGCGGGGAGAAACCGGCGCCGCTGCTCCGGCGTGCCGAACGCGATGAGCGTCGGGCCGAGAAGTTCCTGGCCGAGATGACTCACCCGCGCCGGGGCGCGGGAGCGCGCGTACTCCTCGTGGAAGATCACCTGCCGCGCGAGGCTCGCGCCGCGGCCGCCGTGCTCGACCGGCCAGCCGATGCCGTTCCAGCCGCCCTCGGCGAGCCGCCGTTCCCACGCGAGTCTGCGGTCGAACTCCTCGTGCTCCCGGCCGGGGCCGCCGAGCCCGCGCACGGACGTGAACTCGCCGGAGAGGTTTTCTTCGAGCCACGACCGGATTTCCGCCCGGAACTCGGTGTCGGTCACGCCTTTACCTCCGTCCGGGCTGTCGACAGCGGGCGCCGTCCTGCGTAGGCTACCCTACCAAGCACTTGCTAGGGAGAGTTGATGACCGAGCAAACCACTCCCGGCGCGCTCATCGCCGCCGCACGGCGCTTCGGCGCGCGAGAGGCGCTCGTCGACGGCACCGTCCGCGTCACCTACGAACAGCTCCTCGACCACGTCCGCCGCTGCGCCGGGTTCTTCACCGCGCGGGGCGTCCGTCCCGGCGACCGGGTGGCGGTGAACGCGCCCAACACCTGGCACTGGGTGGTCGCCGCGCTCGGCGCGCACTACGCGGGCGCCGCGCTGGTCCCGGTCAACACCCGGTTCACCGCCGCGGAAACGGCCGACATCCTCACCAGGAGCGGGGCGGTCGCGCTGGTCGTCACCGGCCAGTTCCTCGGCACCGACCGGCTCGCGGCGCTGAGCCGCACGGGCACCGTCCCCGGCATCGTGCTGCGCGTCCCGGTCGAAGGCGAGGAGCCGCCGCGCGAAGGCGTCACCGAATGGTCCGCTTTGGACGGATTCGATGCGGCCCCAGCGCCGCTCGTGTCCCGGGACGACGTCAGCGACATCCTGTTCACCTCGGGCACCACCGGCCGCAGCAAGGGCGCGATGAGCAGCCACCGCCAGGCGCTCGGCGTCGCGGCGGCGTGGGCGGATCACGTGGGGCTCACCGCGGAGGACCGCTACCTCGTGGTCAACCCGTTCTTCCACAGCTTCGGCTACAAGGCGGGCATCCTGGCCGCGCTCCTGAACGGCGCGACGCTCGTCCCGCAAGCCACCTTCGACGTCACCGAGGCGCTGCGGATCATCGAGCGCGAGCGGATCACCGTGCTGCCCGGCGCGCCCACCATCCACCAGTCCCTTGTGGACCATCCACAGCGGACCGAACGGGACCTGTCCAGCCTCCGCGTCGCGGTCACCGGCGCGGCGACGGTCCCGGTGCGCCTGGTCGAGCGGATGCGCGACGAGCTGGGGTTCGGCACCGTGCTCACCGCATACGGGCTCACCGAAGCCGTCGTGGTGACGATGTGCGACGCTGGCGACGACCCGCAGACGGTCGCCACCACCTCGGGACGGCCCACGGCGGGGTTCGAGGTGAAGATCGCGGACTCCGGCGAGATCCTGCTGCGCGGGCCCAACGTGATGCTCGGCTACCTCGACGACCCCGAGGCGACCGCCGCCGCGATCGACGCCGACGGCTGGCTGCACACCGGTGACGTCGGCGCCCTCGACGACCGCGGGTACCTGCGGATCACCGACCGGATCAAGGACCTCTACATCTGCGGCGGGTTCAACGTCTACCCCGCCGAGGTGGAGCAGGTGATCTCGCGGCTGCCCGGAGTGTCCGAAGTGGCCGTCGTCGGCATGCCGGACCAGCGCCTCGGCGAGGTCGGGCTCGCGCACATCGTGGCATCGCCCGGCCAGGAGCTGGACGAGGAAACCGTGCTCGGGCACTGCCGCGAGCTGCTGGCCAACTACAAAGTCCCCCGGCGCGTCCGGTTCGCCGCCGAGCTGCCGAGGAACGCGTCGGGAAAGGTGCTGAAACGAGTGCTGCGGGAGCGAACCGATGGCTGATGAAGTGCGCTACGAGGTACGGGGACCGGTCGCGGTCGTCACGATGAACCGCCCCGACTACCGCAACGCCCAGAACTCCGCGATGACCTACGCGCTCGACGCCGCGTTCACCCGTGCCGTCGACGACGACGCGGTGAAGGTGATCGTGCTGGCCGGGGAGGGCAAGCACTTCTCGGCCGGGCACGACATCGGCTCCCCCGGCCGGGACGCCGACGTGTCGTTCGAGCGCAAGGCGGTGCTGTGGTGGGACCACGTCGGCAGGTCCGGCGGGGACCAGCGGTTCGCGCGCGAGGCCGAGGTGTACCTCGGGATGTGCCGCCGCTGGCGCGAAATCCCGAAACCGATGATCGCGAGCGTGCAGGGCGCGTGCGTGGCGGGCGCGCTGATGCTGGCCTGGGTGTGCGATCTGATCGTCGCCGCCGAGGACGCGTTCTTCTCCGATCCCGTGGTGCGCATGGGAATTCCCGGCGTCGAGTACTTCGCGCACCCGTGGGTGCTCGGGCCGAGGGCGGCGAAGGAGGTGCTGTTCACCGGCCGCCGGTTCAGCGCCGCCGAGGCGAAGGAGTGGGGCATGCTCAACCGGGTCGTGCCGAGAGACGACCTCGCCGACGAGACGTTCGCGCTCGCCGAGACGATCGCGGCGATGCCGTCGTTCGGGCTCGCGCTGGCGAAGAAGGCGGTCAACCAGGCCGAGGACCTGATGGGCATGCGGTCCGGAATGGACTCCGTGTTCGGGTTGCACCACTTCGCGCACGCGCACAACGCCGAAGTGTCCGATGGGGACTCGCTCGGCGGGCAGGACGCGCGCTCGATGCGGGACGGGGCGCGGTGATGGATCTCGACCTGGACGACCGCGCGGCCGGGTTCCGCGACGAGGTGCGGGCGTGGCTGGCGGAAAACGTGCCGAAGACCCCGCTCGCTTCCTTCGATACCGCAACGGGTTTCGAAGAACATCGCGCGTGGGAAGCGAAACTGGCCGACGCCCGGCTCTCGGTGGTCTCGTGGCCGGAAGAATTCGGCGGCCAGGACCGGACCCTGCTGGAATGGGTGCTCTTCGAAGAGGAGTACTACGCGGCGCGCGCGCCGGGGCGGGTGAGCCAGAACGGCATCTTCATGCTCGCGCCCACCCTGTTCTCCCACGGCACGGACGAGCAGCGGCACCGGATCCTGCCCGCGATGGCGCGCGGGCAGGAGATCTGGGCACAGGCCTGGTCCGAACCGGAGGCGGGCAGCGACATCGCGGCGCTGCGCTCGACCGCGCGCCGGACCGAGGGCGGCTGGCTGCTCACCGGCCAGAAGACGTGGAGCTCACGCGCCTCGTTCGCGGACCGCGCGTTCGGGCTCTTCCGCTCGGATCCCGAAGCGCGGCGGCACCACGGGCTGACCTACGTCATGGTGGACCTGCGCGCCGAGGGCGTCACCGTGCGGCCGATCCCCCAGCTCGACGGCGAACCGGGATTCGCGGAGCTGTTCTTCGACGACGTGTTCGTGCCCGACCGCGACGTGATCGGCGAACCGGGCGAGGGCTGGCGGGTGGCGATGACCACAGCGAACAACGAGCGCGGGCTTTCCTTGCGCAGTCCGGGACGCTTCCTCGCCGCCGCGGACGCGTTGGTGCGCGAGTGGCGGGACGCGGGACGGCCTGCCGGGACGGCGGAGCGCGTCGCCGACGCGTGGATCGGCGCGCGGGCCTACCAGCTCTACACCTTCGGCACGGTGTCGCGCCTCGAAGCGGGCGGGAAGCTGGGGCCGGAGTCCAGTGTGAACAAGCTCTTCTGGTCCCGGCTCGACGTGGACCTGCACGAGACCGCGCTCGATCTGCTCGGCCCCGAGGCCGAGGTCGGTCCCGAGTGGACGGACGGCTGGCTGTTCTCGCTCGCCGGGCCGATCTACGGCGGCACCGACCAGATCCAGCGCTCCACCGTCGCCGAACGCGTACTGGGGCTGCCGCGATGAAGTTCCTCTTGTCCGAAGAGCAGGAGCGGTTCGCCGCGAGCCTCGACGACCTGCTGACCAGTCGCGAAGTCGACTCGGCGACGCGCGCGTGGGCGCGCGGCGAGCACGACGAGGGGCGCAAGCTGTGGCGGGAACTCGCCGAAATCGGCGTCACCGCGCTCGGCGTCCCCGAGCGGTACGACGGGCTCGGCGCGAGCGATCTCGATCTCGTGGTGGCATTCGACCGGCTCGGGTACCACGCGGTCCCCGGCCCGTGGACGGACACCGTCGCGGTCCTGCCCGCGCTGCTCGACGACGAACTGCTCGCCGGGGTCGCGGCGGGCGAAACACTCGCCTCGGTCGCATTCCCGCCGCACGTGCCGTACGCACTCGACGCCGATGTCGCAGACACCCGGGTCGCGGTCGACGGCACGGGGCTCCACGTCTTCCACCCCGCCACCCGATTGTCCTCAGTGGACGGAGCACGGCGACTGTTCCGCGTCGAGCCGGGTGAGCGCATCGGTGAGGCGGATCCGGCGCGCGCCTTCGAACTCGGCGCGCTGGCGACCGCGGCTTACCTGCTCAGCGCCGGGCGGTGGCTGCTCGACGCCTCGGTGGAGCACGCGAAGCAGCGGCACCAGTACGGGAAGCCGATCGGAAGCTTCCAGGCCGTCAAGCATCTGCTCGCCGACGTAGTCACGGAACTCGAACTGGCCAGGCCGCTCGTGCACGCCGCCGCGCTGACGCTGACCGCGCGGGACGTGTCCGCGGCGAAGGTCGCGGCGGGCCGGGCGGCGCACCTGGCCGCGCGGACGGGCCTGCAGGTGCACGGTGCGATCGGCTACACCGGCGAGCACCCGCTGGGGCTGCGGCTGACCAAGGTCCGCGCGCTGCTGGGCGCGTGGGGCACGCCCGCCTTCCACCGCGCGCGCGTGCTGGAGGCCACGTGAACGAGTTGGAGGCGCTGGCCGAAACGGTCCGCGAGATCGTCGAAAAGGAACCGGATCCGTGGCCGGTGCTGTGCGGGATCGGGGTCGCCGGGCTCGCGATCCCGGAACGGCACGGCGGCGCGGGGGCCGGGTTGCGCGAACTCCAGGCCGTCGCGGCGGAACTCGGGCTCGCCGCGGTGCCGTTCCTCGGCTCCGCGGTGCTCGCGACGAGCGTCCTGCTCGAATCGGGTGACGAGGACGCGTGCGCCCGGCTGCTGCCGAAGCTCGCCGAAGGCGCGATCGGCAGTGTCGCGTGGACCGGCCCGGACGGCGGATGGACGACCGAAGTCGCCTGCCGCGCCGACGGATCCACAGTGGACGGTCAGGCGCACTACGTCCTGGACGGTGACATCGCCGACGTGCTTCTCGTTGCCGCGCGCGAAGAACACGGCATCGGACTGTACGAAGTGGACACCGCGGACGCACACCGGGTGCACACGCCCGGCATGGACGAAACGCGGCGGTTCTCCGAGATCCGGTTCACCCGCGCCCCGGCAACCCGGATCGGCACCGGTGACTTCTCCCCCGCGCTGGACCGCGCGCGCGACACCGCGTGCGCGGTGCTCGCCGCCGAACAGGCCGGTGCGGCCGCCAAAGCGCTCGAGCTGACGGTCGGCTACGCCAAGCAGCGCCACCAGTTCGGCAGGCCGATCGGGTCGTTCCAGGCGCTCAAGCACCGGATGGCGGATCTGCACGTGCTGGTGGAGACCGCGCGCTCGGCGGCGGAGGCGGCAGGCGGGTCGGAGCTGCTCGCGCACGTGGCCAAGGCCTACTGCGCGGAGGCGTTTTCCACGGTCGCCGCGGAGATGATCCAGTTGCACGGCGGGATCGCGATCACCTGGGAGCACGACGCGCACCGCTACTTCAAGCGCGCCCATTCCGGCGCCGCGCTGTTCGGCTCGCCCGACGACCACCTCGCCTGGCTCGCCCGTCACCTCTGAACGCCCACGAGCTTCACGCCGGGGTGCGGCAGCAGTTCCGGCCTGCTCGCCCGGTGCTCGAAGTGCCACCATTCGTTCTCGTAGATGCGGTACAGGCCGTAGTCCGCGCCGTGCTCTTCGAGCCAGCGCGCGCCTTCGGTGGGGCGCACGTCCAGCGCGATTCCCTTGACGTGCGCGGACTCGTCCGCGGGCAGCACGCGCACGCGCGCCGCGTGCAGCGATCCCGTCCTGCCGACCTCGTCGGCGAACATCCTGCGCTGTTCGGCGTGGTCCCGATGGCCCGAGGTGAGGCCGATGAGGTGGTGGTCCCGCCAGAACGCGACGGCCCGCGCCGCCATCAGGGCGTCGCGGGTGCGCGCGGTCAGGCCGTTCAGGTCCTCGGCGGGAAAGCGCAGGCCCAGCGCCCATTGGCAGGCGAGGAACCGGCCGCGGCCCGGTTCGGCGAAGTACGCGATCGGCACGAGCGCGAGGGCGAGAAACCTGGCCAGTACGGCGAAAACCCTGGCGCGGGCGGAGTCGGAGAGAATCATGCCGCCCAGCGTCGGGGCCGAATGTGCGGCCGCGGCGCGTGTTCCGCGACGGGACCGCGACGGCCGTGTCACAGTTCCGCACGGACCGCTGACCGGCGAAACTGTGACAAGACCATGACATACCGAAGACCGGCCCAGTACGCCGCGCGGCCATCCTCGAACCATGACCGGCACCACCCTCGCCCCCGAACGACCACCGCGTCCGACGACGGACCGGCGCGCACCGGTCCTCGCCGCGCTGGGCTTCGCCGCCGCGGCGGCGGGAATCTGCGTCGTGTTCGTGTGGACCCGCGGCGGTCAGGCACTCGACCGCGCGCTCCTGCCGCAGCCCGAACGCCGCGGATACGCGCTGAACACCACGCTGTCCGAGCCCGCGTCCGCGGTGCTGAGCTTCTTCGGGGACAAGGTGACGCTCGCGGTGCTGTTCGCCGTGGTGCTCCTGACCGGGGTGGTGACCGGGCGCGCGTCGGCGGGCGTGGCCGGGGTGCTCGTCGCTGGCTGCTCGGGGGCGCTCACCAGCGCGCTCAAGGCCGTGGTCATCCGGCCCGACTTCGACGACGCCGGGGCACTGGCGCACAACAGCTTTCCCAGCGGGAACACCGGTGCCGCGGCGGGGCTGCTGCTCGGGTTGCTGATCGCCGCGCCACCGCGCGCGCGGTGGTGGATCGCCGCACCCGGCGCCGCGGGGGTTTCGGCGGTCGCCGCAGCCACGATCGCGGCCGGGTGGCACCGGCTCAGCGACGTCCTCGCGGCCGTGCTGCTCGCCTGCGCGGTGTGCTGCGCCGCGGCCGCCTTGCTGCCGAGGAGCGATCGGTCGCATGTGGACGGCGGTGGTGCGCCGTGGCTCGGCGCCGGGCTGGTGCCGCCGCTGGCGCTGCTGCCGGTGTTCTACTCGGCCACGACCTCGACCGGGCCACCGCCGCTGCTGGCCGCCACGACGGTCACCGGCGTCGTCGTCGGGGGTTCGGTGCTGGCGGTCGCGGTGCTGCTGCGGGCCGCCGATCTCCGGCGGCCCGCGATGGTCACGACGTGACGAACGGGCGAAACCCGCCGGATTTTGGAATGCTGCGAGGCGTGTCCCGAGTTCTCCTGATCGAAGACGACCCGGCCGTGCGCGACGGACTGCAGCTCGCGCTCGGCAGACAGGGCCACGCGGTGGAGGTCGCGGAAACCGGCGAGCGGGGTCTCGCCGCGCTGGCCGCCGCGCCGGCCGACGTGGTGGTGCTGGACCTGATGCTGCCCGGGATCGACGGGTTCGAGGTGTGCCGCCGGATCAGGGCGGGCGGCGATCTGCCGATCATCATGCTCACCGCCCGCAACGACGACATGGACGTGGTGGCCGGTCTCGAAGCGGGCGCCGACGACTACGTGGTCAAGCCGGTCCGGCCGCGGGTGCTGGAGGCGAGGATCCGTGCCGTGCTGCGGCGGACCACCACCGAGCGGCAGACCGACGACGAACCGGCGCTCGAACAGCACGGCGACCTGACCATCGACCGGGACGCGCTCGTGGTGCGCAAGGGCGGCGAACCGGTGAGCCTCGCGCCGACGGAGCTGCGCCTGCTGCTCGAACTCTCCGGCACGCCGGGCCGCGTGCTGAGCAGGCGCCAGCTGCTGTCCTCGGTGTGGGACCACGACTACCTCGGCGACTCGCGGCTCGTCGACGCGTGCGTGCAACGGCTGCGCGCCAAGGTCGAGGACGATTCGGCGGCACCGGTGTACGTGCAGACGGTGCGCGGCTTCGGTTATCGGTTCGGACCGGTGTGAAGCTGACGGACGCCCTGCGGACGCCGTGGGGGCTGCGGAACCGGTTGCTCGCCGCGTTCGCGGCGCTCGTCGTGCTCACCACGGCCGGGGTCGCGGGCGCGATGTACGTGCAGGCCCGTTCGGTGCTGCTGCAGAAGTCGCAGGACACCGCGGCGCTGGCGCTGGTCGACCAGATCAAGCGGATGCCGCCGGTGCGCGAGATTCCGCCGAGCCGGGCCCAGCTCGGCTGGATCTCGGACGCCCTGTCCCAGGGGACCGAGCACGCGAGCGCGGTCTACGGCGAACTGCAGTCCCCGTCCAGGAACGACGCCCTCTCGGCCACGCCGGAGCTGCGCGAGAAGGTGGCGACCGGTTCGGTCGCGTGGCAGCGCGTGTCCAAGTACGGGCGCACGGCACTGGTCATCGGTGTCCCGCTGTTCCTCGACGGAACGTTTTCCCCGTCCGGGATCGAGGTCTACCGCGTCGTCGACCTCACCGCCGAGGACGACGCCGTGAACCAGCTGTCGCTGCTGGCGTGGCTGACCGGGGGCGCCGCGATGGTGCTCGCGGTGGGACTGGCGCTGTTCGCCGCGCGCGGTGTGCTCCGGCCCGTCCGGGAACTGGGCGATGCCGCGCACCGGCTCGGCGAAGGCGATCTCGCGACCAGGCTGGAAGTTCGCGGCACCGACGAACTCGCCGGGGTGGCGAGCACGTTCAACGACACCGCGGGCGCGCTGCAACGGCACGTCGAAGACCTGCGCCGGATGGAAGCCGACGCGAGGCGGTTCGTCGCCGACGTCTCGCACGAGCTGCGCACGCCGCTGGCCGCGATGACCGCGGTCGCCGACGTGCTCGAAGAGGACGCCGCGCACCTGCCAGGGGACGCGGGCCGCGCGGCGAGGCTGGTCAGCCAGGAGGCACACAACCTGACGCGGCTGGTGAACGACCTGATCGAGATCAGCAGGTTCGACTCGGGCGCCGCCGCGCTCGTGCTCGAAGACGTCGATCTCGCCGAAGCGGTGCGGGCCACCCTGCACGCCCGCGGCTGGGACGACGACGTCGAAACCGATCTTCCCGACGGGGTGACCGCGCGGCTCGATCCGCGCAGGCTGGACGTGATCGTGGCGAACCTGGCCGGCAACGCGCTCAAGCACGGCGAACCTCCGGTGTTCCTCGCACTGCGGGCCGAAGCGGGTGAGGTGGTGGTCGAGGTCGGCGACCACGGCAGCGGGCTCGACGCGGAAGTGCTCCCCCACGTCTTCGACCGGTTCTACAAGGCCGACGCCGCCCGCGCCCGGTCCGAGGGCAGCGGGCTCGGGCTCGCCATCGCGTGGGAAAACGCCCGCCTGCACGGCGGAAGTCTCGTCGCGGGCAACCGCGCGGAGGGCGGCGCGCTATTCACCCTCCGCCTGCCGGACCATCAGGAAGGGGCGTCGTGATCCGCCGACCGCTCGCCGTCGTGCTGCTGCTGGCCCTGTGCGCGGGGTGCGGAGTCCGCGCCAGCAACGTCATCCCCGGTGCCCCCGGCCCGACCGTGGGCGCCGCCGGTGTCCCGATCTACTTGGTGCGGAACGGAAAGACCGCGATCGTGCTGCGCCCGTCCGCGGAACGGGACGTCACCACGGCGCTCACCGCGCTCGCGAAAGGACCGACCCCCGGCGAGGCAGCGCAGGGATTCACCACCGAAGTGCCCCGTTCGGCCGCCCCGCTCGTGCTGACCCCTGGCCCGGACGACCAGGCCACCGTCACGCTCGCGATCGCCCCGGCCGCGCTGTCGTCCCTTGCCGTGCAGCAGATCGCGTGCACCGCGCGGTCCCCGGTGCGGCTCGTGGGCGGTGGCGCCGCCACCGGCCTGGTGTCCTGCTTCACGCGGTAGGGCCAGCCCCCCGAACGACCCGGGTGCGCGCGGGATGGGACCACCGGGCCCAGGCCACCAGGCTGTGCCGTGTGAGCATCGACGACGACATCGCCAAGCCCGCCACCGGAAGCGACTTCGCCCGCCTGTCCCGACGGATCACCGAAGCCGGGCTGATGGCGAGGCGCCCCGGCTACTACACCGCCCGCGTCGGCATCGTCGCCGGCCTCTATCTCGGCGGTATCGCCGCCTTCTTCGCACTCGGCGACTCGTGGGCCCAGCTCGGGCTCGCCGCGTTCTTCGCCGTCCTCTTCGGACAGGTCGCGCTGCTGGCGCACGATCTCGCGCACCGCCAGGTGTTCCGCACCCGGCGGCCGACCGAGATCGCGGGCCTGCTCGCGGGCAACCTCGGCATCGGCATGAGCTACGGCTGGTGGATGGACAAGCACACCCGCCACCACGCCAACCCGAACCACGAGGACCTCGACCCCGACGTCGACCCGGACATCCTGGTGTGGTCCCAGAAGCAGGCGAAGGCCAGCAAGGGGCTGCCGCGGTTCATCGGCCGCTGGCAGGCGTTCCTGTTCTTCCCGCTGCTCACCCTGGAGGGATTGAACCTGCACTTCTCCGGCGTGCGCGCGGTGGTGAAAGGGAATCTGCGCCACCGCGGCATCGAGGCGGCGCTGCTGTGCACCCACTTCGCCGCCTACCTCGCCGTGCTCTTCCTCGTGCTGCCACCGGAAAAGGCGCTGCTGTTCCTGATCGTCCACCAGGGACTGTGGGGTGTCTACATGGGATCGATCTTCGCGCCGAACCACAAGGGCATGCCGATCCTCTCCGGCGACGACCGGCCGGACTTCCTCCGCAAGCAGGTGCTGACCTCCCGCAACGTGCGCGGCGGCCCGGTCGTCGACGTGGCGCTCGGCGGGCTGAACTACCAGATCGAGCACCACCTGTTCCCGAGCATGCCGAGCCCGCACCTGCGCCGGGCGCAGCCGATCGTGCGCGACTACTGCGCGGAGATCGGGGTGCCCTACTGCGAAACCGGGCTCGTCGACTCCTACGCGCAGGCGTTGCGCAGCCTGCACCACGCGGGCGCCCCGATCCGCGAAGGCTGAGCGTATGCTCGCGCCCAGATTCCGAACGGTTCTTCCCAGTAAATGGGAACGTGGAGGTGGGCGCGGTGACCGAGACGGCGATGGTGGCGGCGCGGCTGGACCGCCTGCCGGTGACCCGGCTGCACCGCTACCTGATCGCGGTGGTCGGCGTCGCCACCTTCTTCGACCTCTACGACCTCTTCCTCGCCAGCGCGATCAGCACGGTGCTGTCCAAGGAGTTCGGCGTCTCCAGCGCCGAGCTGAAACCCCTGCTGGCATCGGCCTTCGTCGGCGCGTTCGTGGGCGCCGTGGCGCTGGGCAGGCTCGCCGACCGCATCGGCCGCAGGCGCGCGTTCCTGGTCACCCTCGGCCTCTACTCGGTCTTCACGCTGCTGGGCGCGTTCAGCACCGACGTGTGGATGCTGGTCGCCTGCCGGTTCGTCGCGGGGATCGGGATCGGCGCCGAACTCCCGCTCGCCGACGCCTATCTCGCGGACCTCCTGCCCGCGAAGTCCCGCGGCCGTGCGACGGCGTGGGCCTACACGGTGGGTTTCTGCGGCGTTCCCGTCGCGGGTTTCCTCGCGAAGGGGCTCGTCGGCGAAACCCCGCTCGGCATCGACGGCTGGCGCTGGTTGTTCGTGATCGGCGCGCTCGGTTCGGCGATCGTGTGGGTGCTGCGGGCCGGTCTTCCCGAGTCACCGCGCTGGCTCGCCGCGAAGGGCCGCGACGACGAAGCCGAAGCCGTGCTCGTGCGGCTGGAAACCGCTGCCGGGCAAGGACTTCCCGAGCCGAAACCGGTCGATGCCCCGCCGGAGCGACCCGGCCGCGCGACCGATCTGCTCCGCCCGCCGTGGCGCCGCCGGACCGGGATGCTCGCCGTGTTCCAGATCCTGCAGGCCTTCGGCTACTACGGGTTCGGCTCGCTGGTGCCGATCGTGCTGGCCGCCAAGGGTTTCGACCTGACGCATTCGCTGACCTTCAGCGCGCTGACCTTCCTCGGCTACCCGATCGGCTCGGCACTGTCCATTCCGGTCATCGAGCGCGTGCAGCGCAAGACGCTCATCATCGCCAGCGCGATCGGCATGGCCGCGTTCGGCCTCGCGTTCGGGTATTCCTCCTCCGGCGTGCTCATCGCGGTGTTCGGGTTCGCCTACACCGCGATGAGCAACGTGTTCTCGAACGCTTTCCACACCTACCAAGGAGAACTGTTCCCGACGACGCTGCGCGCGACCGCCGCGGGCTCGGCGTACTCGCTCTCACGCCTGGCGACGGCGGCGATGCCGTACCTGCTCATCCCGGTGCTCGACCACGCGGGCGCGGGCACCCTGTACGCGGTGGTCGCGGGCGCGATGCTGCTGCTGGTCGCGAACGTGGCCGTGTTCGGGCCGCGCACCACCGGCCGCTCGGTCGAGGAGATCACGGGCGAAGCCGGTCACCGCAGCGCTTCGGCGAGCTGACGCAGTTCGTCCAGCGCCAGCTCGGCTTCGGCGGCCCCCGTCATGACGCCGACGCAGACGTGATCGGCGCCGGCGTCGAACTGGCGCCGGATCCGCTCGGCCACGGTGCCGGCGTCGCCTGCCGCGACCATCGCGTCGACGAGGCGATCGCTGCCGCCGCCGGCGAGATCGGATTCGTCGAACCCGGTCAGCTCCTTGACGAGGTTCCACCGCGACGGCACGACCTCGGCCTGCGCGATCCACCCCGCCACACCGGCGCGGGCGATTTCCTTGGCGCGCACGGGATCCGGGTGCACGGCGACGGCCTGATGCACGGCGAGCACCGCGCCGGGGCCGACGATCTCGCGCGCGTAGGCGGTGTGCTCGGCGGGCAGGAGGAACGGATGCGCGCCCCAGGTCCGCTCCGCGGCCAGCCGCAGCATCTTCGGGCCGAGCGCGGCCAGCACGCGCGGTGACGGTTCGGCCGGTCCCGGCGCGGTGAGGGTCGCGGCGTCCATCGCGTCGAGGTAGTCGCGCATCGTGGACAGCGGCGGACCCCACTGCCGTCCGCGCGCTTCGGTGATGCGCCGCGCTCCCACGCCGAGCCCCAGCACGAACCGGCCGGGAAACGCCTCCGCGAGCGCGCGTTCGGACTGCGCCAGCGTTTCCGGGTAGTGGCGGTAGATGTTGGCGATCCCCGGCGCCACCACGATCCGCTTCGTCGCCGCGAGCAGGAGCGCGGCCTGCGTGGTCGCGTCGCGGCCCGCTCCCTCGCCGAACCACACGGTGCCGTAGCCGAGTTCCTCCATCTCGGCGACGGCCTCGGTAACCTTCGCCCACGGTTGCCGGTCGAACGCCCACGTCCACACTCCGAGCCGACCGAGTTCAGGCCGCATTTCCCCTCCACAAGTCCAAGTTCCGGTGCGTTCGGATAAGATGAGGGCCCCTCCGGTTAATATACGGAGGCCCCCTCCGATTTGGCAACCCCTGGAGTCCCATGAGCACGGAGCACGGGCGCAAACCCCGGCGAGCCGACGCGCGCCGCAACTTCGAGCAGCTGCTGACCGCCGCGCACGACGTGTTCGCCGAGCACGGCACGGACGCCTCGCTCGAAGAGGTCGCGCGCCGGGCCGGGGTCGGCATCGGCACGCTGTACCGCCACTTCCCCACCCGCGACGCGCTGCTCGAAGCACTCGTCGGCGACCGCTTCGACAAGCTGCACGCGGAGGCCGAACGGCTGCTGGCGGAGCACCCTCCCGCCGAAGCGCTGCGGGCATGGCTGCGGCGGTTCATCACCGGCACCTCGACCTACCGCGGGCTCGTCACCTCGGTCGTGGCCGACGCGCACGGCACCGGGTCCGAACTGGACCGCTCGTGCGCGCGGCTCCAGGAAGCCGGATCGGACCTGGTGTTCCGCGCGCAGCACGCGGGCGCGATCCGCCGCGACGTCGCGGCGGGCGACGTGCTCGCGATGGCCGCCGGGATCTCCTGGGTCTCCGGCCAGGTCGCCGACCCCGACGACCGGACACGGCGGCTGCTCGACCTGCTCATGACCGGGATCCGGCTGTGATGTGATGGCACCATGCAGCGCTGGGTCGTCCACCTCGACCTCGACGCGTTCTACGCCTCGGTCGAACAGCACACGCGCCCGACCCTGCGCGGACGACCCGTGCTCGTCGGCGGCTCCGGCCCGCGCGCGGTCGTCGCGGGCGCCAGCTACGAAGCCCGCGAGTACGGCGCGCGGTCGGCGATGCCGATGTCGCAGGCGCGACGGCTCGTGCCCGCGGGCGCGGTGACCCTGCCCGCCCGTTTTTCGCTCTACGAAGCCATGAGCAGGCGCGTGTTCGCGATCGTCGGCGAGTACGCCACGGTGCTGGAACGGGTTTCGCTCGACGAGGCCTTCGCCGAGCCGCCCGAACTCGTCGGCGCGAGCGCCGAGGACGTCGAGGCGTTCGGCGCGCGGCTGCGGGCCAGGATCGCCGAGGAGACCGGGCTGACCGCGTCGATCGGGGCTGGCAGCGGCAAGCAGGTCGCCAAGATCGCCTCGGACTACGCGAAACCGGACGGCCTCGTCGTCGTGCGGCGCGCGGACGAACGGGACTTCCTCGCCGGGCTGCCGGTGCGCGCGCTGTGGGGCGTCGGCCCGATCGCGGAGGGCAAGCTGCGCACCATCGGCGTGCTGACCATCGGCCAGTTCGCGGCGCTCGACGAACGCGAAGCCTCGTCGCTGCTCGGCGGCGCGGTGGGCAGGGAGCTGCACCGGCTGGCGAACGGTCACGACGACCGCCCGGTGAGCGGGCGTGCCGAGGCGAAGCAGGTGAGCGCCGAGACCACGTTCGACATCGACATCGTGGACCTGCCGACACTGCGGGCGGAAACGCGACGCGTGGCCCGCGGCGCGCACCTCAGGCTGGTCAAGTCCGGCCGCGCGGCGCGCACGGTCGGCATCAAGGTCCGGCACACCGACATGAGCACCATCAACCGGTCCGAGACCGCGTCGCACGGCTCGACCGATCCGGACCGGCTCGCCGCGGTCGCCGAGCGGCTGCTGCCCGATCCCGCCGAGTTCGGCCCGGTCCGCCTCGTCGGCGTTTCGTTCAGCGGGCTCGTCGAACTGCGCCAGGAGCCCCTCTTCGAGCTGGAACTGCCCGAAGAACCCGTTCCCGGCGGGGAAACCGCGGTCGCCAGGCCGATGCCCGCCCGGTCCGGCTGGCGCCAGGGCGACGACGTGCGCCACCCGGAGTTCGGCACCGGCTGGGTGCAGGGCGCCGGGCACGGCAGGGTCACCGTGCGGTTCGAGACCGCGCTGTCGGGTCCCGGCCGGGCGCGCACCTTCGCCCAGGACGACCCCGCGCTCACCAGGGGTGACGCGCTGGACTCGCTCGGTCCACCACCCGGCGGTGAGCACGCGGGCGACCCTGAGTAGCCTCGGGCACACACCTTGCCCGTGGCGAACGGAGAGCGTGGATGCGTGACGACGACAGCGTTCCGGCCGACGGCAGCACGCCGCTCTACGCCCAGATCATGGGATTGGCCACCGCCGTGCGGGTGTCCGGCGACCTGCGGACCGCCGCCAGGATCGAGTCCGCGGCCGCGCGCCTGCGCGACACCTTCGCCGACACCACGGACCTGTGCTCCGCGCTGGAACTGCTGCGCGAGTGCAGCGGCGACCTCCTCACCACCATGCGCCGTCATTACGTCCCGGATTTCCACGGACACACCAGCTAGCACGCAGTCCGAAGTAGACGGTCGCGGCACGCCGGTGACGGTGCGGCACCGCCACGGGTCACGCTCGGTACGCTGATCGCGACCGACCGACCGCGACCGGACGAGGGACGCTCGATGGCCGAGGGCTCAGCACGGCCCACCGTGAGCAGGCGACGCGAGGTGAGCCACGCGAGCGCCCGCTCGCTGCTGATGACCGTGCTCGGCGAGTTCGTGCTCCCGCGCGGCGAACCGGTCTGGACCGCGACGCTGGTCTCCGCGCTGGGCCTGTTCGGCGTCGAGGAGAAGTCGGCGCGACAGGCGCTGGCGCGCTCGGCCGCGGAGGGCTGGGTCAGCTCCGAGCGCTTCGGGCGCCGCGTGCGGTGGTCGCTGACGCCGCCAGGACGGCGGCTGCTGACCGAAGGGGCGCAGCGGATCTACGAGTTCGGCAGCGACACCCCGGACTGGGACGGCACGTGGCTCACGCTCATCGTGTCGGTGCCCGAGCCGAGGCGCGATCTGCGGCACCGCCTGCGCACCCGGCTGACCTGGGCCGGATTCGGCTCCCCGGTCGCGGGCGTGTGGGTCAGCCCGCACGCGAGCCGCCAGGACGAGGCCCGCCAGATCGTGCGCGAGCTCGAACTGGAGCCGCAGGCGATGTCGTTCCTCTCGCGCTACGGCGACATCGGCGACCAGGACAGCATGGTCGCGCGGGCGTGGGACCTCTCCGATCTCGAAAGCCGCTACGAAAGCTTCCTCGACCACTTCGGCGGGCCGAGACCCGCCGAGGAAACGGTTCTGGGCGCGCAAACCAGGCTCGTGCACGAATGGCGCCGGTTCCCGTTCCTCGACCCGCGGCTGCCGCGGCGCCTGCTCCCGGAGAACTGGAACGGGCTCGAGGCGGCGGAACTGTTCCACCTCAAGCACGGCGAATGGCGCCCCGGCGCCCAGCGGGAATGGGACGACCTCGTGGCCGAAGGGACCGACTGAACCGTGCACGGGCTCGACTATTACGAGCTGCTCGGCGTGCCGAAGCAGGCGTCGGCCGCCGAAATCAAGTCGGCGTACCGGTCGCTGGCGAAGACGATGCATCCCGACGCCGGGGGCACCACGGGCACCTTCCGGCTGCTCCAGGACGCCTACGAGACGCTGATCGACCCGGCGAGGCGCGCGGGCTACGACGACGCGCACCCTTCCTACGCCCCGGTGGCGCTCGCGCCGAAACCGAGGCGGCCGCAGCGCCGAAGCCCGGCAGCCGCCCCGTTCCGGCCCGGCCTGCCGGAGATCGACGTCGACGCGCTTTCGTGGTGGCATCGCGGCGAAGTCGCCGAGGACGGACCGGGCCACGCACCGGCGGGACTGGTCGCCGGTGCCGTGCTGGTGCTGCTGCTGATGCTGCTCCTGCCCGGCGGGCTCTCGGGCGCGGTGCTCGCGGTGTGGCTCGTGCTGCTCTCCGCCGCGCTGGGCACGACGGTCTGGCTGATCAGGGGGCGGCTCGCGCTGGCGAAGGCGCGGCGGGAGCTCGTCGCCGAGTTCGGCGACGACGTGGTGTTCGGCCGCTTCGGCGCGGATGCCGACCAGCAGGCCGAGCGGTTCACCGCGCGGCTGCTGGAGCGGTACCTGGTGAAGGTGCCCGGCGCCAGGGTCTTCCACAGCCTCGCGTGGCCGGGCTCGGTGTTCGCCGACATCGACCACGCGGTGCTCGCCGGGCGCAGGCTCGTGCTCGTCGAATCGCGGCTGTGGCCGCCGGGGCACTACGAGATCGACGACGACGGATCCTTGTGGCGCAACGGAAACCGGTTCCGCGGCGGGGAAAGCAGGCTGCTCGGCGCGATCGAGCGGTACCGCGAGCTGCTGCCCGGCGTCGAGGTCCGCGGCGCGGTCCTGGTGTACCCGCACCGGGCGGGCGAGGTCACCACGGAGGACGCGCCGGACGACCTCCCCGCGCCGATGACCCCGCACCAGTTCGCCGAGGACATCGGGTCGTGGCTCACCGCCGGATCGTCCACAGTGGACCCGTTCGTGTTCAGGACGGTGCTCGGCCGCGTCGTCGGCCGGTGATCACGGGGCGGGCGCGCCGACCGGGTTCGCGGCCGGGACGGCGGCGGGCACCAGTGCGCGCGCGAGCGGGGTCAGCACCGAGTCCAGCAGGGCGAATTCGTCGTCGGTGACACCGCGGTACGGGAACGCGGCGAGCTCGTCGGTGCGGCGCTCGACGTGCGCGCGCAGCTTCGCACCGGCTTCGGTCAAGCCGTCGCCGAGCAATCCCCGCGCGGCGAGTTCTTCGGCCGCGCCCGCCCATTCGTCCTCGGTCCAGCCGCGGCTGGCCATGAGCATCGCGCGGCTGCCGTCCTCGGCGTCCCGCAGGACGTGGGCTTCGAGCCCGCCGATCCCTTCCGCGGTCAGTACCGCGATGTGGCCGTCACCGCGGTGCTCGCGCAGCACCGTCGCGGCGTGCCAGAGCGCGGAAAGGGGGTCTTCCGGCGTTTCGAGTGCCGCGTTGGCCGCCCCGAGCGCTCCGGTCCACGGCACGTCGGTGAGGACGCGGCGCAGCACCGGAAGCACGTCCGCAAGCCCGTCCCGCGCGCCGGGCAGGTAGGCCTCCAGTGCCGCGACCGCGCCGGATTCCCGCGCCCGCAACGCCGCGCCGGGGCTCGCCAGCTCCCACACCGAGGGCACCGATCTGGCCAGGAAGCGGGGCGCGAAGTTGAAGAACGCCGCCGTGACGAGGCCGAGTCCCGCCGCGCCGAGCGGCGCCGCCCGCATCGCGACGTAGCCGCGCCAGAACCCCCGCAGCCCAATTTCCTCGTGCGCGGCACGCGCCTGCGGGGTGAAGTACGTGACGTCGTGCAGCGGTTCGAGCGCGATCCACAGCGCCCGCGCGCGTTCCGGGGTCATCCGCCCATCATGGGGCACGTGAGACGATCGCGGGGTGAGCGGTGCTTCCCCACGACGGGATTCCGGGCGGCGGCTGATCGACGCGGACAGGGTGGACGACGCCGTGCGCGGCCTCGGAGACCGCGAAACCGTGCGGGAATGGGCGGCGCGATTCTCGGTGCTCGCCGACCCGTCACGGCTCACGCTGCTGGTGTGCATCCACTACGCCAGGGAAATCTGCGTCTCGGATCTCGCGGCCGCGGCGGGCATGACCGACACCGCCGTCTCGCAGGCGTTGCGGCTGCTGCGCGCGCACGGCCTGGTGACCGCGCAGCGCACCGGCCGCGTGGTGCGCTACCGCCTCGCCGACGACACGGTGCACGAGCTGATCCACCACGTCCGCCCGCACAGTCCACTGTAGACGCTCCCTGCTTTTTTCTTGCCCTCTACCGGATTTGCCCTCTGAGCCCCTCAATGCGCCGCCGTATATGTCGTTATACACATCGCGATGCTCGTGCCCCGAAGGTGGCCTTCAGGGCGCTCAGTTCCCCGAAAGTCACCTTCGGGGCACACGAGCGGCCCTAATCGAGGCGGACGCCCCAAGGGAGTTCCAGGCGGTGCCGCGCGAGCAGCTCGGTGTCGGCGAGCAGCTCGCGCGTCGGCCGGTCCGCGACCACCGCGCCGTCGTCGACGAGCACGCTGCGCGGGCACAACTGCAGCGCGTAGAGCAGATCGTGCGTGACCATCAGCATCGTGCGGCCGAGCCCGAGCAGGACGTCGGCGAGTTCGCGCCGCGCCACCGGTTCCAGGTTCGCCGACGGCTCGTCCAGCACGAGCAGCCGCGGGTCGTACGCGAGCACGGTCGCGAGCGCGACGCGGCGGCGCTGCCCTTCGGAAAGGTGCGAAGGCGCCCGCCCGGCGTGCTCGGCCATGCCGACGGCGTCGAGCGCGGCGCTCACCCGCTCGGCCAGCTCGTCCCCGCGCACGCCGAAGTTCGCGGGCCCGAACGCGACGTCCTCGCCGACGGTGGGCATGAAGAGCTGGTCGTCGGGATCCTGGAAGACCAGCCCCACCCGGCGGCGGACCTCCCGCAGCGTGCGCGGCCCCAGCACCAGCCCGTCCACCTCGACCGTCCCCGCCGACGGCGTGAGCACCCCGTTGAGGTGCAACGCGAGCGTGGTCTTCCCCGCGCCGTTGGGCCCGAGCACCGCGACCCGCTCCCCCGCCGCGATTTCGAGGTCGACGCCGCGCAGCGCGTGCCGCGAACCGGGGTAGGCGAACGTCAGCCCGGACACCCGCAGCGCGGGGTTCACCGCAGGCACAGGCCAACCCCCAACGCCGCCGCGGCGGTCACCGCGGGACTCAGCCCGGCGGCCCACGTCCGCACACCGGCCGGTTCGCGCACCGGTTCCGGCATCGTCCCGGTCCACCCGCGCGCGAGCATCGCCCGGTGCACCCGCTCGCCCCGCTCGTAGCTGCGCAGGAACAGCATTCCGACGCCGCGTGCCGTCGCCCCCACCTGCCACAGGAACCGCGGGTCGTGGCCACGGCACAGCCTCGCCACGCGCATGCGGTGCGCTTCCGACGCGATGACCTCGGCGTAGCGCAGCATGAGCGCCGCGATCGTGGTGACCAGCTTCGGCGCGCGCAGTCGCTGGAACCCGCGCACGAGATCGCCGGGGTGGGTGGTGGCGGCGAGCGTCAGCGACACGAGGACGCCGAACGTGCCCTTGGCGAGGATGTTCCACCCCGCGAGCGTGCCTTCGACGGAGACGGACAGCCCGAGCACGTCGACGCGGCGCCCGCCACCGGTGAAGGGCATGACCGCGGCCAGCACGACGAACGGCAGCTCGATCAGCGCGCGCCGGGCGAAGAACCCCGGTCCGATCCCCGCCGCCAGCCATGCCGCGCCCAGTACCGCGGCGTAGGCGCCGAACGCCCAGAACGCGTCACGCGGCGTCGCGACGACGCACGCCACCGCCACGACCGCGCAGACGATCTTGACCTGCGGCGGCAACCGGTGCACCGGTGAGGCACCCGGCCGGTACAGGGCAGGCCCCATCCTCAGTCCGCCCGGGAACGGCGGCGCAGCAACCAGAACAGCCCGCCCGAGACGACGAGCGTCGCCACCACGCCGAGCACGCCCGCGACACCGGTGAGCCCGCTGTCACCGCCGACGGCGTACCCGGCGAGCGGCCCGCCCCCCAGCGGGTGCGGTTTCGCGTGCTGCGCCGGGCACGAGCCGTCGAGACGTTCGCCCTGCGGGGTTTCGACGGCCGTACATCCTTGCTGGGTAACGGAATCGAGCCCGTCGGGACTGGAATCGGCGAAGTACGACACGACCCCGGCGAGCACGAGCGCCACCAGTGCGAACGAGACGAAGAACCAGCGCGCCCTCATACCGCCACCTCCGATCCCGTGCGCAGCAGGTGGACCAGGTCGGGGCGCGCGGAGGCGACCGCGGCGACGGTGAGCGCGGTGATCACGCCCTCGCCGAGCCCGATGAGGCAGTGCACCCCGATCATCGACGCCGCGACACCGCCGAGCGAAACGGCGCCCTGCCCGCCGATCGCGTATTCGAGCACGAAACCCAGCGACGCCACGACGGTGTTGACGAACGCCGCGGCGAACGCGACCGCGGTCAGGCCCGCGCGGGACCGGCGGGCGAGCGGGCGGAGCGCGACCGCGACCAGGTACCCGGCCGCGGTGCCGATGAGCGCCATGTTCGTGATGTTCGCGCCGAGCGCGGTGATCCCGCCGTCGGCGAACAGCAGCGCCTGCAGCACGAGCACGATGCTCACGCACAGCGCGCCGACCCACGGCCCGGCGAGGATCGCCGCGAGGGCGCCGCCGAGCAGGTGCCCGCTGACCCCGGGCAGCACCGGGAAGTTGAGCATCTGGGTGGCGAACACGAAGGCCGCCACGAGCCCCGCCATCGGCGCCGTCCGGTCGTCGAGGTCGCGGCGGGCGAACACCACCGCGAACGCCAGCCCGAACACCGCCACGGCGCCGAAGAGCACCGCGGCGGGCGCGTCGATCAGGCCGTCGCTCATGTGCATCGCCAGTGAGCCGGTCACGGTGCCCCCTTCCCGGGATCAGGTCGTTCGAGGCTAGGCCGGGCGGCGGCGCCGCTGGAAGATCCGCGCGGGTTTTGTTTCACCATGTTTTCAAGCGGACAGGTGTTCGGAGCGCGGGCGGGAAACCGCGGACGGCGGTAGCGTGCGGGGCATGATCGGGCTGCCCGACGGGATCACCGCTTGCCTCTTCGACCTGGACGGGGTGCTGACCGGCACCGCCGCCCTGCACCGCGAGGCCTGGAAGAAGACCTTCGACGCCTTCCTGGAAAAACGGGACGGCGCCGGGTTCTCCCCCTTCACCGACCACGACTACGCCGACCACGTCGACGGCAGGCCGCGAGCCGACGGCGTCCGCGAATTCCTGGCCTCGCGCGGCATCGAGCTGCCGGAGGGCGATCCGGACGACCCGCCCGACGCGGCGACCGTCAACGGGGTCGGGAACCGGAAGAACGAGCTCGTGCTGAAGATCATCGACGAACGCGGTGTCGACCCGTACCCGGGCTCGCGCCGCTATCTCGAAGCCGCGCGCGACGCCGGGCTCCGGATCGCCGTGGTGACCTCGTCGGCGAACGGCGCGAAGGTGCTCGACGCGGCGGATCTGACCGGGTTCGTCGAAGCCCGCATCGACGGGCTCGTGATCAAAGAACGGGGCCTGCGCGGCAAACCGGCCCCCGATTCCTTCCTCGCCGGAGCGGAAGCGCTGGGCGTGGCGAAGGAAAAGGCCGCCGTGTTCGAGGACGCGCAGTCCGGCGTCCAGGCCGGGCGCGACGGCGGTTTCGGGTACGTGGTCGGGGTGAACCGCGCGGACCAGGCCGCCGAACTGCGCGCGCACGGCGCCGACGTGGTGGTGGACGATCTCGCCGAACTGCTGGAGGACGAGAACAGGTGACCGGGCACGGCTATCTGATCGCACCGTGGGAACTGCGCTGGCGCGGGCTCGACATCGAAGCGCTGCAACGGACCGAATCCACGTTCGCGCTGTCCAACGGGCACATCGGCCTGCGCGGCACGCTCGACGAGGCCGAGCCGCGCGGCCTGCCCGGCACGTACCTCAACGGGTTCTACGAGGAGCACGAACTCCCGTACGCCGAAGGCGGGTACGGCTATCCCGAGGAGGGCCAGACCGTCGTCAACGTCACCGACGGCAAGGTCATCCGGCTGCTGGTCGAGGACGAACCGCTCGACATGCGCTACGGCGAGGCGATCGAGCACGACCGCGTGCTGGACTTCCGCGCGGGCACGCTGACCAGGACGACCCTGTGGTCGTCGCCGACCGGGCGCCGGGTGCGGGTGCGCTCGACGAGGCTGGTGTCGTTCACCCAGCGCGCGATCGTCGCGATCCGCTACGAGGTCGAGCCGGTCGACGAGGACCTGCAACTGGTGGTGCAGTCCGATCTGCTGGCGAACGAGCCGATCGAGTCCGAGACGAAGGACCCGAGGGTCGCGGCCGCGCTGGATTCGCCGCTGGTGGCGGAGTTTTCCGAGGCCGAGGACCTGCACGCGGTGCTCGTGCACCGCACCCGGGCCTCCGGGCTGCGGATGGCGGCCGCGATGGACCATCACATCGAGGTCGACGACGGGCTCCGCAGCCGGATCGGCGTGGAAGACGATCTCGCGCGGCTCACCGCGGCCGCGGACGTGCCGAAGGGTGGCACGCTGACCGTCACGAAGTTCCTCGGCTACGGCTGGTCGGCGCAGCGGTCGATCCCGGCGCTGCGCGCGCAGGTCGAGGCGGCCCTAGCGGGCGCGCGCAAGACCGGCTGGCAAGGCCTCGTCGACGAGCAGCGCGCCTTCCTCGACGAGTTCTGGGAGACCGCGGACATCGAGCTGGACGGCGACGAAGAACTCCAGCAGGCCGTGCGGTTCGCGCTGTTCCACGTGCTGCAGGCGGGCGCGCGCGGGGAAAGCAGGGCGATCGCGGGCAAGGGGCTGACCGGGCCCGGCTACGACGGCCACGCGTTCTGGGACACCGAGCAGTTCGTGCTCCCGGTGCTGACCTACACCGTGCCCGACGCGGCGCGCGACGCGCTGCGCTGGCGGCACGGCACGATCGGCAAGGCCAAGGACCGCGCCGACCAGCTCGGCCTGCGCGGCGCCGCGTTCCCGTGGCGGTCGATCAACGGCGCGGAGTGCTCGGCGTACTGGCCGGCCGGCACCGCCGCGTTCCATGTGAGCGCCGATATCGCGGACGCCGTGGCGCGCTACTTCAACGCCACCGGTGACACCCGGTTCGACGTCGAGCACGGCAGCGAGCTGCTGATCGAAACCGCGCGCCTGTGGGTTTCGCTCGGCCACCACGACCGCCACGGCGGTTTCCGCATCGACGGCGTGACGGGTCCCGACGAGTACTCGGCGGTGGCGGACAACAACGTCTACACGAACCTGGTGGCGCAGCGGAACCTCGTCGAGGCCGCCGCCGCAGCGGAACGCAACCCCGAGGTGGCCGCGCGGCTTCGCGTGCGCCGGGACGAAATCGAGGCGTGGCGCAAGGCCGCGGAGAACATGCTCGTTCCCTACGACGACGAACTCGGCGTGCACCCGCAATCCGAGGGGTTCACCGAGCACACCGACTGGGACTTCGCTGGCACTCCGGCGAAGAACTACCCGCTGCTGCTCAACTACCCGTACTTCGACCTGTACCGCAAGCAGGTGGTCAAGCAGGCGGACCTGGTGCTCGCGATGCACCTGCGCGGCGACGCGTTCACGCCCGAGCAGAAGGCGCGGAACTTCGCCTACTACGAGGAGCGGACCGTGCGCGATTCCTCGCTTTCCGCGTGCACGCAAGCGGTTCTGGCCGCCGAGGTCGGGCACCTCGACCTCGCTTACGACTACTTCGGCGAAGCCGCGCTGACGGATCTGCACGACGTGCACAACAACGTCTCGGGCGGGTTGCACATGGCCTCGCTCGCGGGCGCGTGGAGCGCCGTGGTCGCGGGTTTCGGCGGCATGCGCGATCACGACGGCAGGCTCACCTTCGCACCGCGCCTCCCCGGCGCGCTGCGCGCGCTGACCTTCCGGATGTGCTTCCGCGGCACCAGGTTCGCGGTGCGGATCGCGCCGGGTGAAGCCACCTACGAGCGCATCGCGGGCGGGGACGTCGAACTGAGCCACCACGGACAGGTGTTCGTGCTCGGCGCCGATCCGGTGCGGCTGCCGGTACCTCCGCTCGATCCTGGCCCGCCGCCGCGGCAACCCGAAGGCAGGGCACCGGCACGGCGGACCGGTTAGTCCACTGTGGACGTCAGTCCGGCGGCTCGTCGCCTTCCGGCGGGGCGAACTGGACGTCGTCCTTGTTCGGCACGTCGTCGACGTCGTCGGTGTGCGAGCGCGCGAGGTCGGGGTGGTCCGGCAGCGGGAAGCGCGGTGGCACCGGCGGCTCGGGATTGCGTTCGGGCGGCGTGGGTGTGCTCATGGTCCCGGGATACACCCTCCGCCGCCCGCGGCAAACCCGTCACGCCGCGTCGGCACCGCCGAGCCTGCCGTTCTTCCCGGCCACGACGCTGCCCTCGGCCAGCGCGATCAGGAGCCCGTCGCGCGTCGACCACGGGCAGATGGACACCGTTCCGCCGGTCACGGTGAGCAGCGCCTCGGCGACGACCGCGCCCGCGAGCGCCTGCCCGGCCCGGCACCGGGAGATCCCCGGCAGTTTCGCGCGGCGCGACGGCGGCAGGACCGCGAGGCGGGGGATCCAGTCGCGCAGCTGGTCGAGGCGCAGTTCCCTGGCCACGTAAGGGCCTTCGCGCTGCGGACGCGCGCCGGTCAGCCTGGCGAGCTGCTGGAACACCTTGGAACAGCCCGCGACGTGCGCGTGCTCCAGTTCCGGCGCCGCGGACAGCGTCTTCCGCACGCGTTTGAGGGCGTAAGCGCGCAGCGCGTCGACCCGCTTCGCGTCGTCCGCCCCCTGCGAAAGCCATCCCCTGGTCAGTTCGCGCGCGCCGAGCCGCAGCGAGCGCGCGAACTCGGCCTCCTGGCCGGTGCCCGCGGCGATTTCGAGCGTGCCGCCGCCGATGTCCATCGCGAGCAGGGGCCCCGCGGCCGCGCCGTACCAGCGGCGGGCAGCCGCGTAGGCCAGCTCCGCCTCGCGCTCACCGGGCAGGAACCGCAGCCGCACCCCCGACGCGCGCGCGACCTCCGCGAC
The DNA here is from genome assembly GCF_018736145.1 of Amycolatopsis sp. CA-230715. Lineage (GTDB taxonomy): Bacteria > Actinomycetota > Actinomycetes > Mycobacteriales > Pseudonocardiaceae > Amycolatopsis. The sequence continues at coordinate 370,761 of NZ_CP059997.1, forward strand.
GATCTCGGCCGAGTTCGCCGCGTCCCTGATCGAGGACGTGGCCAGCGGGAACACCTCGCCGATCCCGTGCGCCTTCGCCACCGCCGCCGCGTCGGCCACCGCGGCGGCGACCGCTTGGACGCCACGCCCGCTCAGCCTGCCGTCCTCGTCGAGCTCGCGGTCCAGCCGGAGCCGCGTCTTGTGCTCCAGGCTCGGTTCGAGCGGCGTGCCGCCGCGTTCCAGCACCACCAAATGCGCGCTGAACGACCCGACGTCCAGGACCCCCACCGATTCCGCCACGTTTCCGCCTAACGCCATCCCCAGCTGACCTCCGACACCTTTCCCCGCCGGGTTTACCCCGATCTATCCGATCCCACACGCGTGTCGTGCCGCGTGTCGACCCCCGGCGGCGGATCTCGACGGCTTCCTGACGCGGGCGTTAACCCCGTCGAAACCGATTCAAGAACGCGATCCTAACCCATTAGGGTGAGGAATACCGCACTCTATCTCAGGACGGTAACGCCGGATCCCCGATCGAACGATCATCAGGCAACGGCCGACGACGGGAACGGCCACTGCTGCGACAGGGTGACCGTGACGGACAGATCCGATCGTCGTACCGAGGCGGGGATTCTCGCCGCGGCCGTGGCCGCCGTAGTGGTCGCGCTGGCAGGCGCCCTGCTCGGCACCAGCCTGCTCTCCTCGGCGGTGGCCGAGCGCACCATGACCGGGCTGCCGAGCGGGCCCGCCGACAGCGCACTCGGCCCCTCGGTGACCGCACGGCTCGCCGAGGGTGGCGACGCGCCGTTCCCGCCGTCGGCGCCGATCTCGCTGGACGTCCCGGCGCTCGGCATCGACTCGGCGACGGTCGTCGACCTCGGCCGCACCCCGACCGGCGCGATGGAGGTCCCCGGCAGCGCGGGCGTCCTCGGCTGGTACACCACCAACCCGACGCCGGGCGAGCCGGGCGCGGCGGTCATCGCGGGGCACACCCTGTTCGCGCATTCCTACGGCGTGTTCCACCGGCTGCGCGATCTGGTGCCCGGCGACCAGGTCCGCGTCACGCGCGCCGACGGCAAGGTCGCGGAGTTCACCGTCGAACGGGTCGACACGCACCACGGCGCGGTCGGCGCGGAGGACGTCGCCCCGGATCGCACCACCCGCGCCGAACTGCGCCTGGTCACCTGCGGCGGCCTCTACGACGACGCGCCGGACGACACGGTCACCGTGGTCACCGCCGCACTCGTCCCCGACGCGCTCGCGAAGTAGGCGCGGATTCCCGGCCGCGTCAGGCGGTGAGTTCCTTCAGCTCGCGCACCACGGCGGGGCGCCGCGCCGGGTCCGGCTCGATCACGTTGACCTGCAAGGTGGTCGCCCCGGCCTCGCGGAACGCGGCGAGGCGCTCCTTGACGTGGCCGACCGGCCCGACGAGCGACATCGCCTCCAGCAGCTCCCGCGGGAGCGCCGCGGCGGCCTCGTCCTTCTTCCCGTCCAGGTACAGGTCCTGCACTTGCTTCGCCTCGGCCTCGTAGCCGTAGCGGCACATCAGGTCGTTGTAGAAGTTCTTGCCGCGCGCGCCCATGCCGCCGACGTAGAGCGCGACGTAGTGCCGGATGTTGTCGAGCAGGTGCGTCACGTCGTCGCCGATCGCCACCGGCAGGCCGACGACGGTGTCCAGCTCGCCCAGCTCGGAGTCGCGCTTCGCCTTGCCCTCGGCGAGCGGGGCGCCCCACACGTCCTTCGCCTTCTCCGGGTGGAAGAAGATCGGCTCCCACGCCTCGGCGATTTCGGCCGTCAGCGCGACGTTCTTGGGGCCGAGCGAAGCGAGCATGATCGGGATGCGCGAGCGCACCGGGTGGTTGATCAGCTTGAGCGGCTTGCCGAGCCCGGTGCCCTGGTCGGCGGGCAGCGGGATCTGGTAGTGCCTGCCGTCGTGGACCACGCGCTCGCGGCGCCACACCTGGCGGCAGATTTCGACAACCTCGCGCGTGCGGGCGAGCGGCGCGTCGTACTTCACGCCGTGGAAGCCCTCGATCACCTGGGGTCCCGAGGCGCCCATGCCGAGGGTGAACCGGCCGTCCGAGACGAAGTCGAGGCCAGCCGCGGTCATCGCGGTCAGGGTCGGCGTGCGCGTGTAGATCTGCACGATCCCGGACGCGATCTCCACCCGCTCGGTGCGGGCGGCGATGAACCCGAGCTGGCTCACCGCGTCGAACGAGTACGCCTCCGGGATGAAGACGATGTCCAGCCCGGCGCGTTCCAGTTCGACGATCTCGGCGACGGACTCCCGGAAGCCCCCGGCGTAGTTGATCTGGATCCCGATGCGCATGCTGCCGCCTTCCGTGCTGAGCGCCCGCTTAGTTGCGGTCACCCTACTTCATCGGGCCGCGGCTGCCACCCGCCCTGTGACGAGGCCTAAACGGAAACGCGCGTGATCCAGCGCCGGATCACGCCGTCGAGCACCGACAGCGGCAGCACGCCGTGCCCGAGCACCTCGTCGTGGAACGCGCGGATGTCGAACCGCTCCCCCAGCGCTTCTTCGGCGTGCGCGCGGACGCGCTGGATCTCCAGCCTGCCCACCATGTAGGACAACGCTTGCCCGGGACAGCCCGCGTACCGGTCGATCTCCGCCTCGATCGCCACCGGCGGCATCGGCGAGTTCACCCGCAGGTACTCGACGGCGCGTTCGCGGCTCCAGCCCAGCGCGTGCATACCGGTGTCGACGACGAGCCTGCCCGCGCGCAGCGAATCCTGCGCCAGCAGGCCGAACCGGCTCACGTCGTCGGTGTACAGCCCCATCTCGTCCGCGAGCCGCTCGGCGTAGAGCGCCCACCCTTCGAGGTAGGCGTTCACCTCGGCGACGCGGCGCAGCAGCGGGAGATCGGCCAACGCCAAGGAAAGCGAGTTCTGCAGGTGGTGCCCCGGCACGCCCTCGTGGAACGCCACGGCGTCCGACTCGTGCCGGAAGCGCTCCCGCGCGCGGAACGTGTTGACGTAGTACGTGCCCGGCCGCGAACCGTCGAGCGCGGGCTCGAAGTAGTAGGCGATCGACCCGCCGTCCGCCTCGTGCTCGGGCATCGCGGTGATCGCGCACGACGCGGACGGCAGCTTCCCGAACCAGCGCGGCGCCGCCGCTTCGGCACGGCCGATGCTCGTCCGCGCCGCTTCGAGCATCTCGTCCGCGTCGCCCCAGCGCAGCGCGGGATCGGTGCGCAGGCGGGCGAACAACTCGCCGAGATCGGTGACGCCGAAGACCCGCGCGCCGAGTTCGCGGTACTCGTCGCCGAGCCGCTCGACGAACGCGAGCCCGGTTTCGTGCAGTTCCCGCGCGGACCGCTCGGTGGTGGTGTGCGCGCGGATCAGCGCTTCGTACCTCGCCTCGCCGCCGGAAAGCCAGCACAGACCGGGTTTCTCGTCCGGCAGCGCTTTCGGTGCCACTTCGTCGCGCAGGAAGTTCCGGTAGGCGGAGTAGGCGGGCCGGACCGACTCGGTCAGCAACCGCTCCTGCCGGTCGGCGAAACCGGCCGCCTTCGCGTCGAGGCGGAGCGGGTCGGTCAACGGGTTGCCGAGGTACCGTTCGACGGCCGCGATCCCTTCCCGCACCAGGAAAGCCGCCGCCACGAGCCCTTCGTCCGCACCGGCGCGCTGCCGCTCGCACACGGCGTCCAAATAGGACGGGAACGCGGCGAGCCTGTCCAGGTGGGCTTCCGCCTTCTCGGCGGTGTCGGGCACGGCGTTGGGCATCAGCACCAGCGGGATCAGCGCGGGCGCGGCGAAGGAGTCGTTGACCGCGAAGTCGCCGAGCCCGGCGTCGATGAGGTCGATCGCCGCCTTCGCCTGCTGGCGGACCACTTCGAGGGTCACCACGTCCACTTCGGACTCTGGAACGGGCAGCGCCTCTGCGCGCGCGGAGATCCCGGCGAACCGCTCGCGGTGCCGCAGCCCGGCGGCCCTGCTCGGATCGGGAAGGCCGGACGACCCCGGCAGCCCGAGCAGCATGGGACGCAACGGATCCGCTTCGAACAGCGCGCCGGTCAGCTCGTCGGCGAGCGCGGCGGGGCTCTCCACACCGGTCACCAGGCCGCCCCGTTCGCGACGGCCCATTCCCGCACGACATACTCCAAAGTGGACAGTGGAAGCGCGCCACCGCCGAGGACGAGGTCGTGGAACGCCTTGATGTCGAACCTATCCCCCAGCACCTTTTCGGCGTGCGCGCGGATGCGCTGGATCTCCAGCCGCCCCACCATGTACGCCAGCGCCTGCCCGGGGTAGGCGAGATAGCGGTCCACTTCGGACTCGATCTCGACACGCGACATCGGCGTGTGCTCGACGAGGTAGTCGACGGCCTGCTGCCTGCTCCACCCCTTCGCGTGCAGCCCGGTGTCGACCACCAGCCGCCCCGCCCGCATCGAGTCGAGCGTGAGCATGCCGAGCAGCGCGACATCGTCGGAGTACAGGCCCATCTCGAACGCGAGCCGCTCGCTGTAGAGGCCCCAGCCTTCGATGTAGGCGTTGAAGTCGCCGAGCCTGCGCAGCAGCGGCAGCTCGTCGAGCCCGAGCGCGGTGCTGATCTGGAAGTGGTGGCCGGGAATGGCTTCGTGGAAGGCGGTCGCCTCGGCCGCGTGGCGGAACCGCTCGGTCACCTCGTGGGTGTTGGCGTAGTAGGTGCCCGGCCGCGCGCCGTCCGCGGAGGGCTGGATGTAGTACGCGGCGGGCGCGCCCGGCGCCTCGGCCTCGGGCACCGCCGAGACGACCCACCCCGCGGACGGGATGCGCCCGAACCACTCCGGCGCGGCCGCCTCCGCCCTGCCGATCGCGCCGCGCGCGGTGTCGAGGAGGTCTTCGGCGTCACGCCAGCGCAGCTCCGGATCGGTCCGCAGGTGCTCGAACACCTCCCGCACGTCACGGGTGCCGAACACCCTGCCGCCGATCTCGGCGTACTCCTCGGCGAGTTCGCCGATGATCCGCAACCCGGTCTCGTGCAGCTCGTCGGGGGTGCGGTCGGTGGTGGTGTGCAGGCGCGCGAACGCCGCGTAGCTCTCCTGGCCGCCGGGCAGCCAGCACAGCCCGGCGCGGTCGGCCAGCCTGCCGTGCGGTTCGACGTCGGCGATCAGGCCGTCGCGGTAGGCGGCGAACCCGGGGCGCACCACGTCCCGCAGCAACGCCGTCCGCCGCTCGGTCAGCGCCTCGTCCGGCAGCTCCTGGCGCGCGAGCGGGTCGTTCGCGGGATCGGAGTCCAGGTAGCGGCCAAGGTGGTCGATCGCCGCGCGGACGAGGTGGGCGATCGGCAGCCGCCCGGCTTCGATCCCGGCGCGGTGCCGGTCGAGCGCCTGGCCGAGGTAGCAGGGGATCGCGGCGAGCCGCCCGAGGTGGACCTCGGCCTGCTCCGCCGTCGCGACGGTCACCATCGGCAACGCGGTCAGCATCGACACCGCGGGCGCTATGAAGATGTCGGTGACGGTGAACTCGACGAGCCCGTGCTCCGCGCGGTCGAGCTGGCCCCTGAGCTGGCTGAGCAGCACGTCGCGGGTGACCTTGTCCTCGGCGGTGAGCGAGGCCGGGTCGATCGCGGTGGCCCGCTCTTCGAGCGACTTCAGCTTCGCGACGAGGGTCTGCTCGGCCTCGGCGGACAGATCGCCGATCCCCGGCCGTTCGAGGTCGAGGCCCAGCATGGCAGGCCACAGCGGCTCGGTCTCGAACATCACCTCGACGTACTCGTCGGCGAGCTGGGTCACGGTCATGGCTGTCCCCCGTCGGTCCGCGTTCCGAGCCGGTGGTGCGCAACGGCTCCCGGTAGTTCTTCCCGCCACCCTATGCCCGCGATTCCGGCCGCCTCCGGCGTGGCAGCCTGCACCCGCGCCGCGACCAGGCGGTAGCGTTCGAAGCGTGGCCGTGACCGATCCCGTTGACTCCCGCCTGCTCGCCGCACTGGCCGAGCTGGGCAAGGCGGCGGTGCACGAGCTGGCCGCGAAGGTCGGCATGGACCCGCGCGAGGTCGCCTACCGGCTGGTCTCCCTGTCCGGCAGCGGGCTGCCGCTGCTCGTCGGCGTGGAGAGCGACCCCAACGGACTGCGCGCCGCGCTCGCCGGCGCGCCGCAGCAGCCACCGAACCAGCAGGTCCCCCAGCCGGGCCCGCAGCAACGGCCCCCGCAGCCGCCTTCACCCGTGCACGGCGCGCCCTCGGGTGCCTACGCCGTGCACGGCACACCTTCGGCCGCGTACCCGGTGCAGGGCACGCCGTCGGCGCCCTACCCGGTGCAGGGCGTGCCGTCGGGCGCGTATCCGGTGCGGCAGGGACCGCCGCCGATGGCACGGCCGCCGCAGGGCCCGCCGCCGCGACCCCAGCAGCCGATGCGGCCACCGCCTCCGCCGCCGGTGGACCCGGTGATGAGCACCTGGGGGCCGCCGCAGAGCGCGTCGTGGGCGCGCGGCGACGAGCAAATGCCCGGTGCGCCGAAGGCGCCCGTACCGAACCGCACCGGCCGCACCGGGGACGTGCTGCCGAGCGAAGGTCTCGAAGGCGAGCAGCTCACCGTGCAGCTGCTGGAGGTGCAGGATCCGGCGGACTTCCTGTTCAGCGCGGCGGGATACCGCCTGGAGGAGAACGAGCGGTCGGTCGTGGTGCACACCGAGGTGGTCAACCGCGGGCCCATCCCGTTCGCCTCGCTGCCGGACAACTTCCTCGAGCTGATCACCGCCGACGGCAAGGCCATCGGCAAGGCGCCGGTCTCGCTGACTTCGCGGCCACCGCACAAAATCGGCGTGCAGCCGGGTGAGACCGCGGGCGGGCACACCGTCTACGTGCTGCCGGAGTCCACGCGCGTGGTGTCGGTGCGCTGGAGCCCGCGGCCCGAACCGGACGAACGCACCATCACCTGGGCGATCGAGGACTGAGTCACCGGCCGGGCACCGAGCCGAGCCGCGTGCGGTGCAGGCTGCTGTCGGAGAACTTCTGCGCCACCGCGCGCAGGATCTCCGTCATCGCGAGCGCCGCGGGTGTCGGCTCCCTGGTTCCCGGGCGCGCCAGCAGGATCCGCCGCGTCGGCGCCGGGACGCCGCTGGCGAAGCTCACCAGCCGGACGTCGCTGCGCCGGTTCGTCAGCGCGAGCCGCGGCGCGATCGCGATGCCGAGCCCCGCCGCCACCATCGCCTGCGCCTCCTGGTAGTCGTGCGACTCGTAGGCGATGATCGGGTCGAACCCGGCGAGGTGGCAGCTGCGGCGCAGCACGGTGGCGACCGGGTGGTGGTCCGCCCTGATGATCCACTGCTGGGACGCGAGCGAGGCGAGCGTGATCTCGGCTTCGTCGAGCAGCTCCGAATTCGCCGGGACCACCAGGACCGTCGGATCGTCGAGCAGGTGCGCGACCGTCAGCGCGCTTTCGTCGACGCGGTTCCATTCGTAGTCCCACAGCAGCGCCAGCTCGATCTCGCCGGTGTGCAGCAGTTCCAGCAGCTCGGCCAGCAGCGCCGAGCGGACGTGGGCGCGCGCACCGGGATGCTTGCGGGAGAACCGGGTCAGTGCCAGCGGCAGCAGCGACGCGCTGGCCGTGGGGAACGAGCCGAGCCGGAGCGTACCGCGGTCGAGCTTGGCGAACGAGTCCAGATCCGCTTGTGCGGCACGGAGTTCGCGCCGGATCGTCTGTCCTCTCGCGACCAGCGCCGCTCCGCGTCGGTGAGCCGGACCCCGCGCGGCAGCCGGTACAGCAGCGGCTGGCCGACCTCCGCTTCCAGCCGGGACATCTGCTGTGACGCCGCCGACGGCGTGATCCCGGCCGCCGCCGCGGCGCCGGTGAGCGACCCGTGCTCGGCCACGTCGACGAGCAGCAGCAGCCTCCGCAGATCCAGCACGAGCCCTCCTTCCGTCTTTAGCTCAGCTTAACCAGTACTAAGAGCGTGTCTCGTATGGGTTTTGTGGTTGGTGGTGCATGATCTGTGCTGTGGTCGATGCGTTGTCTCGGCGGTTGGTGCCGGATGAGTTGTGGGCTCTGGTCGAGCCGTTGATCCCCTCGTTTGCGCCGCGTCCGCAGGGTGGTGGCAGGGCGCCAGTTGACGACCGGGCCGTGTTCACGGCGGTGGTGTACGTGCTGACTAGCGGGTGCGCGTGGCGGATGCTGCCACCGTCGTTCGGCGTCACGGTGCCGACCGCGCATCGACGGTTCACCGAATGGACCAAAGCCGGTCTATGGCCTCGACTGCACCGGGCCGTCCTGGACGAACTGGGCAGCCAAGGCGAGATCGACTGGTCACGGGCAGTCCTGGACGGAGCATCGGTTCGCGCGAAAAAAGGGGACCCATGACCGGCCCGAACCCGGTCGACCGCGGCAAGGCCGGATCGAAGATCCACGTCCTGTCCGACCGGGCGGGCCTGCCGCTGGCGGTCGCGGTATCTGCCGCGAACACCAACGACTCCTACACTCTCAAACCCTTGGTCATGGCGATCCCCGCGATCAAGTCCCGACGCGGACCCCGCCGCCGCAAACCCAGCAAGCTGCACGCCGACAAGGCCTACGACCACACCGACCTACGGGACTGGGTCCGTGACCGCGGCATCGTCGTGCGCATCGCCCGCAAAGGCATCGAGTCCAGCAAGAAACTCGGCAAACACCGCTGGGTCATCGAACGATCCATCGCCTGGCTCTTCGGCTACCACCGGCTCGCCATCCGCTATGACCGCTACGCCAACCACTTCTGCGCCTTCCTCACCCTCGCCGCCACTCTCACCTGCTACAAGAAACTCGCCAAATGAGACATGCTCTAAGCAGATGGCTATTGTTCTCAATCCTCGCGCTTGTCACGGTAATGCCCCGACCCCGCCGAGCAGGAGGAAGAACCGCCGTGCACGTGCCAGCGACCTTGGTCAGAGGGGGAACCAGCAAGTGCTGGTTGTTCGACGCCGCCGACGTACCGTCCGATTTGGACGAACTCGAACGGCTCCTCATCAGCGCTTACGGCGCGGCCGACCCGGTGCAGCTCGACGGCGTCGGCGGCGCGACGCCGACCACCTCGAAGGCCGCCGTGGTCCGGCGCGCCGACACCGGAAGCGTTGACGTCGACTACCTCTTCTGCCAGGTCGGCATCGGCGTCGAGCGGGTCGAATGGGGCAGCAACTGCGGGAACTGCGCCACCGCGATCGGCCTGTGGGCGGTCACCCGCGGTCTCGTGCCGATCACCGGCGACCGCACGCGCGTGGTGCTGCGCAACACCAACACCGGCGCCGTGCTGGAGGCCGAAGTGGACACCACCGGCGGGATCGCGCACGAGTTCGGCACCGCGACCGTGCCGGGCACCCGTTCCGGCGGCGTCGCGGTCGGACTGACCTTTGTGGACCCCGTCCACTCGGTGCCTTCGCCGAGGACCGAGTTGGTCGTCGACGACCGCGCGGTGCCGGTGACCCTGCTGGACGCGGGCGCCCCGATGGCCCTCGTCGACGCCGCCCGCACCGGGCGCGACGCCGCCGCGTCGATCGCCGCGGTCCGCCGGGAAGTCGGCTGGCTGCGATCCGTGCGCCGCGCCGCGGCACCGCTGATGGGGCTCAGCCCGGAGGCCGACGCCGTGCCGAAAGTGGGGCTCGTCGGTTCGCCGGTGGCCTACCGCAGCACGACCGGGGAACGGATCGGCGCCGCCGACTACGACGTCTCGGTGCGCATGCTGACCATGACCGAGCCCCATCCCACGATCGGGCTGACCTCGGCCACGGGCATCGGCGTGGCCAACCTCGTGCCCGGTTCGGTGGTGCACGCCCGCTCCACCGAGCCGGGCGGGGAAGTGCTGCGAATCGGCACCCCGGCCGGGGTCGTGGCCGTAACCTGTGCGGACCTCGACGGGTCCGTGCCGCGCCGGGTGACCGTGCGGCGCGCGGCGCGGGTGCTGTGCGAAGCCAGCATCTCCGTCGCCGAACCGCTTTCCGCCTGACCTTCCCCGCTCGCCCCGTCTGACCGTCTGACCGTCTGAAAAGGACAGTGTTGTTCCGATGACCGCTGAACTGGTTTCCCTCGGTGCGCTCGTGCTCATGTTCGTGGTCGCCACCGTGCTGCCGATCAACATCGGCATACTCCCCTTCGTCGGCGCGTTCGTGGTCGGCACCCTGTCGCTCGGCCTCGACCAGGACCAGATCTTCGAAGGGTTCCCGGTTTCGCTGTTCGTCACGATCGTCGGTGTCACGTACCTGTTTTCGGTGGCGCGGCACAACGGCACGATCGACCTGCTCGTCTCGGCGGGGGTCCGGCTCGTGCGCGGCAAGGTCACGCTGATCCCGTGGGTGCTGTTCACCGTCGCCGCGGTGCTCACCGCGTTCGGCACCTTCACCCCCGCCGCGGTCGCCCTGCTGGCCCCCATCGGAATGAACTTCGCGTTCCGCTACCGGATGAGCCCGCTGATGGTGATCAGCGGCGCGCACGCGGGCGCGTTCTCCCCCGTCGCCGTCTCGGGCGTGCTCGTCTCCGGCATGGTCGCGAAGACCTCCCTGTCCGTCGCCCCGGTGGTGCTGTTCTTCGCGAGCTTCGGCTTCAACCTGCTGCTGTCGCTGCTGACGTTCTTGTTACTGCGCAAGCGTTCTGCGGAACCGGTGCCCGAACCCGATGAGCATCCGACGGCCGGGCGGATCACCTGGCGGCAGGCACTCACCCTCGCCCTGCTCCTGGCCCTCGTCGTCGGCGCACTGGGATTCCACCTCGAAATCGGCTTCCTCGCACTGGCCGCCGGCGCCCTGCTCTCCTTGGTCGACATGAAGAACCAGGCGAAGGCGATCGACGGCATCAGCTGGTCCACGATCCTGTTGGTGGCGGGCATGGTCACCTACGTGACGATCCTGGAAAAAGCCGGAACCATCGACCTGCTCTCCCACCAGGCCGCGACACTCGGCACCCCGCTCGTGGTGGCACTGGTGCTGTGCTTCGTCGTCGCGGTGACGTCCGCCTTCGCCTCGTCCACCGCGATCCTGACCGCGATCATCCCGGTCGCCGTCCCCCTGCTGCTCTCCAGCGGCCTCAGCGCAGGCGGCCTGATCGCGGCTTTGGCGGTATCCACGACCATCGTCGACGTCTCCCCTTTCTCGACGAACGGCGCCTTGGTGTTGAGCAACGCGCGCGGGGTGGATCGGGACCGGTTCTACCGGCAGGTGGTCCGGTATACGTGCGGGATCGTCGGGTTCGGCCCGGTATTGGCTTGGGGCGCCTTGGTTCTGCCCGGTGTCCTGTAACGATTTTCAGCCCGGCGCCGACGGACAGATCACGCTCGCGCACTCAGCGCGGCAAAAAAAGGGGGAGGAATGCTGACTTCGAGAACCCGTGCGGCCGTTTTCGGTGCTTCCGCCGTCGTCGCGGCCGGAGCGTTCGCCACCGGCATGTCGTTGTCCGCCACCGGTCAGGGAAACCCCGTCGAGGACTTCGGCCGCGCGTCCTGTGTCATCGACGCGGCTGGCACCTGCACCGTTTCGCACAAACTAGGCGTCGTTCCGACCGCCGTACTGGTTTCACCCGATACCCCGGGACAGTTCAACGGGTTCATGCTGAACACCGTCCACGACTCCCTCACCGCGACTTCGTTCCGGGTGCGGGCCATGTTCGATGCGACGACACCGAAGGCGGGCGGGCAGATCTGGTTCACGTACTGGGCGAGGAGGACCGGCGATCCGGTTCCGCCGACGAAGACGCCCACGTCCCCGACCAAACCAACCGTCACTCCGACCGTTCCCCCGACGAAACCGACTGTTCCTCCGGCTAAAACCACCACGCCCACTTCCGAACTCCCAACCTCGACAAGCCCTTCGACACCCGCGAAGCCGCCATCGTCCTCGCGGACACTCCCGACAGTCCCCGGATTTCCCGACGGTCAGTGAAGGGTCGTAGCGGTTGCTTCGCCGTTGTCGGGCTGCGGTTCAAAGAAGGCTTTGGACGGGAAGGAGGTGTGCGGATTTCGTTGCCCGGCTGCGGTTGCATTGTGGTTCGGCGGCAGTTTTCCTTGGTGCAACTCGGTTTCCTCGTTGGTCCACTGTGGACTTTCCAAGTGATTCACCCGATCGAGTCAGTCGAACCTGTGTGCGATCGCGGTAGAATGGAGTCGTGTCCGAGACTTCTCCTTCCCTTGCGCCGCAGCAGGAGCTGTGGCAGCTCAACGCGCGTGAACTCGCCGCGCTGTTGAGGGAGGAGTTCGTGCTGTGGTGGCAGCAGGAATCGCGCCTCCACCGCATTATCGCGCGCCTGGACAACGGTGGCGCTCGCGATTTGGGGTACACGAGCGTGGCCGGTCTGGTGGCGGATATCGCGCGGAGTTCCGGTCCGGGCGTGAAGAAGCTGGTGAAGCGCGCGCTCGTGACCAACCCGAGTCAGGGGATCGATGGCGCGGAGATTCCCGCTCCGGCACCCCTTGTCGGCGAGGCCGCCCGGGAGGGTGAGATCTCACCGGAGCACGTGGACGGGATTGTGCGGGTGCTGGAGAAAATCCCCGCCACGACCCCGGAAGAGGACCGGGAGTTCGCGGAACGGTCCCTGGTCGAACTGGCCCGCACCGCGGGCGTCAAGGAGATCAGCAAGCTAGGCAAGGCAATCCTCGGCCACCTCGACCCTGACGGCACCGAGCCCCGCGACACTCCTGCCCCGAGGCGAGAGCTGAACTTCCATCACCGCAAGGATGGTTCGGCGAAGTTCGACGGCTACCTCGATCCCCTCTCCGCCGCGAAAACCCTTGCCCTGTTGGATCCTCTCGCCCAATTTAGTGAGGGTGACCCGACGGGCGAGCCGGTGCAGCGGAGTCGGGCCGAGCGATACGGGGACGCGTTCATGGAGCTGGTCGCCCTCGCCGCCAGCCACCCCGAATCCCCGAACCGCAGCGGTAATCGCTCGGACCTGATCGTGACAATCCCACTGGCTGACCTGAAAAAGGAACTCGGCACAGCCTGCCTGGACATGGTCACCACGATCACCGCCAGCGAAGCCCGAATTCTCGCCTGCGACTGCCGGGTCATCCCCGCCATACTCGACGGCAAGGGCCAACCGCTGGAACTCGGCCGGGCCAAACGAGTGGTGACCGAGGCACTCCGCTTCATGTTGGCGTTGCGGGATTCCGGATGTGCTTTCCCGGGGTGTTCCCGGGCGCCGCGACACTGCGAGGCGCATCACGTCGTGCACTGGGCCCACGGTGGCCCCACCGATCTGGGCAACCTCGTCCTGTTGTGCGCCCACCACCACAGACTTTTGCATCGTAGCGACTGGAAACTCCGCATGGTCGACGGCCTCCCGGAGTTCACCCCACCCGAATTCGTCGACCCGTGGCGAAGATCGAGATCGAACCGCCACACCGCCCAACCCCGCGCCGCCTGACAGTCGAAGCCGCCACAAGGCGGCCGTGTCCACAACGGACGGACCCGCCAACACCCGGCTCTTCAGCCACTCCCCGGCGAAGGGCAGAACGACCGCGCCCCGAACACACGCGAGCCGCACAGCGCACCAAACGCCGCACGCGAGAGGCACAGCGCCCACCCAGAGGCTCCTTCGAGTCCCGCACCAACACCGCCTCCCCCACGCACGCCACCTCGACACAGTTCGCCTGGGTACCGCTATAGCTGCTCTTGACCCACGACAAGCGAAGGCTGGTTGCCCTGTGTGACACCTGCATGTAGCCGCCTGGCCTTTCTGGCAATGAAGTTCAGAGAATCCCGTGGGCTGAGCGCATGGTTGAGGAGTTCACTCGCCGCCTTCTGGTACTCGCTCACCTCGCCGAGACCCTCCACTACAAGACTCGAAGTAAGATTCCCGAGAAAGATCACCGGCGCCCCTTCCGGCCTCTGGATGATCAAAAACCCGCCGCTGAGCCCTGCATGCGCCTTCCCCGCGTTCGGCACCACTCGGACCTCCGTCGCCCGGCGGCCAGACAGCGCGATCAAGTGCTCAAGCTGGCGGCAATGCACTTCACGGCCACCGATAACTCGGTGTATCGCAAACTCGTCGAGAATGAACCGCATCTGGGGCGGGCTCCACCGCTGTCGCAACGCTTCCTGGCGATCCATCCGCTCGCGGACTCGCTGCTCCACCATGTCCCGCGGCACCACACCGGACTCGATCATCAGCGCGCGGGTGTACTCCTCAGTCTGCGCCAGGCCGGGAATGACTGCGATTTCGAAGCTGACCAGGGTGTTCGCGGCGGCTTCCAACCCGGAAAGGGTTTCGACCCTCGCCTCGATCGGCAGTTCGTGGCGCTGCCACCAACCGCGTTCCGCCGACTCCGCTGCCAGGTCGAGGAGGTGCTGCCGCTTCGAGCCGACCACCCCGTAGGCCGCGAGCAGACCGGAAACATCCTCGGTCGAAGCGAAACTCTTGCCGTTCTCGATGCGGCTGATCTTGCTCGCCGAGGCGTTGATCCGTGCTCCGGCGGCCCGGACGTTCAAGTTCGCCTGCTCACGCAGAACTCGCAGGCTCTGCCCGAGCTTCTGCGCACGCACGGTCGAGTCCGACTCAGTCATGGTCATGCGGCCATCATCGTTCACGAGTCACCATGCTCAGTGCAGCTGCGAGCACCAAGCGCTGGAAACCGCCCGAAAGCAGCAACTGTTTCAAGGTTGCAACGCGACATATGATCTTGACCGTGCCTGCTCCCTCGAATGCCGTAATCGCCGCCTTTGGTGCCACCGGAACCCCCGTCCTCCTCGCTGGGGGCAAAGGCGGCACCTGGCGGGTCGGCGATCTCGCCTTCAAGCCGGTCGAATTCCTGCCCGAGACCCGGTGGCGTGCCGAGGTGCTCGCTTCGCTACCCGAATCGGTCGATTTCCGGGTTCCGAAACCAGCCAAAGCGGCAACCGGAGACTGGGCGATGGAAGGCTGGGAGGCCAGCGAACTGGTCGCCGGTGAGTCCGATGTGGACCGACAGGACGAGGTGCTGCGCGCCGGGATCGCCTTCCACGCGGCGATCGCCGACCTGCCACGACCATCCTTTTTGGACACAAGAGACGACCCGTGGTCCTACGGTGACCGGGTTGCCTGGGAGGAGCGCGCCGTGCAAGCCTCCCCCGCGGCCAAGGCCCTGCTGACACCGCTGTTGGAGGTACGGCGGCCGGTCGAGCTGCCGTCGCAGGTGGTCCACGGTGATCTGCCGGGCAACGTGCTGTTCGCCGACGGGCTGCCTCCCGCGGTCATCGACTGGCCCGCCTACTGGCGGCCGACGTCGTGGGCGTACGCGGTCGCGGTCGCCGACGCGCTGTGCTGGTACGGCGCCGGACCACCGCTCGTCGCGCGCTGGGCGCGGCTGCCCGAGTGGGGGCAGATGCTCGTCCGCGCGCTGATCTACCGCATCGTCACCCACGACGTGGCGTCCACATGGGACACCGCGACAAGCAGGGCGTACCGGCGCGCGATCGACGTCGTACTGGCCTAGTTCTCGTCGCGGAGGATCTTCAGCGCGTTCGCGAGATCGTCCGGGTACTCGGCTTCGAACTGGACCCAGCGCCCGTCGGCGGGGTGCGCGAAGCCGAGCGTCCGCGCGTGCAGCCATTGCCGGGACAGGCCCAGTTTCCTGGCCAGCACCGGGTCCGCGCCGTAGGTCAGATCGCCGACGCACGGGTGCTTCAGCGCTGAGAAGTGCACGCGGATCTGGTGTGTGCGGCCGGTTTCGAGCTTGATCTCGGCCAGCGAGGCGGCGCGGAACGCTTCCACCACCTCGTAGTGCGTGACGCTGGGGCGCCCGCCCGCGACGACGGCGAACTTGTAGTCGTGCCGGGGGTGCCGGTCGATCGGCGCGTCGATGGTGCCGCGCGTCGGGTCCGGGTGGCCCTGCACGACGGCGTGGTAGCCCTTGTCGACGGTGCGCTCCTTGAACGCGCGCTTGAGCACGGTGTACGCGTGCTCGCTCTTCGCGACCACCATCACCCCGGTGGTGCCCGCGTCGAGCCGGTGCACCACGCCCTGCCGTTCGGCGGCACCGGAAGTGGCGATCCGCAACCCGGCCGCGGCGAGTCCGCCGACGACGGTCGGGCCGGTCCAGCCGGGGCTCGGGTGCACGGCGACGCCGACGGGTTTCGAGACCACCACGATGTCGTCGTCATCGTGCACGATCCGCATGCCCTCGACCGGTTCGGCGACGACCTCGACCTTGTTCTCCGGTTCCGGCATGGTCACTTCGAGCAGCCCGCCCGCGGTGAGCCGGTCCGACTTGCCGACCTGGCGGCCGTCGAGCAGCACCTCCCCGGTCTCGGCCAGTTCGGCGACCACGGTCCTGGACAGCCCCAGCATCTTCGCCAGCCCCGCGTCGACGCGCATCCCGTCGAGCCCGTCGGGGACCGGCAGCATCCGCGCGCTCACGCCTTCGCCGCCTTCCTGCTCCGCGACGAGGTGCCGTCGTAATCCTTGCCCCGCAACGAAAGCACCACGATGAGCGCCGCGCCGACGCAGATGCACGAGTCGGCGACGTTGAACACCGGCC
This sequence comes from Amycolatopsis sp. CA-230715, assembly GCF_018736145.1. Classification (GTDB taxonomy): domain Bacteria; phylum Actinomycetota; class Actinomycetes; order Mycobacteriales; family Pseudonocardiaceae; genus Amycolatopsis. The sequence continues at coordinate 387,147 of NZ_CP059997.1, forward strand.
ACGTCTCGCCGTTGGGCGAGAAGAGCGAGATGAAGTCGATGACGTGGCCCTGCAACGGCCCCGGCGCGCGGAAGAGCCGGTCGGTGAGATTGCCGAGCGCTCCGGCGAGCACCAGGCCGAGCCCGATCGCCCAGCCGGCGGACCGCAGGCGCCGCGAGAGCCAGATGATCGCGCCCGCGACCACCACGGCCCCGATCGCGAGGATCCAGGTCATCCCGGTGGCGAGCGAGAACGCGGCGCCGGGGTTGCGCACGATCTGGAAGTACACCAGCCCGCCGAGCGCGCGCACCGGCTCCCTGCCCTCCCACGCAGACAGCGCGAGCACCTTGGTCAGCACGTCGGCGGCGAGCGCCGCGACGGCGACCGCGGCCACCAGCGCGACGCGCCGCTTCGGCTGGGTGGCGGGGATGTCCGGCTCGGCTTCGGCCATGTCCGGACCGGAGGTCTGTTCGGTGCTCACCGGCCCATTGTCCACGCACGCGCCCGCGCGGGTTCAGTCGCCACCGGTGACCGGCTCTGGCGGGCGACGCCCGGCGACCAGCGCCACCAGCCCGGCGACGACCAGCACGATCGCGGCCGGGTCCACCACACCGGTGTCCTCCGGCAGGATCGTCGCGAACAGCAGGAACGCCACCGCGAACCCGGCGAGCACCAGGGAGCGTTCGAGCACGGCGAGCACCAGCAAGCCGAGGCAGATCAGCCCGGCGGGACCGAGCTGCGGCCGCGCCGCCACGAGCGCTCCGTAACCACCGACGGCCGCCAGCACGACACCCAGCATCGTCAGCCATCGCCGCCCGCTGCCGAAGTAGCCGACCACCAGCGCGCACAGCCCCACCAGCGCGAGCGGCCCGCACAGGTTCGCCACCATCGCCGCGCCCCTGCCGGACCCGGCCATCTCGGCGAACGCGGCGGCCACCGCGATCCCCAGCACTCCACCCGCCGTGACCGCGACCGTCGTCCTGGCCCGGACCGGCTTCCCGAAGCCACGGGCGCGCAGCACGAAGAACAGGACCGTCAGCAGGAAAGCCACACCCAGCGCGTACGACCAGTGGAACGGTGGCGCCGCGGGTCCGACCGCTACCGCGACCGCGGTCCGCTCGGACGACGGTTCGTACAGCGGCACCAGCAGGCCCGGTTCCGCGACCGGTGCGGGCAGCACGCCGGTCACGAACATCGCGAGCCCGAGTGCGGCGAGCGGGAACCAGTACGGGTACCGCCCGTGGATCAGCGCTTTCATTTCACCCCCAAGGGAAACGGGGGCCAGCGTAGTGGTCCGTCAGTCGCGCAGGAACGAGGGCAGCGCGCGCGGATCCGGGGTCGGGGCCCAGCGACCTTCGACGACCGCGTAGGACCAGCGCGCACCCCGTGCCACGATCTGGCGCAGCGCGAGCAGCAGCCGGTCGATGTGCTCCTCCGTGGTGCCGAGGCCGATGCTCACCCGCACGGCCTGCTTGGCGTCGACACCGGTGCGCGCGATGAGCCCGCGCGTGGCGATGTGGGCGCAGAAAGCGCCGTCGCGGACGCCGATGCCGTACTCCGCCGAGAGCACCGCAGCGAGCCAGCCGGGTTCGAACCCGTCGAGCACGAAGCTCACCGTGCCGACCCGGTCACCCGCGTCTTCGAAAAGCCGCAGCTCCGCCAAGCCCGGCACCGACTGGAACCCGCGCCGCAGCTTCTCCAGCAGCACGTGCTCGTGCGCTTCGAGCGCCTCGCGGTTCGCCGCGAGTTGTTCGCAGGCGACGCCGAGCGCGTACACGCCGACGGTGTTCGGCGACCCGGCCTCGTGCCGCTCCGGCCCCTGGTTCCAGACGACACCGATTTCCTCGCCAGTACGGGAAACCGCCTTGCTCGCACCGCCGCCCGCGAGGTACGGCTGAGCGGCCCGCAGCCAGTCCGCCCGCCCGACGAGCACACCGGCCCCGAACGGCGCGTACAGCTTGTGCCCGGAGAACACCACGTAGTCCACATCGGACTCACGAAGGGAAACCCTGCGGTGCGGGGAAAGCTGCGCCGCGTCGAGCGCGATCCGTGCCCCGCGGCGACGCGCCACGGCGGCGATCTCCGCGACCGGGAGCACCTCGCCGGTCACGTTCGACGCGCCGGTGAGCACCACCAGCCTCGGGCCCTCCGCGCACGCGGCGAGCGCACTGTCCACAGCGGACACCGCGGCGAGCCTGGTGGCGGGCAACGGGATCCGGTGCACGTTCGGGCCCCGCCACGGGAGCAGTGCCGCGTGGTGCTCGCTGTCGAACACGACCACCGAGGTGTTCTTCGGAACCGCGCGGGCGAGCAGGTTGAAGGAATCGGTGGTGTTCCTGGTGAAGATCACGGTGTCGCCGGCGCGGGCGCCGGTGAAGCGCCGGACGATGTCCCGCGTGCGCTCGTACAGCTTCGTGGAAACCTGCGACGCGAACCCGGCGCCGCGGTGCACGCTGGCGTACCAGGGAAGGAACTCGTCGACGGCGTCGCGGACGGCGTCGAGACACGGCGCGCTCGCCGCGTGGTCGAGGTTCGCGTACCCGATCTCGTCACCGGTGACCAACGGGACCCGCAGTCGCGCACCGGCCACGGCGGGAAGCGGCGTGGCGGTTTCGGCGGGAACGGCGGTGCGGTCGAGTGCGAGAGTCATCGGAGGCCTCCTCGGGTCAGGGACCCGCTGGAGGGCCCGCGCTTGCCCGTCGCACCTCGCGACGAGCCAGGTCCTCACCCGGGGCACCCCACCGCGGTTGGAGGGTTGCCGGCCAGCAAGCCGGGGCTTCGCGCTGGCACTCGTGACCTGCCGGAGACCATAGCCGAACCGGCAGGGTCCGCGCGAGCGATCTTCCACGGGTTGAGACCGCGCTCACACGGACCAGGCCGGGCCGGGAGGATCAGCCGTCGTAGCGGAAGTACCCGGGCAGCTGCACGACCTCGTTCGTCTTGACGTTGGTCGCGGTGCCCTTGTACTGCTCCGCCTCGGCCTTGAAGAGCCAGCCACCGAAGGTGTGGCCGTCCACCGCGACGCCGACGTCGTTGGCCACCTCGGTGGACAGGCGGTCGTAGGAGACGTTGTCCCAGTTACCGCTCGGGATCGGGCCCGCCGCGTTCGACAGCGCCGCCGCACCACCGAGCGTCCACAGCGTGAAGTGCACGTGCGCGCCGGTGGTGTGCCCGCCGCACGGCAGCGCGTTGCCGATCGAGCCGAGCACGGTGCCCGGCTCGACCTGCTGGCCGTCGGCGACCTTGATGCCTTCCATGTGGTAGTAGCCGGTGCGCCAGCCGTTCACGTGGTCGATCGTCACCCAGTCGCCGCCGGAGCAGTGCTGGAGGTGCACGGTGCCGCCGAGCGGCGCGCGCACGGTCGAGTCGTCGGGGTTGAAGTCGATCGCGTTCTTGACGCCGCTGCCGCCGTCGTCCGAGTGGATGCCGGCGGACCCGGTCTTCTGCCCGGCCGCGAACGGCAGGCCGAACGCCGGGAAGCCGTCGTCGGCGCTGGCGGTGCTGATCGCGGTCGGCGAGACGAGCAGGACACCGGCCAGCACGGCGGCACCGGCGTACCCAAGACGAGACGAGGTTTTCGTCACTCTCTGTTCTCCCTAAGGCCCGGACTTCACCCCAGCGAGCGCTTGTGAAGTCGTCGAGGTCGGCAAAAGTCGGCGAACATTAACCCGAACAGGCCAACAAGGGAATATAAAAGAATGAAATTGTCCACCACTCTGGCGGGTTTCGCGCTATCTGCCGGATTCGCCGCGCCAGCGGGCCAGCCTGCCCGCCCTGTCGACGGCCCTGATGCGCCGTTCCGCGGCGTCGCGCGCCTTCTCCGTGGTCACCACGAGCAACTGGTCGCGCTCCTGCAACCGGCTCGTCTTCTGCGGCGTGAACCCGGCGCCGTCCCGGACCACCAGGCTCACCGTGGCCCCGGCCGGCAGCCTCAGCTCCGACAGGTACACGCCGTGCATCCGCGAACCCGGCTGGATCCGCACCTGCAGCAGCTCGGCGCCCAGCTCGTCCAGCGGCGCGGCGTCGACCTCCAGCTCGGTCGGCCCGCCCTTCTCGCTGAGCCCCAGCAGCTTCGCCAGCGGCGCGAGGGTGGTGCCCTGCAGCACGGTCAGCACGATGACGAGCACGAACACGGCGTCCACCAGCCGCTGCGCGCCGGGCACCCCTTCGGCGAGCGGGATCAGCGCGAGCACGATCGGCACCGCGCCCCGCAAACCGGCCCACGACAGGAAAATCTGGTCGCGCCACGGGACCCGGAACGGCAGCGCCGAACAGAGCACGGACAACGGCCTCGCGAGCAGGAGCAGCACTCCCCCGGCGACGAGGCCGGGCACGAGCGCCTCCAGCAGCCGTTCCGGCGACGCGTACAACCCGAGCAGGACGAACAACCCGATCTGCGCGAGCCAGCCGAGCCCCTCGGCGAAGGAGAGCGTGTCCGAGCGGTGCGGCAGCTTCGAGTTGCCCAGCACCACCCCGGCGACGTAGGTCGCCAGCAGTCCCGACGCGTGCGCGAACTGCCCCGACGAATAGGCGAGGACGCACACCGCGACCGTCGCGAGCGGGTACAGGCCGGTGGCGGGCAGCGCGGCCTTGCGCAGCGCGAACGCGCCGAGCCAGCCGAAGCCGAGCCCGATCGCGAGCCCGGCGCCGAGTTCGTAGATCACCAGCAGCGGCAGCGTCCAGTCCACTGTGGTCCCCTCGGCGAGCACCACGACCGCGATGTAGACCGGCGCGTCGTTCATCCCCGACTCGAGTTCGAGCGCGCCGACGAGCCGTTTGCCGATGCCCGCGGTGCGCAGCACGGAGAACACCGCGGCCGCGTCCGTCGAGGCGAGCACGGATCCCCACAGCAGGGCCATGCGCCAGTCCAGCCCCAGCAACCAGTGCAGGGCGGCGCCGGTGACCGCGACGCTCACCACAACGGCCACTGTGGACAGTGCGATCCCGGTGCCCAGCGCGGGTTTCACCGCAGACCACCGCGTGGTCAGGCCGCCCTCGGTGAGGATCATCACGAGTGCGGCGAGCCCGAGCGACTGCGTCAGCGTCGGGTCGTCGAAGCGGACGCCGAACCCGGCTTCCCCGATCAGGACGCCGATTCCCAGGTACAGCAGCAAGGACGGCAGGCCGAGCCGGATCGACACCCTGACCGCGATCACCGACGCGAGCAGCACCGCCGCGCCGGTGCCGAGAATGACCGGAAGCTGGTCCATCCCCGCCTCCTTCCGCCCCACCCGTGGGTCTCCACAATAGATGTGGGGCCCGTCGCCGCTGACCGGTGCACCCGGAAAACCGCGAAACCGTTGGGAGGGAACGAAAACACGCTCAGGGTGCGGCGTTGAGGAATTTCGTGGCGAGCGTCACGGCGGGTGCCGAGGAGTTCGAAGCGGCGAGCATGACGGCGAACGCGAGATCGCCGCGGTAGCCGACGAACCAGCCGTTGGCCTTCGACGGGTCGGGCAGCTGCGCGGTCCCGGTCTTGCCGAACACCGTCCCGGCGCCCTTCGCCCCGGTCGCCGTGCCCGCGGTGACGACCTCCCGCATCATCGCACGCACCGACGCCAGCACCGGCGCGGGCGGCGGGCCGTACCCGGCACCGACCTTGGTGTCCACGCCGTGCCACAGCTTCGGGGTGACCGCTTTCCCGGCGGCCACGGTGGCCGCCATCAGCGCCCCGCCGAAGGGGCTGACCAGCACCTTGCCCTGGCCGATCCCGGCCTCCACCTGCTCGGCCGCGGACCCGGTCGCCTCGACCTTGCCCGCCTCGGTCTGCAGCCCCGGCACGTCGAAGTCCGCGTTCAGCCCGTACTGGTCGGCGGCCTTCTTCAGCGCGTCCGGCGGAAGCTGCGAAGCGAGCTGGGCGAAGGTGGTGTTGCACGAATGCGCGAACGCCGAATGCAACGGCACCGGCGGCAGCACGAACTTGTTGTCGTTGGGGATCGTGCGCTGGCCAAGCTGGATCGTGCCGGGGCACTCCAGCACGGTGTCGGCGGTGGCGGTGCCGCTTTCCAGCGCGGCGGTCGCGGTCGCGATCTTGAACGTCGAGCCCGGCGCGTACAGCCCGGTGAACGGATTCAGGTGCTGCTGCCCGTTGTTCCTCGCCACCGCCAGGATATCCCCCGTCGAGGGCTGCAAGGCCACCAGTACCGCGGATTGGGCGGTGGTATCCACCGCGGCCTCGGCCGCCTTCTGCAAGCCCGTGCTCAACGTCGAGATCAGCGGCTTGCGGTCGACTTCCTTGCCGAACAGCGTGTCGATCGTCTTCCCCGCGCCGTCGGTCCTGGCGACCGCCCAGCCGTTCCCTGCCTGCCCCGCCGCGTACCGAATCAGCGCGGGCATCAGCTCGAGTGCGATCGCGGGCTCCACCGGACGCGGGCCGACCGGCCCCCACGACAGCAACGGCTTCCCGTCACGGTCCAGTACCGCGTCCCCGGCGCCGCCCGTGCGCAACACGAGGTGCTGGCCCGCCTCCAGTTTCGGGTGCAGCACGTGCGGGCTCCAGTGCACCGCCCAGCGCGACCCCGAGCGCACCAGGTCCAGCGCGGCGGGATAGGTCCAGACCCGGTTGGCACCGAGGGTCCACGTCATCGTGTACCGGGCAGGGGACCTGTCCCCTTCGGTGGGCCCCGCGTCCCCAAACTTCGCCGCCAGCTTCGTCACGACCAGGCCGCGCGTCACGTCGTCGAAGGCGGCCTTCGCGGCAGCGGGATCGTCGGTGAGCGCCGCCGCCGCGTCCAGGTTCTTCGCCGACAGCGCGTCCAGGAACCGGCTCACCGTGCCGGCGGGATCCTCCTGCGACGACGCCGCGTTCTCCGCCGCGGGGCTCTCCGAAGAACCACCGCGCAGCACGAACACCGCGGCCGCCACGATCCCCACCACCGCCAGCGCGCCGATCGACAGCACGGCCTTGCGCACACCAGGTTTCACCGTTGTCCCCCCCAGGTTCGTCCCGCCCAGCTTGCCCATCGCGGGGCGGTGAAGGGTGTTACCGCCGGGACTCGATCCCGATTCGTGATCGAGTCCCGGCGGCGCTCACGCCTTGACGACTCCGACCGTGACCTTGACGCCGTCGCCGACGGTCCCCGACGAGCTCTCACCGACCGTGCCGTAGCTCACCTCGACGGCGAGCGTTTCGTCGGCGAGGAACTTCTCGTGCTTCTTCGTCGCGGCGACGACCTCGTCCGGCGCGTCGACGGTCAGCCGGATCCGGTCGGCGACTTCGAGCCCCGCGTCACGGCGGGCCTGCTGGACGACGCGGATCAGGTCGCGCACCACGCCCTCGTCGGCGAGTTCGGCGGTGACCTCGGTGTCGAGCAGCACGAGCCCCGAGCTGTTCGGCAGCTCGGCCGCGGCACCGGAATCCTTGGCGACCAGCCTGCGCTCGTACTCGCCCTCGACGAGTTCGATCCCGGCCGCGACCACGGCGCCGGTGTCCGATGTGGACCAGTCGCCCGCCTTGACGGCCTTGATCACCTTCTGCACGTCCTTGCCGAGCCTCGGCCCCGCGGCGCGCGCGTTCACCGCGACCTCGAACCCGCCGTGCGCGGCCACGTCCGTGGTCAGCTCGACGGATTTCACGTTCACCTCGTCGCGGACGATGTCGGTGAACTCGCGCAGCGTCTCGGCGTCCTCCGCGGCGACGAGCAGGCGCGCGAGCGGCAGCCGCACGCGCAGCTTGTTCGCCTTGCGCAGCGACAGCGCCGACGACGCCACCTGCCGCACCCGGTCCATCGCGGTCACCAGCGCCGCGTCGGCGGGCAGGTCGAGCGCGTTCGGCCAGTCCTCTAGGTGCACCGAGCGGCCACCGGTCAGCCCGCGCCACACCGTTTCCGTGGTCAGCGGCAGCAGCGGCGCCATCACGCGCGTGGTCACCTCCAGCACGGTGTGCAGGGTGTCGATCGCGTCCGCGTCACCGGCCCAGAACCGGTCGCGCGAGCGGCGCACGTACCAGTTCGTCAGCACCTCGAGAAAATCACGGACGAGCTGGCAGGCACCCGCGATGTCGTAGGTGTCGAGCGCGTACTCGACGTCGGTCACCAGTTCGTGCGTCTTCGCCAGCACGTACCGGTCCAGTACGTGCGTGGAATCCGTGCGCCACTTGCCTTCCACGCCCTCGGCGTTCGCGTAGAGCGCGAGGAAGTAGTACGAGTTCCACAGCGGCAGCACGGCCTGGCGGACCGCGTCGCGGATGCCCCGCTCGGTGACGACCAGGTTGCCGCCGGTCAGGATCGGGCTCGCCATCAGGTACCACCGCATGGCGTCCGAGCCGTCGCGGTCGAACACCTCGGTGACGTCCGGGTAGTTCCGCAGCGACTTGGACATCTTCTGCCCGTCCGAGCCGAGCACGATGCCGTGCGAGATGCAGGTCCGGAACGCGGGCCGGTCGAACAGCGCGGTGGCCAGGACGTGCAGCAGGTAGAACCAGCCGCGGGTCTGGCCGATGTACTCGACGATGAAGTCGCTCGGGTAGTGGTGCTCGAACCATTCGGCGTTCTCGAACGGGTAGTGCACCTGTGCGTAGGGCATCGAGCCCGAGTCGAACCAGACGTCGAACACGTCCTCGATCCGCCGCATGGTCGACTTCCCGGTCGGGTCGTCGGGGTTCGGCCGCGTCAGCTCGTCGATGAACGGCCGGTGCAGGTTGTCCAGCCGCACCCCGAAATCGCGCTCCAGCTCGTCGAGCGAGCCGTAGACGTCGGTGCGCGGGTACGCCGGGTCGTCCGACTGCCACACCGGGATCGGCGTGCCCCAGTAGCGGTTGCGCGAAACCGACCAGTCGCGCGCGTTCTCCAGCCACTTGCCGAACTGGCCGTCCTTGACGTTCTCCGGGTACCAGGTGATCTGCTGGTTCAGCTCGACCATCCGGTCCTTGAACTCGGTGACCGCGACGAACCACGACGACACCGCGCGGTAGATCAGCGGGTTGCGGCAGCGCCAGCAGTGCGGGTACGGGTGCTCGTAGGTCTCGTGGCGCAGCAGCAGCGCGCCCTGGCTCGCGGCGGAACCGGTGCCGTTCTTGAGATCGCGGATGATGTTCGGGTTCGCGTCGAAGACGAGCTGGCCCGCGTAGTCCGGCACCGTCGCGTCGAACTTGCCGCCGGAGTCGACCGGGGTGACCGGGGTGATCCCGGCCGCGTCGGTGACCACCTTGTCCTCTTCACCGTAGGCGGGCGCGATGTGCACGACCCCGGTGCCGTCCTCGGTGGTGACGTAGTCCGCGGCGAGCACGCGGTGCGCGTTCTCCGTGCCGACGAAGTACGGGAACGGCGGGGCGTAGCGGGTGCCGAGCAGCTCGGCGCCGCGGTAGCGCGCGACGACCTCGGGTTCCTCGCCGAGTTCCTTGGCGTACGCGGCGACCCGCGCCTCGGCGAGCAGGAACCGCTTGTCCCCCTGTGCTTCCGAGCGCACGACGACGTAGTCGACCTCGGGGTGCACCGCGGTCGCGAGGTTCGACGGCAGCGTCCACGGGGTGGTCGTCCAGATCAGCAGGTAGGTGCCGTCGAGGTCGTTCCCGTTGCCCTCCAGGCGGTATCCGACCGTGACGGCCGGGTCCTGGCGGCTCGCGTAGACGTCGTCGTCCATCCGGAGCTCGTGATTGGACAGTGGCGTCTCGTCGCGCCAGCAGTACGGCAGGACGCGGTAGCCCTCGTAGACAAGTCCCTTGTCCCACAAGCGTTTGAACGCCCACAGCACCGACTCCATGAAGGTGACGTCGAGCGTCTTGTAGTCGTTCTCGAAGTCGACCCAGCGCGCCTGCCTGGTGACGTAGGCCTGCCACTCGCCGGTGTAGCGCAGCACGGACTCGCGGCAGGCCTCGTTGAACTTGTCGATGCCCATCGCGTCGATCTCGGCGGTCTCGGTGATCCCGAGCTGCCGCATCGCCTCCAGCTCGGCGGGCAGGCCATGGGTGTCCCAGCCGAAGCGCCGGTCGACGCGCTTGCCCTTCATCGTCTGGTAGCGCGGGACGATGTCCTTGACGTACCCGGTGAGCAGGTGCCCGTAGTGCGGCAGGCCGTTGGCGAACGGCGGGCCGTCGTAGAACACGTACTCGTTCGATCCGTCGGTGCCCGCGTCGCGGGCGTCGATCGTGGCCTGGAACGTGCGATCGGACTCCCAGTGCGCCAGCACGTCCTTTTCCAGGTCCGGGAAGGACGGCTGCGACGGGACCTGGCCGTCGTGGGACTTGGGGTACATCCTGCGCGCTCCTCGCGTGTTCGTCGCTCTCGTACGGCTCGGCGGCACTGCGCCGGCGAGCCACACGGGGACGAAGACGCTCGCGCGTTCCGCGGTACCACCCCGCTTGCCCGCGCACGCTGCTCGCGCGGGCCACTTCCTTTTCACGGCTGTCACGGGCCGCACCCGGCCGGGTCTACTGGGGACGCCCGTCCCGTTCTTCCGGCGGCTCCCCGGTGATGGCCGGATCAACGCCTGTGCTCTTCCAGGTTAACCCGCCGGTCGAGGCGTTTTCCACGCGGCCCGCCTCCTCGAAGGGTGGCATGGCGTGCCCGGCTCTAGGGTGACGCCCATGAAGGGGCCCGGAATGCTGGTGGTGCTGCTCGTCATCGTCGGGGGCACGGCGGGCCTCGGCACGGTCGTAGGGCTCGGCAACGCCGCCGTGCTGGCCGCGCTCACCGCGCTGTTCTGCCTCATCGCCGCGCTCGGCGGGCCGCTGCGGGCGGATCTGCGGCTGCTGGCGGTGTTCGCGCCCGCGCTGGTCGTCGCGGTGGGCGTGCCGCGGCTGCTGGGCGCGGTCTCGCCCGCCGCGGCGATCGCGCTGGTGACCGTGGTGGTGTTCGTCGCGGGGCTGCTGCCCGCGCTCGGCTCGCGGTACGTCACGGTCGGGCTCGGGCTCGGCATGGCCTCGCTGTTCGGCTACGGGTTCCAGATCAGCGGCGGGGCGAGCGCGGGCCAGATCATCGGCGCACCCGCGCTGGCCGTCGCGGTGGTGTTCGTGCTGCGGATCCTGATCGGGCTCTCCGATCCGGGGAAGGCGACGAGAGCGGCCCTCGCGGACACGCTCACCGCCGAGAACGTCGAGACACCCGAGAAGGCGGCCAGGACCTGGCTCGCCGACCGCCCGGAACGGTGGACCGCGCGCGTCCTCGGCGCCTCGATGCGGTACCGCACCGCACGGGCGATCCTCGCGGTGCGGCTACGCACGCTCGACGACGCGGCCGCGAAAGCGGTCACCGCCGAGTTGGAGAAGGCGGGCGAGCACGCCGAAGCGCTCGCCACCGCCGTGCGCGCGAAAGAATCGTCCTCAGTGGACAAAGCGGGCGGCGGCGCCGGTCTCACCGGCGCGATGTGGTCGGCGCTCGACGCGGTCCGCGACGCCGAGGCCACCCGTGACCGGTCGCGTGTGGACGTTCCGAAGTCGTTGCGGCGCCAGGTGCTCGGCAGCGAACTGCGCGGCGCGCTGTCCTGGCGGTCCGCCCAGCTGCGGCACGCGGTGCGCTGCGCGCTGGGCATGCTGCTCGCGCTCGTGCTGGCCGGGTTCCGGCCGGGCGACCCGCTCACGGTGGCGTTCCTGATGGGCACGTTCGCGGTGATGCAGCCGGAATGGCGCGACAGCGTCGAAAAGGCGAAGCAGCGGATCGCGGGCGCGATGGCGGGCGCCGTGGTCGTGGTGCTCGTGATCTGGCTCCTGCCGCCCGCCGCGCTGCTGCCGATCGCCCTCGTCGCGGTGCTCGGCGGGTTCACGGTGATGCGGAGCGAACCCGTGGTGTTCAACGGGTGCATGGTGCTGATGAGCGTCGGCGTCAACGCGGGCACGCGGCATCTCGACCCCGGCGAGGTGCTCGTGGAGTACGTGCTGCTCATCCTGCTGGCCGCGGTGATCGGGCTGCTGTTCGGGTTCGCCGCGATCCCCGGCGTGCGCAAGCCGTCGGTGGCCGAACGGTACGAGCGCGCCGTCGCCGCCGCACGGGACATGCTCGCGGCGGCCGCCTCGGCGCTGCGCGGCGACGAAGTCGGCCAGCACGAGCTCGCGCTGCGCTTCGCCGAAGCGGCCAGGGCGAGGCAGGAACTGGTCACCCCCGAACCGGGCAGCGCGGAACCGGTACCGGCGCAACGGCAAGCGGTCGAGGACGCCGACGAAAGCCTGCGCGGGCTCTCCGGGGCCGCCGCCGCGCTCGTGCTGGGCCGCGACCAGGCCGCGCCGATGGCCGAGCCGGTCGGCGAAATCGTCCAGGCGCTCACCGTCGGCGCGGAACCCGATTTCGAACGGCTCACCGGTTTCGACCCGGAATCGCTCGGCGACGAACGGCGGCTCCTGCTCGACACCCTCACCTCGGACGCGCTGCGCCTGCACGAAGCGGGCGCGGCGCTGGCCGGATCGTCGCCACCGTGACCGCGATCGCGGCCAGCCACAGCGCCGCGGCGGTCACCCCGATCGCGTGCAGCCCGCCGGTGAACTCGGCGGCGTCGCGCGGTTCTCCCGCCAGCGCGCCGAAAAGCGCGACGCCGATCGCGCCCGCGGCCTGTCGCGCGGTGTTGTTCACGCCGCTGGCCACGCCGCCGTAGCCCGCCGGTGCCCCGCTGACCGCCGCCGAGACGACCGCGGCGGTCAGCAGGCCCATTCCGGCGCCGAGCGCCGCCAGCGTCGGCAGGAGCGTCAGGTAGCCGCTGCCGGGGCCCACGCGCAGCAGGTTCAGCATGCCGAGCGCGCCGAGCGCCAGCCCGGCGACGATCGGCGTCCTCGGCCCGTAGCGCGCGGTCAGCCTCCCGGTAACCGGCGCCAGCAGTGCCAGCGGCGCGAACAGCGGCAGCATGCGCACGGCGGAGCCGAGCGGGCCAGCGCCGAGCACGTCCTGCAGGTACAGCGTGGCGACCAGGATCGTGCCGAGGCCGACGAGGTTCATCGCGCCCGCGACCAGATTCGCACCGAGGAACGACGCGGAGCCGCGTAGCTCGACCGGCACCATCGGGTGCGCGCCGCGCCGCTGGGAGAACGCGAACGCGATCCCGGCCACCACCGCGAGCGCCCCGGCGCCGATCCCGTTCGTGCCGCCGTCGATCACGGCGTAGACGAGGGAAGCCAGGCACACCGCGCCCGTCGCGGCGCCCGCCCAGTCGACGGGCCGGTCCTCGCGCGCGCCCGCGGGCACGAGCCGCAGCGACAGCGCGATCGCCGCGGCGACCAGCGGCACGTTTAGCCAGAACAGCCACCGCCACCCCACCGCGGCGACGACCGCCCCGCCGAACAGCGGGCCGCCCGCGAGCGCGAGCGCCGAAACCCCGGCCCAGATGCCCAGCGCCCGAGCCTGCTCCCGGCGTTCCGGGTAGGCGTCGGTGATCACCGCGAGCGTGCCGGGCAGCAGCAACGCGGCCCCGATCCCTTGCAGGACACGGAATCCGATGAGCTGACCGGTGCCCGCGGCGAGCGCGCACCCCGCCGAAGCGGCACCGAACACGGCGAAACCCGCGATCACCACACGCCGGTGCCCGAGCGAGTCGCCGAGCGCGCCGCCGGTGAGCAGCAGCGCGGCCAGCACCACGGCGTAGGCGTCCACGATCCATTGCAGCTGCGCCACTCCCGCGCCCAGCCGCGCCCCGATCGTCGGCAGCGCGACGTTCACCACCGTCACGTCGAGCTGGACCAGGAACATGCCCGCGCACATCGTCAGCAGGACCGCGCCCCGCCCGGTCCTCGTCATCGTCCGCATGCCGCCAGCGAACCGCGGAAACACTTCCACCGGGACGGAAGTGTGGATGCGGCACCATGGGGTCATGGCCACGAAACGCACCGGCGGGGACGTGGACGTCGCGCGGACCGCGTCCCTGTTCGCCGACCCCGCGCGCGTCCGCGTGCTGATGGCACTGACCGACGGGCGCTCGCTCGCCGCGTCGGTACTCGCCATGGAGGCGGGGTTGAGCGCGCAGGGCGTCAGTTCGCACCTTGCGAAGCTGCGCGATGCCGGGCTGGTCACCGCCGAAAAGTCCGGGCGGCACCGGTTCTACCGGCTCTCCGGCCCCCGCGTGGCGGAGCTGATCGAGTCGCTGGCGAGCTTTTCGCCGGTGACCGAACCGGTGCGATCCCTGAAGGCGGGCACGCGGGCGGAAGCGCTACGACGCGCCCGCACTTGCTACGACCACCTCGCCGGACGGCTCGGGGTCGCCGTCACCACCGCCCTTCTCGACCGCGGCGCACTGGTTTCGCTCGACGGCGTCCCGACCACGGTCCGGCGGGACGGCGACCGGATTTCCTCGCCCCTGCAAGGACATCCGTACGCACTCGGCCCCGAAGCCCGCCCCGTGTTCGCCAAGCTCGGCGTCGACGTGGACGAAGTCACCGCCGCCCGACGGCCGCCGCTGAAGTTCTGCCTCGACTGGTCCGAACAACGCCACCACCTGGCCGGCGGCCTCGGCGCCGCGCTCGCCGACGCCGTCCGGCACGCGGGCTGGGTCCAGCGCAGGCAGGAAGGCCACCGCGCGCTACGCGTCACGGAGGACGGCGCGCGCCGGTTCAAGGACCTGCTCGGCGTCGAACTGAGCTGACGAGCACTGTGCGTGCCCGCGGCAGGGGCGTCCGATCGCGGGCAGGGTGATGGCCGGTCGGCACTTTCGTAGGCGATCGGTGACGATCCGTCAGCGGGGCGGTTACCTGACCCGGTGGACCTGGGTTTGTCCTCTGCCGCAAGGCAAAGCGCGCTCCTAGGTTCGAAGGCGGAAGCACACCCGACACCCGTTGTGGAGGACCCCATGCCCGGCTCGGATCGCAGGAACTTCCTCAAGGGCGCCGCCGCCACGGCGGCGCTCGGTGTCACCGGAGTCGCCGCGGGCGCGCTGTTCGGCGGCTCGGAGGCCATGGCCGTGTCCCAGACGGGGCTCCCGCCGATCGGCGCCGAGATCCCGATGAGCGGCCTCGCGATCAACACCCCGTTGCAGATCAGGACCGCTCTGGTGAGCGTGGACTTCCGCGGCGGTATCAAGGTTCGCGTCGACGTCAACCCGGACGATCCGATCAACTCGGTGCGGTTGCGGGTGGTCGGGTTCAGGATGAGCGCCGAGATACCCGGTGGCGACGCTCGCCAGGGCGGCACCATCACGATCGAGCAGAACGACGTTGACGTCGACCCGAAGAGCCTGCTGAAGCTGACCCAGCGCTTCCCGCCCCGCTACGAGCAGATCATGGTGCTGAGCTTCACCATGACCATCGACCAGCCGGACGCCCTTCGCGCCGCGGGAGTGCCCGCGAACCGGCTCGACGAGCCGCTGGTACTCACCACGAAGGATCCGGCGGTCCTGATCGGGAAGATCACCCAGTTCCCGCCGAGGGGCGATCTCTACCAGCTGCAGAACCCGGTGGACCTGATCCTCCCCGAGGATCCGGACACCACGATCGCGACGATCCAGAAGTTCCCGGTGAAGATGGGCGGACTCTAGTCTTCCGACTTCGAAGCCTTCGCGGCCTTGCGGTGCTCGGCCGCGAGCTTCGAGTCCGGGGTGCACCGGGCGCACGGGGTGAACCCGAGGTCCCGCGCCTCCTTGACCGCGATCGGGATGGTGTCGCGGTCGGCGAGCCAGCGGCAGTCGGTCAGGTGGTAGCGCGGGAACTCGTCGACCACCACGACCTCGGTCTCGAGCTCCGACACCACGAGCAGATCCGCGGCGTCGGTCTGCTCCTCCGCCGGGTCACCACTCTCCGTCACCTGGGTCGCGCCGCCGTCCTCGGCCGCGGACTCCTCTTCGGCGTCGCTTTCTTTCGCCGATTCGAGTTCACCCGCAGCGGGGAGGAGGGCGGTCTGATCGGCGCCCTCGGACTCGTCCTCGCTCGGCAGTTCACCGCTGACGCTCTCGTCTTCCGCGCCTTCGAGATCGTCGTCACCGCCGTCTTCGGCGGCGGCCGCCTGCTTGGCACGGGCGCGGCGACGGATCCGATCCACGCCGAGGAGCGCGAGCGCGACGGCCGACACGCCGAGCGAGATCCAGGCCCACAGGGAGGTCGCCGTGATCAGCGCCGCCACCAGCAGTCCGAGCGCGGCCAGGATGAAGAGGAGGACGATGTAGAGCACGCTGAATTACAACACGAACCGGACGCGAAAACGGCTCCGACCCTCCAACTCGGAGTGTCGGAACCGTTTCCGCGTGTATCCGGACAGCCAGTATCAGGCGGCCGGTCAGCCCGCTTCCGCGCGCGGACCGAACGAGTAGCCCTGGTTGCCCGACGAGCCGCTGCCCCCGGACTTGCCGGACCCGGCCGAAGCCGAGGTGGGTGCCGCGGAACCCCGGTTGTCGAGCTCGCGCAGCTGGGACTCGAGGAACCCGCGCAAGCGCGTCCGGTACTCGCGCTCGATCGTGCGCAGAGTCTCCAGTTCCTTGTCCAGCCCGCTCTTCTCGTTGTTGAGGTTGTTCATCGTCTCGGTGTACTTGCGCTGCGCCTCGCGATCCATCGCGGTCGCCTTTTCGCGCGCCTGGCGCTCCAAGGTGTCCGCCCTGGTCCGCGCGTCGTTGAGCATCGTCTCGGCGCGGGTGCGGGCCTCGTTCACCATCGAGTCCGACTTCGACCGCGCGTCGGAGAGCAGCTGCTCGGACTTCGTCCGCGCCTCGGCGAGCATGCCGTCGGACTCGGTCTTGGCCTCGGCGGTCAGCCGGTCGGCCATCTCCTGCGCCAGGCCGAGCACCTTCGCCGCCTGGACGTTGGGCTCGCCGTTGGCGTCGGTCATGCCGCCGTGCGCCTGGGTCTGCTCCATCGCGGTCGGCGGCGGCACCGGTGCGAGCCTTCTCGGCTCCTCACGCACCTGTTGCGGCGGCGGCGCGCCGACGGAACCGGCGCTCGCCTTCGCGGTCTCGAGCTCGCCGCGGGTGGACTCCAGCTCGGAGTCGAGCTGCTCTACCTGCTGCCGAAGCTCGTTGTTGTCTTCGATCAGCCGCGCCAGCTCGGTTTCCACCAGGTCGAGGAACGCGTCCACCTCGTCCTCGTTGTAGCCCCTCTTGCCAATAGGCGGCTTGCTGAACGCGACGTTATGCACGTCAGCGGGGGTCAACGACATCAGATCACCTCACGCACTCCATGGCCTGCAGGTCACCCGGGTTCCCCGATCACCCGGGTTGTGCCAGTCGCATCAGTATGAACACGACCAACAGCAGCACCATAATCGATAAGTCCAGTCCGACGCCGCCAATCCGCACCATCGGGATGATCCGCCGGAGCAATCGCACCGGCGGGTCGGTCACTGTGTAGATGGTCTCCAGCGTCACCGCAACCCCTCCGGCGGGACGCCACTCTCGTGCGAACGCTCGCACGAGCTCGACCACGACACGCGCTGTGAGCAGCAGCCAGAACGCGAACAGCACATACCAGACGACAGTCCAGACCACTTCCACAACACCACTCTGCCACACGGCCGTTTGAAGACGGACATCGACGGACCGACCGGGCCGCCGCGAGGCTCACCCGGTTGGGAAGATCACTTTTTCCGCACTGTTCCGTCCGCCGAAACCTGGTCGTCGCACCCGATTCCGTTCACCGGATGCGCATCGATGGTCACCACAGAGTCACTGGCGCAGAAACAGTCCCCCTTCGGCGATCCGCCTGCGGTCCTCGGCGGTCACGTCGACGTCGGGCGGTGAGAGCAAGAACACCTTGTTCGTCACCTTGTCCATCGAGCCGCGCACCGCGAAGGCCAGCCCCGCCGCGAAGTCCACGATCCGCTTGGCGTCCGCGTTCTCCATCTCGGTCAGGTTGATGATCACCGGCACCCCGTCCCGGTAGTGCTCGCCGATGGCGCGCGCTTCGAGGTAGCTCGTGGGGTGCAGCGTGGTGATCCGGCTCAGCGGGTCGCGCACGGGCGCCGACCGCGGCGCCTCCGGAACCGGGCGCAGCCGCGCGATCGGCTCCGGCTGGCGGTCGACCGCCAGCGCGCCGTGCACCGCGGGCTCCGGGGCGGAAAACCCGGAGCGTGCGCGCGGCCGCACGCCGGTGTCCTCGAAATCATCAGAACGGTACCGTCCGCGCGACCTGGCCGGTTGCTGTTCGTAGCCGTCGAACTCGTCCGCGGCGTAGCCGCGCCGGTAGTCGTCGTCGAACTCGTCGTAACCGACGCCGTCTTCCTCGTCGGCCGGGACCATACCGAAGTAGGCCTTCAGCTTCTGTAGCGCGCTCATGCCTCTCCCTAGCCCTAGCCGCTCCTCGCCACCTGCTACCCGGCGGTACCCGAGATCAAACAGGCGATCCAGGCCGGGTGCAACTCCCTTAGAGCGAGGCTAAACCGCGCCCACCGAGCAACGCGGTTCCGACACGCACACACGTCGAGCCGTGGTGGATGGCCACATCGAGATCACCGCTCATGCCGGCGGACAGTTCGGTCGCCTCCGGATGGTCGCGCCGGGTCCGTTCCGCCGCCTCGGCGAGCCTGGCGAACGCGGGCGCCGGGTCCGCGCCGAGCGGAGCGACCGCCATCAGCCCGCGGAGCCGGAGTTCACTCGAATGCGCTACGACTTCCGTCAGTGCGGCCAGTTCGTCCAGCGGGCACCCTCCGCGGCCCTCAGCGTCCGTCTGAGGGTCGTCGAGGGAGGCCTGGACGAGGACGTCCATCGGTTGCGCACGGTCACCGGCGTCGAGCGCGGCGCGGACGGCCTTGGCGAGCGCTTCGGCCAGCCGCGGCGAATCGACCGACTGCACCTCGGAGGCCCACCTCGCGACCGAGCGCGCCTTGTTGCGCTGCATCCGGCCGACCATGTGCCAGCGGATCGGGAGTTCCGAGAGCTCTCGCGCCTTCACGGCGGCCTCTTGGTCGCGGTTCTCGGCGAGATCGGTTATCCCGAGCTCGGCGAGCAGCGCGGCGTCGGAGGCGGGGAAGGTCTTGGTCACCGCGAGCAGGCGCACCTCGCCGGGGTCGCGCCCGGCGTCCGCGCACGCGGCGCCGATCCGAGCGCGCACCTCCGCGAGCGATTCGGCGAGTTCGGCTCGCCGCTGTTCGCTCACGGCTCGATCCAGGTCAGCGCCGCGAGCCTGCCGGTGGTGCCGGTGCGGCGGTAGCTGAACAACGTGTCCTCTTCGGCGGTGCACCGGGGATCGGCGCCGAGCTTGCCGATCCCGGCGTCGGCGAGCTGGCGCCACAGGCCCGCGCGCAGGTCGAGGCCCGGCGTGCCCTTGCGGGTCTTGCACACGCTTCCGGGCAGGTGCGCCTCGACGTCGTCGGCCATCTGCCGCGGCACCTCGTAGCACTCTCCGCAGATCGCCGGGCCGAGCAGCGCCTCGATCCGGCTCGTCTCGGCGCCCGCGGCGCGCATCGCCTCGAGGGTCGCGGGGACGACGCCGATCCTGGCGCCGACGCGGCCCGCGTGCACGGCCGCCACGACGCCCGCTTCGGCGTCGGCGAGCAGTACCGGGACGCAGTCGGCGACGAGCACCACGACGGCCACCCCCGGTGTCGCGGTGACCAGCGCGTCGGTCGCCTCGGCCGCCGCGGTCTCGGTGCCGTCGACCGTGGTGACGGTGCGGCCGTGGACCTGTTCCATCCAGGCGAGCCGGTCCTCGCGCAGGCCCAGTTCCGCGGCGAGGCGCTTGCGGTTGGCGAACACCGCGCCTTCTTCGTCGCCGACGTGGTCCGCGAGGTTGAAGGAATCGAAGGGTGGCCGCGACTGTCCGCCCGCCCTC
Organism: Amycolatopsis sp. CA-230715; assembly: GCF_018736145.1. Lineage (GTDB taxonomy): Bacteria > Actinomycetota > Actinomycetes > Mycobacteriales > Pseudonocardiaceae > Amycolatopsis. Next base: position 406,723 of record NZ_CP059997.1, read on the forward strand.
GTGGTGACCACCCGCCGAACCCGCACAAGCCCTCCCGGTACCCGGAAAACCCTTCAGCACCAACCCAACCACACACACCGGAAAGACCGAAGGCCACCTCGACCACGGCGCGGTCGAGGTGGCCTTGGCCGGAACGAGTCAGCGGCGCATGAACGGCGGCACGTCGACGTCGTCGTCCGACGGGTCGTCGGTGACCGGGACCGCGCGGCCGGGCAGGCTGCCGTGGGTGCTGCCCTGCGTGCTCCGCGGCGGCGGGTAGCCGCCACGGGACGCGCCCGGCTGCGGAAGGCCGCCGGGCGGGGTGCTGCCGGTCGGAGTGCGCGGCGGGGTCACCGGGAAGCCGTTGCCCGCGGGCGGTACCGGGGTGGCCCCGGTCGGCGCCGGGTTGTGCGGCTGCTGGTGCGGTGCCGAGCCGTTCCCGCCGACCCGGCCCGCTTCGGCGGACGCGGTGTTCGGCGAGGACCCGTTGCCGCGCAGGCCGACGGCCTCCGGCTCGAGCTTCTTGTGCGTCGGGGCACCGGCGTCGAACCCGGCGGCGATCACGGTGACCCGCACCTCGTCGCCGAGCGAGTCGTCGATGATCGTCCCGAAGATGATGTTGGCCTCGGGGTGCGCGGACTCCTGCACCAGCGACGCGGCCTCGTTGATCTCGAACAGGCCGAGATCGGAGCCGCCCGCGATGGACAGCAGCGCACCGTGGGCACCGTCCATGGAGGCCTCGAGCAGTGGCGAGTTGATCGCCTTCTCGGCCGCCTGCACGGCACGGCCCTCGCCGCGTGCCGAGCCGATGCCCATCAGTGCGCTGCCCGCGCCGGACATCACGCTCTTGACGTCGGCGAAGTCGAGGTTGATCAGACCGGGCGTGGTGATCAGGTCGGTGATGCCCTGGACACCGGAGAGCAGCACCTCGTCCGCCGAGCGGAACGCGTCCATCAGCGAGACGCCGATGTCGCCGAGCTGGAGCAGCCGGTCGTTCGGGATCACGATGAGGGTGTCGCACTCGTTGCGCAGCTGCTGGATGCCCTCTTCGGCCTGCTTGCTGCGCCGCTTGCCCTCGAATGAGAACGGGCGCGTGACGACGCCGATGGTGAGCGCGCCGAGCTTGCGGGCGATCTGCGCGACGACGGGCGCGCCGCCGGTACCGGTGCCGCCGCCCTCCCCCGCGGTCACGAACACCATGTCCGCGCCCTTGATCACTTCTTCGATCTCTTCGCGGTGGTCCTCGGCGGCGCGCTGCCCCACCTCGGGGGCGGCGCCGGCACCGAGGCCGCGGGTCAGTTCCCGGCCGATGTCGAGCTTGACGTCGGCGTCGGACATGAGCAGTGCTTGCGCGTCGGTGTTCACCGCGATGAACTCGACACCCTTGAGGCCGACCTCGATCATGCGGTTGACGGCGTTCACGCCGCCTCCGCCGATGCCGACGACCTTGATCACCGCAAGGTAGTTGTGCGGGGGCGTCATCGGGTCCGCCTTCCTGATCGTGACTTCTCGTACCGCCCGCCGGACGCTGACCAACCCTGCCCCAAACCCTCAACCTCAAGTTTATGGTTAGAGTTATGTCAACTACCGGCGTTGCTGGAGAACCGTAGGGACACCGAGGTCACGAATCCAGCAGCCACGCGGCGTGTCGCGAAAGGTGTTTCGCCACAAGGATTTTTCTCGTGCGCGGCGAAACGCCCTCGGACAACGGTATTTCCGCGTCCGGGAGCATCCCGCTTCACGCCGTATAAACGCTCAGCACGGGATTCGAAGTGGGGGCGGGGGAACCGCCGCCCGGCTCGATCGTCAGCGCCACCTGCGTGGTTCCGTCCACCCCGGACGCGAGCACGAGCTGACCGCCCTCCGGCCCCGCGGGCAGCACGCCCGCCGAACGCGGCGCGGCACCCGGGGTCATCAGCCACACCTGGTAGTCCCGGCCTTCGCCGTGCGGCGGCAGCCGCGAGGCCATGAACATCATCTTGTTCAGCGAGGCCGACATCACGACGGTGCCCCCGCCGCCGATCGACGCCGCGCCGTGCACGGTCCTGGCGTCCGGCGCGGCGAGCAGTTCGGCGACCGGGGCGTAGCGCTCCTTCGCCTGGGTGATCTGCTGCTGCGCCGCGGTCAGCTCGCTCTGCGACTTCAAGGCGATACCCCCGAACACCCCGGCCAGCGCGAGCCCGGCGACCGCCGCCGCCACCGCGATCCCCACGACCCAGCGCGGCGCCCGGGAACCGCGCCGCGACCGCTCCGGGGGCGGCTCGACGCTGGGCGGCTGCTGGACCGTCTCGCGCACTTCGGCGATCACCTTCGCCTTCAGCCCCGGGGGCGGCTCTTCGGCCACCGCGGCGCCGAGCCTCGCCGCCGTCGCCCGCAGCTCGCGCACCTCCTGCGCGCAGGCTTCGCACTCTTCGAGGTGGCGCTGGAACCGCGCCCTTTCGTGCTCGCTCAACGCGTCGACCGCGAAAGCGCCCGCCAGCGTGTGCATCTCCGGCGTGCTCACGCCATCACCCCCAAGCAGTCCCGCAGCCTGATCAGGCCGTCCCGCAGGCGGGTCTTCACCGTCCCCTGCGGCGTCGACAGCACGTCGGCGACCTCTCGATAGGTATAACCCTGGTAGTAGGCCAGCACCACGGATTCGCGCTGCAGTTCGGTCAGGTGCGACAGGCACTTGCGCACCTGCTGCCGCTCCCACCGCGCGTGCACCGATTCCGACACCTCGTCGAAGGGCCGGTTCCGGCTCGCTTCGAAGGTGGCCTTCTCCTCGCGGTCGGTGCTAGCCCGCGCCGACCGCACCCGGTCGACGGCCCGGCGGTGCGCCAGCGTCATCGCCCAGTTCATCGCGCTCCCCCGCTCCGGCGAATACCGCGTCGCGGTGCGCCACAGCTCGACGAGGACCTCCTGCGCGACCTCCTCGGACTGCGCCGGATCGCGCAGGATCCGCCGCACCAGGCCGAAAACCGGCCCGGCGAGCCGGTCGTACAACTGCTCGAAGGCGCGCTCGTCGCCCTTCGCGACTTCGACCAGCAGCTCCTCCGGCGTCGGCCCCTCCACCGGCTGGGGCGGAGTGCCGACGGCGCGCGGCCGCCGCCTCGCGGACTCATCCACGGAACTCCCCTCCCGTCGTCGCGGCGGTGCGGCGGCTGATCCGCGCGCCCTTGGCCCACAACGCGATCCCGTGCGCGCGGATGAGGCCCGAAACCCGCTGGGGCACCAGCGGGCGCCGGAGCGCCATGCGCGCGACCTCCCGAACAGTGGCACGGCGGCGCACTCCGCGCAGGGTGGCCACGAGCGGGGTCTCCCGGCCTTGGCGCAGCGCCACGGTGACGGCGAGCAGGCCGTCCGGTTCGGGCAGGCTCATCCGGTACTCCCCCGCCATGGTTTGGAACGGGGACACGTAGAACTCCTTGCCCGCGCTGGCGAATCCGCCCGCGTCGGGGTGCAGCAGGTAGGCGTGCCTGCCGCGGTAGGTGTTGTGCACCTCGGCGACCACACCCGCCAGCGTGCCGTCCGCGCGGTGGCACCAGTAGAGGCTGATCGGGTTGAACACGTGGCCGAGCACCCTGGCCGAGGCGAGCATGACGACCCGGCCGCCGCCGAGGTCGACCCCGCGCCCGGCCAGCCACGCGTCCACTTTGGACCGGATCGGGCGCGGGTCGTCCGCGCGGAAGTGGTCACGGGTGTCGAAGCGCGCGAAGGGACGAAGCCAGCGCGGCAGGTGCGGCAGCTCGTCGAGGTCGACGAACCACAGGAAGATCCGGTGCGCGAACGACTTCGGCGGGGTTCCCCGTCGCACGTGCGCGACCGTGGCGTCGTAGAGGGCGGGCGTCACCAGCGCACCCCCAGCGATTCCGCGGCGCGCACGCCCGAGGCGCACCCGTCCTCGTGGAAGCCCCAGCCGTGGTAGGCGCCCGCGTAGGCGATCGTCGCGGTGTTCAGCTCCGGCAGCCTGCGCTGGGCCGCGACCGATTCCGGCGTGTAGACGGGATGGTCGTAGGTCATCCGCGCGACGACCGCCGTCGCGGGCGGCGGTACCGCCGGGTTGAGCGTGACGACGTAGCGGGTCGGCTCCTCCAGCCGCATCAGCCGGTTCAGGTCGTAGCTGATCTGGACCGCGCCGCCGTCGGCGCCGCAGTGCGCGCTCGCGTAGTTCCAGCCCGCCCGCGCGGACTCGGCGGCGGGCAGGATCGACGAATCGGTGTGCAGCCACGCGTCGTTCTTCGAATACCGGAACGCGCCGAGCACGTCGCGCTCGGCGTCCGTGGGGTTCGCCAGCACCCGCAGCGCCTGGTCCGGGTGCGTGGCCACGACGACGCGGTCGACGGTGTGCACGGTGTCGCCGTCGTCGCGGATTTCCACCCGCCCGCCGGTCCTGGTCAGCGCGCGGACCGAAGTGGACAGATGGACCGCGGTGAGCTGCTTCGCGGCGCGCTCGACGTATTCCCGCGACCCGCCCGCGACGGTGCGCCACGTCGGGGAGCCGCCGACCGAGAGCATGCCGTGGTTGCCGAGGAAGGCGAACAGGTGCCGCGCCGGGTAGCGCAGCGTGTCACCCCGGTCGGCGGACCACACCGTGGACACCAGCGGCAGCATGAAGTGGTCGAGGAAGTACTTGCTGTACCCGCCGATCGCGAGGAACGCGCCGAGCGTGACGTCACCGGCCTCCGGCGAATCGAGCACGCGCGCGGCGTGCCGGTGGAACCGCTTCACCTCCGCCAGCATGCGCACGTAGGCGGCGCGGGCGAGGTTGCCCGGCCGGGAAAACAGGCCGCGCGCGCCCTTCGCCCCGGCGTATTCGAGCCCGCAGCCGCCGCACCGGATGCTCATCGACATCTCGGTTTCCTTCGTCGCCACGTTCAGCTCGCGGAACAGCCGGATCAGGTTCGGGTAGGTGCGCTCGTTGTGCACGATGAACCCGGAGTCGACCCCGATCGTCCCGCCGTGCGCGCTCGGCACGTCGTGGGTGTGCGCGTGCCCGCCCAGCCTGCCGTCGGCCTCGAACAACAGCACGTCGTAGCGCCGCTGCAGGAGGTAGGCGGCGGTGAGCCCGGCGATCCCGCTGCCCACGACCCCGATTCGCTCTCTCGTCGTCTCCACGCCGGGCATTCGCCGCCGCTGCCGCCGCGGATTGGTCGCGTGACGCGCACCACACCGGCCCATCCGCGCGGGCACGGGCGCCGAAGCCCCGATATGGCTACGACTGCCGCGGATCGACTCGCGAAGTACACCGCGTCCCTGCTCGGCGGCGCGCTGCCGGTGGGGCTGCGCACCTGGGACGGCGGCCGCGCCGGACCGCGCGACGGGCCGGTGGTGGTGCTGAAGAACCGGCGGGCGCTGCGCAGGCTGCTCTACGCGCCGGGCGAGCTCGGCCTCGCCCGCGCCTACGTCTCCGGCGACCTCGACGTCGAAGGCGACCTCACCGAGGGCTTCCGCCGCGTGTGGGCGCTGAACCGCTCCGGCTCGTCCGTCCACAGGGGACCGAAGAACTGGGCGGGTGCGCTGAAGCTCGCCGCGGGACTCGGCGTGCTGGGTCCGCCGCCCGCACCGCCCGCCGAAGAGGCGCGGCTGACCGGGAAACGGCACAGCCTGCTGCGCGACCGGTCGGCCATCGCGCACCACTACGACCTGAGCAACGCCTTCTACCAGCTCCTGATGGACGAATCGATGGCGTATTCGAGCGGGTACTGGACGTCCGAAGCGCCGGGCTACGGCATCGCGCAGGCGCAGTGGGACAAGCTCGAAATGGTGTGCGGCAAGCTCGGGCTGAAGCCCGGGATGCGGCTGCTCGACGTCGGCTGCGGCTGGGGTTCGCTGCTGGTGCACGCCGCCAAGCACCACGGCGTGGACGCGGTCGGGGTGACGCTGTCCGCCCAGCAGCTGCAGCACATCCGGTCGCGGGTGGCGGCACTCGATCTCGAAGACCGCGTCGAGGTGCGGCGCCAGGACTACCGCGAGCTGATCGACCCACCGTTCGACGCGGTGGCCTCGATCGAAATGGGCGAACACGTCGGCGACGAGAACTACCCCGCCTACGCGGACGTCCTGCACCGCATGCTCAGGCCGGGCGGGCGGCTGGTGCTACAGCAGATGTCGCGGGGCGCGGTCGCGCCGGGCGGCGGCGCGTTCATCGAGCGGTACATCGCACCCGACATGACCATGCGCCCGGTCAGCGCCACGCTCGGCCACCTCGAACGGGCCGGGTTCGAGATCAGGGACGTGCACGCGATGCGCGAGCACTACCCGCGCACGGTCCGTGCCTGGGCCGAAACGCTCGAAGCGCGCTGGGACGACGTCGTCGCGCTCATCGGCGAGGCGGGGGCCCGGGTGTGGCGGCTCTACCTGGCAGGCGGCGCGCTGGCCTTCGAGGAGAACCGGATGGGCGTGGACCAGGTCGTGGCCGCGAAACCCACCGCGTCCGGCGCGAGCGGGATGCCCGCGACGAGGGACTGGCCGTGATCGGCGCGACGCTCGCGTGGACCGCCGCCGCGACGCTGGCCGCCGTCACGGTCACGTTCGGGATCGCGCTGGCGCGGCGGCGCTACGACACCATCGACACGTTCTGGGGCCTCGGATTCGCCGTGGTCGCCATCGTCGCGTTCGGACTGTCCGAAGGGGACTTCGCGCTCCGGCTCACCGTGACCGCGCTGACCGTGGTGTGGGGTGTCCGGCTCTCGGCGCACCTGCACCTGCGCAACCGCGGGCTGCCGGAGGACCCGCGATACGCGCGCATGGCCGAGCACGCGGGGCCCGGCCGGATCTTCGTGCGCGTGTACCTGCTGCAGGCCGTGGTGCTGTGGTTCGTGTCGCTGCCGGTGCAGTTCGCGCAGTACGGGCACGGGTTCACCGTCACCGCGTGGCTCGGGGTCGCGGTGTGGCTGATCGGCTTCGCCTTCGAGGCGGTCGGCGACGAACAGCTGCGCCGGTTCAAGGCCGATCCCGCGAACCGGGGCGAGGTGCTCGACACCGGACTGTGGCGCTACACCCGGCACCCGAACTACTTCGGCGACGCGTGCCTGTGGTGGGGCCTGTACCTGCTCGCGTGCACCTGGTGGCCGGGCGCGGCGACGATCCTCTCACCGGTGGTGATGACCTACACGCTCGCGCGCGGGACCGGGAAACCGTTGCTGGAGAAGGGAATGCGGGAGCGCCGCCCGGCGTACGCGAGCTACGTCGAGCGCACGAGCGGGTTCTTCCCGCTCCCGCCGCGCTGATTTACCTTGCGCACGATGTAATCGTGGGCTATGTTTTTGGCATGCCGTCTTCCGACCGCGACCTCCTCCTCGAAGAGCAGGCCTGCTTCGCCCTCTACGCGGCGTCGCGGGCCGTCACCGACGTGTACCGGCCGCTGCTGGCCGAACTCGGGCTCACCTATCCCCAGTACCTGGTCCTGCTGGTGCTGTGGGAACGGGACGCCCGGCCGGTGAAGGAGATCGGCGCGGCGCTGCACCTGGACTACGGCACGGTGTCCCCGCTGCTCAAACGGCTCGAAGCGAACGGGCTGGTGGCGCGCCGCCGGCTCGCCACGGACGAGCGGAGCGTCACCATCAACCTCACGGAGAAGGGTGAGGCGCTGCGCGAGCGGGCGGTCGAAGTCCCGCCCGCGATCGGCTGCGCGCTCGGCCTCGACGACGACGAGCGGCGGGCACTGGTCACCATCCTGCGACGAGTCACCGAATCGGCCGTCGCGAACACACCCGAATCAGGAGGAAGCCATGCCAAGTCGTGACGCCACCACCCACTGGGTCGGTGGTCTGCAGAAGGGCAAGGGCGAGGTCACCCTCGACTCGTCCAACGCGGGCACGTTCGCCGTCTCGTTCCCGACCCGCGCGGGCAACCCGGACGGGCAGACCAGCCCCGAGGAGCTCATCGCCGCCGCGCACTCGTCGTGCCTGGCGATGAACCTGTCCGGCGTGCTCGAATCGCAGCAGCTCGTCGCGGACTCGATCGACGTCAGCGCCGAAGTGACGCTCGGCCCCGCCCAGGGCGGCGGTTTCGAGATCAGCGGCATCGCGATCACGCTGCGCGCGAAGATCGACGGCGTGGACGCGGACAAGTTCGCCGAGCTCGCGAAGACCGCCGAGCGGACCTGCCCGGTGAGCAAGGCGCTGTCCGGCACCACCATCACCCTGGACGCCGCACTCGCCTGACCCCTTCGCTCCTGGGGGCCACCTGATGGTGGCCTCCAGGGCTGACGCGCGTGCCCCGAAAGTGACCTTCGGGGCGCTCAAGTCCCCGAAAGCCACCTTCGGGGCACCAGGCAGATCCCCGCACAAGCGTTCTTCAAGGCACTCCACCGCTAGAGGGGCATCCTTCGAAGCACGCGCGACCCGCTCTACGGTTCCAGGACGACGACCGGGATGCGGCGGGTGGTCTTCTTTTCGTAGTCGGCGAAACCGGGCATCTTCTCCACCATGCGCGCGTAGAGCGCGTCGCGCTCGGCGTCGTCTTCCACCTGGCGCGCGGTCGCGGTGAGCTTCTCGGTGCCCACCTCGATCGTGACCTCCGGGTTCGCCTTGATGTTGTGGTACCAGGCGGGGTTCTCCGGCGCGCCCGCCTTCGACGCGATGATCACGTACCGGTCGCCGTCGGAGACGTAGGCCAGCGGGGACACCCTCGGCTTCCCCGACTTCGCCCCGGTGTGAGTGAGCAGCAGCAGGTCCCCGCCCTCGAAGGGGCCGCCGACCTTGCCGCCGTTGGCGCGGAACTCCTCGATGATCTTGGTGTTGAAGTCGTCCGGCACGGTTCGCCGTTCCTTTCCTCGTCTCCCCAGCGGTGACAAGATCGAAACTACCGCCGTGGCACCAGATCCGCCCGTCCCAGCCGCCACAGCGAGGTCTTCTCCGCAGCGCGGGCGCCGTGCAGCGGGTCGTCGCGGTCGGCGGCCTTCGGGTGCCGCGGCGCGATCTCCGCGCGGTCCAGCACGGCGAGCCCGGCGCCGGAGATCCAGCCGAGCAGCTCGTCGCGGGTGCGGAGCCCGAGGTGCTCGGCGAAGTCCGACAGCACGAGCCAGCCTTCGCCGCCGTCGGCAAGGTGCTCCGGGAGCCCTTCGAGGAAACCCCGCAGCATCCGGCTTCCGGGGTCGTAGACAGCGTGTTCCAGCGGCGACGACGGTTTCGCGGGCAGCCACGGCGGGTTGCACACCACCAGGGGCGCGCGGCCGGGCGGGAACAGGTCCGCCCGCACGACGTCGACGGTTTCCGCGCACCCCAACCGTTCCAGGTTGTCGCGCGCGCAGGCCAGCGCCCTGTCGTCGGCGTCGGTGGCCACCACCTTCGCCACCCCGCGCCGGGCGAGCAGCGCGGCGAGCACCCCCGAGCCCGTGCCGATGTCGAAGGCCAGCTCGGCCGACGGCAAGGGCGCGTCGGCCACCAAATCCACGTACTCGCCCCGCACCGGGGAGAACACGCCGTAGTGCGGATGGATCTTCGCGCCCAGCGCGGGCACGTCCACGCCCTTGCGCCGCCACTCGTGCGCGCCGATCACGCCGAGCAGCTCGGTCAGCGCGACCACCGAGGGCCCGCCGGACTCGCCGTAGGTCTCCTCGCACGCGGCGCGGACATCCGGGGCGCGCCGGAGCGGAACCGCGTACTCGGCGTCCAGCGGCACCAGGAGCATGCCGAGGATGCGGGCCCGCCGCGACCGCGCCTGCCGGTGACGGCGAAATTCGTCCACAGTGGACGCGAGCGGGACGCGGCGGCGCGACCGGTCGACGCGCCTGCCCATGGCGCTCAACAGTTGCCGCGCGTTGACGAAATCGCCGTGCCACAACAAGGCCGTACCCGCCGACGCCAGGCGGAACGCTGCGTCGGCGGTCATCCGGTCGTCGGCGATCTCGGCGCGCCGCGGGCGCGGCGCACCGCTTTCCGACCGCCAGCGCGCACCGGCGAGCGGGTCGCTCACGAAACCGTCGGCAGCTCCGGCGCCGACACGTCGTAGATCTTGCCTTCCCTGGTGAGCAGCGCCGCGATCACCTTCGCCTTGCGGTCGCCCTGCGAGGCGTCTCCCCAGCGCACCGTCTTGCCGCTGGCCAGCGTCAGCTCCACGCTGCCCGGCGTCGCCGCGCCGACGGCGACGACCTGGGTGCGCAGTTGCTGCGGCAGCGAGGCGAGCACCCCGGTCACCGCGCGCGTGAGCGGGTCCTCGGGGCCGACCTTCGGCAGCTTGATCTCGGGCAGCGCGGCGGGTTTGTCCTTCACGACCTTGAACACGACCCCGCCGCCGTCGACGAGGTGCAGCGCGTCGCCGCTGTTGAAGTAGGCGACCGGGGTCCGCTCGGTCACCGCGATCTCGATGGTGTTCGGCCACGAACGCGACACGTCCGCGGTCGCCACCCCCGGCATCGCGAGCACGCGCTCGCGGACGCCGTCGGTGTCGAGCCGGACCAGCGGGACGCGATCGGGCACCGCCGCCGCGGCGCGGACGCCGTCCGCGGTGACCGAGCCGCCCGCACCGGACACCTCGACCGATTTGACGCCGAGCAGCGAGGTGAAGAACACGACGTAGCCGATCCCGGCGGCGGCCAGCACCGTCAGCAGCGCCACCCACCGGCGCCGCAGCGCCTTGCGGCGCGATGGGCGGGTGCCGGTGCGCTGGCGCGCGACCGACGAACGGCGGCCGCGACGCTGCAGCGGTTCGCGGTCCTGGCGCGCGCGAGCCGCCCGCCGCCGGTCCGCGCGCTGCTTCGCCGCCCTCGTCGAGCCCTTGGTCGTGGTCATCGGCGGCTACCCGTGCCCGCCCCTGCGGTCCAGTTCCGCGATGATCTCGGGCCCGAGCTGGGTGACGTCGCCCGCGCCCATCGTCACCACCAGGTCGCCCGGTTTCACCAGGTCCGCGGCCAGCACCGCGGCGCGGTCGAACGCGGGCTCGTAGCGCACCGACGCGCCGGTGACCTGATCGGCGATGAGCGCGCCGGTCACCCCCGGTTCGGGTTCCTCCCGCGCGCCGAACACGTCGAGCACGACGACCTCGTCGGCGAGCCCGAGCGCCTCGGCGAACTCGGCGGAGAACGTCTTGGTCCGCGAGTACAGGTGCGGCTGGAACAGCACGACCACGCGGCCCGTCCCGGCGGCGTGGCGCACCGCGCGCAGCTGCGCCGCGACCTCGGTCGGGTGGTGCGCGTAGTCGTCGTAGACGCGCACGTCCCCGGAGCGGCCCTTGAACTCGAAGCGCCTGCGGACACCGCCGAACGCGGCCAGCCCGTCGACGAGCCCGTCCAGCGGCGCGCCGAGTTCGAGCCCGGCCAGCAGCGCGGCCACCGCGTTGAGCGCCATGTGCTCGCCGGGCAGCGCCACGCGCAGGTCGATTTCGGTGCCCCGCAAGGAAATCCGGACCACTCCCCCGTCCGGGGCCGGGGTGTAGGAGAGCACCTTGGCGTCGTCGGGACCGGTCACCGAGTGCCCGTACCGCTGCACGCGCACGCCCTCGGCCTCGGCGCGCGCGGCCAGTTCGTCCGCGGGCCCGTCGTCGGCGCACGCCACGAGCAGGCCGCCCGGCTCGATGCGGCGCACGAACTCGGTGAACACGGCCACGTACGCCTCGGCGGTGCCGTGGTGGTCGAGGTGGTCCGGTTCGACGTTGGTGACCACGGCGACCGACGGCGAGTACGTCAGGAACGACCCGTCGCTCTCGTCGGCCTCGGCGACGAACAGGCCGCCTTCGCCGTGGTGCGCGTTCGCACCGGACTCGTTGAGGTCGCCGCCGATCGCGAACGACGGGTCGAGGCGGCAGTGCTGCAGCGCGACCGTGAGCATCGACGTGGTCGAGGTCTTGCCGTGCGTGCCGGCGATGCAGGCGACCCGGTGGCCCGCCATCAGCCCGGCGAGCGCCTGCGCGCGGTGCAGCACGGTGACACCGCGGTCACGGGCCGCGGCCAGTTCCGGGTTGGTCTCCTTGATCGCCGTGGACACCACGACCGCCGACGGGCCTTCGGGAAAGGCGTCGAGGTTCTCCGCGCGCTGGCCGATCGCGATCTCGGCGCCCTGGGCGCGCAGCGTGAGGAACGCACGCGACTCCTTCGCGTCCGAACCGGACACCTTCGCGCCCCTGGCGAGCAGGATCCGCGCGATGCCGCTCATCCCGGCGCCGCCGATCCCGATCAGGTGCGCCCGCCGCAGCTCTTCCGGAAGCTCAGTCATCGCCGGTCACCTTCGCCCCCGCCGCCTCCAGCACGATCCTCGCGAGCACCTCGTCGGCCTCGCGGTGGCCGAGCCCGACCGCGGCCGCGCTCATCTTCGCCACCCGCGCGGCGTCGGTCACCAGCGGCACCACCAGTTCGGCGACCTTCGCCCGCGTCAGGTCCGCGTCGTCGACCAGCAGCGCGGCGCCCGCGTCGACCGCGGGCTTCGCGTTGACGGCCTGCTCGCCGTTGCCGATCGGCAGCGGCACGAACACCGCGGGCAGCCCCACCGCGGACACCTCGGCCGCGGTCATCGCGCCCGAGCGGCACAGCACCACGTCCGCGGCGGCGTAGGCGAGGTCCATCCGCTCCAGGTAGGGCACCGGGACGTAGGCGGGCCTGCCGGGGAACTCCTGCACGGCGAGGGTGTTCTTCGGCCCGTGCGCGTGCAGGACGCCGACGCCCGCGTCGGCGAACTCCTTGGCGGAGGCGGAAAGCGCGGTGTTGATCGTCCGCGCGCCCTGCGAGCCGCCGAACACCAGCAGCGTCGGCGCGTCGGGATCGAGGCCGAAGTGCTCACGCGCCTTCGCGCGCAGTTCGGCGCGATCCAGCGTGGTGATCGAGCGCCGCAGCGGGATGCCGACGACCTCGGCACCGGGCAGCGGGGTGCCCGGCACGGCCACCGCGACCCGCTTCGCGAACCGCGCGCCGACCTTGTTCGCCAGCCCCGGTTGCTTGTTGGCCTCGTGCACGACGATCGGCGTCCGCCCGCGCGCGCCAAGGTAGGCGGGCAGCGCGACGTACCCGCCGAAGCCGACGACCACGTCCGCGTGCACCTTCGAGAGCACCTCGCGGGTGCGCTTGACCGAGTCGCGCACCTTCATCGGCAGCCGCAGCAGCTCCGGGGTCGGCTTGCGCGGCATCGGCACCGGCGGGATCAGCTCCAGCGGGTAACCCCGCTCGGGGACGAGCTTCGTCTCGAGCCCCCTTTCGGTGCCCAGCGCCACGACCGACGCGTCGGGCCGCAGCCGCAGGACGGCGTCCGCGAGCGCGAGCGCGGGCTCGATGTGCCCCGCCGTCCCCCCTCCCGCGACCACGATCGTCGGGGCGCTCGCTCGCGCCGCCTTCTCGGATCCCTTGACGGGCTCGCTCACCGATGACCTCTCCATGTCGAACTTCCGCGTGGCGCCGCGACCCTGGACCCCGTCCGGCGCGCCGGGGCGGGCGCCCTGCGGCGTTCCGCCTGCTGTGCCTGCCTGCCGCCGCGTCCGGTGGGCCTGCCTTTCGCCGAGCCTGGCCTGCCGCCGCCCCCGCCGCGCTTCTTCGCGGGCGGGCGGTACGGCTCCGGTGCCGGGAGCCGCATCAGGCGACCGAACTTACCCGGCCCCTGCGTGCGCAGTGCGGCCACCGCCTCCGGCTCGTGCCGAGCGCAGTTCGCCAGTATGCCGAACAGCAGCATCGTCACCACCAGCGACGTCCCGCCGTAGGAGATCAGGGGCAGGGTGACGCCGGTGACGGGCAGGACGCCCACCACGTAGCCGATGTTGATGGCCGCCTGCAGCACGAGCCACACGGTCAGCGTGCCCGCCACGATCCGGATCCACGGGTCGAGGTTGCGCGCGGCGATCCGCAGCCCCACGACGGCGAGCAGGCCGAACAGCCCCATCACGCCGACGCAGCCGACGAAGCCGAGTTCCTCGCCGATCAGCGCGAAGATGAAGTCGTGCTGCACGTTCGGCAGGTATCCCCAGTTGGACTGGCCCTGCGCGAGCCCCTTGCCGAACAGGCCGCCGTCGGCGAGCGCGTACTTGGCCTGGTTCGCCTGCAGGCCCTTGCCGGTCGGGTCGCTTTCGGGGTTCAGGAACGACATCACGCGGTCGAGCCGGTACTGCGAGATCAGCGCCAGCACCACGACGCCGGCGAGACCGCCGCCGAAGATGACCGCGAACAGCCGCTTCGGGGCGCCCGCGAACCACAGCAGGGACACCAGCACGATGCCGAGGGTGACCGTGCCGCCGAGATCGGGCTGCGCCATCACGAGCGCGAACATGAGCAGCGCGGCGGGCACCACCGGCACCAGCAGGTGCCGCCACTGGTGCAGCACCGCGTACTTGGTGACCAGGATGTGCGCGCCCCACAGCGCGAGCGCCACCTTCGCCAGTTCCACCGGCTGCAGCGAGAACCCGCCGACATCGAACCAGCCCTTGGAGCCGAAGTGCTCGGCGCCGAGCGGGGTCAGCACGAGCATCAGCAGCCCGAGCCCGACCACCATCGCCGTCGACGAGAGCTGCCGGATCTTGCGCAGCGGAACCCGCAGGCCGAGCCAGAACACGACCGCGCCGAGCGCGACGAACATCAGGTGCTTCTGGAACTGGGCGTAGACGCCGCTGCCGGTCTTCGGGTCGTAGGAGGACACCGAGGACGCCGACAGCACCATGATGATGCCGAGCACGGTGAGCAGGCCGCAGATCGCCAGCACCAGGTGGAACGACGCGAGCGGGCGGGACAGCCACGCGGTGAGCGCCGTGCGCGCCGCCGCCAGGCCGCGTTCCGGCCGTTCCCGCTTGCGGCGCGGTGCCCGCTTCTCGCCGGTCTTCCTGCCTTCGTCAACCGCCGTCATGCTGGGTCTCCGCCTTCAGAGCGTCGACCGCCCGCGCGAACGCGTCACCGCGATGCGCGTAGTTCCGGAACATGTCCAGCGAGGCGGCCGCGGGCGCGAGCAGCACGACGTCACCAGGGCGCGCCATGGCCCTGGCCGCACTCACCGCCGCAGTCATGGCCTCATCGTCACCCGAAGACACCTGCCGGACCGGGACATCCGGCGCGTGTCGCGCAACCGCGGCACCGATCACGGGCGAATCCACACCGAGTAGCACGACTCCGCGCAGCCTGCCACCGACCGCCGCGACGAGTTCGTCCACCGATGCGCCCTTGAGCTGACCGCCCGCGATCCACACCACGTCCGGGTGCGCCAGCAGCGAACCCGCGGCCGCGTGCGGGTTGGTGGCCTTGGAATCGTTGACGTAGCGGACCCCGCCGATCTCGGCGACCTCGACCGCGCGGTGCGCGCCGGGGGTGAAGTCGTGCAGCCCCTTGCGGACCGCGTCGGCGGGCACGCCGTAGGCGCGGGCCAGCGCGGCGGCGGCGAGCGCGTTCGCGACGTTGTGCGGGCCGGGAGGGCGGACGTCGGCGAGCGCGCACAGCTCTTCGGCGGCGTGCGCCGGATCGTCGACGAACGCCCGGTCCACCAGCAGATCCTCGACCAGGCCCAGTTCCCCTGCCCGGGGCATGCCCAGGCCGAAGGAGACCCGGTTCGCTTCCGGCGCACCGTGTTCGGCCGCGAGCCGCACGCTCATCTCGTCGTCGGCGTTGGCGACCACGGTGGCCGAGCGGGCGTGGATCGTGCCCTTCGCGGCGGCGTATTCCGCGAGCGAGCCGTGCCAGTCGATGTGGTCCTCGGCCAGGTTGAGCACCACCGAGGCGTGCGGCGCGAGCGTGTTCGACCAGTGCAGCTGGAAGCTCGACAGCTCGACCGCGAGCACCTGGTGCCCGCCGCGCACCGCGTCGAGCACCGCGTAGCCGACGTTCCCGCAGGCAACCGCGTCGGCACCGCCCGCGCGCAGGATCGCTTCGAGCATGCCGACCGTGGTGGTCTTGCCGTTGGTGCCGGTGACCGCGAGCCACTTCGGCGGATCCGGCAGGCCCTGCCCGACGCGCCAGGCGAGTTCGACGTCGCCGATCACCTCGACACCCGCTTCGCGCGCGGCCACCAGCAGCGGCGCCGACGGCCGCCAGCCGGGGCTGGTCACCACCAGATCGGTGCCGTCGGGCGGCTCGGCCAGGCCCGGCGCCAGCTCCGCGCCCAGACCGTCCAATTCGGACAGACGGGCCGCGTCGCCGTCGGTGACCGTGATCCGGGCGTCCAGAGTGGACAGTGCGGCGACCACCGACTTCCCGGTGACCCCGGCGCCCGCGACGAGTACCCGTTTCCCGGCCAGTTCCATCGGCTCAGCCGCCCGCGCCGAGCTGCTCGCTGTAGAACAGGCCGAGACCGAACATGCAGCAGATCGCCGAGAGCAGCCAGAACCGGATGATCACCGTGGTTTCCGCCCACCCGGCCAGTTCGAAGTGGTGGTGGAACGGGGCCATCCGGAACAACCGTCTGCGGGTGGTCCTGAACACCGCGATCTGCGCCACCACCGAGATCATCTCGACCATGAACAGGCCGCCGATCACGATCGCGAGCAGTTCCGTGCGAGTGGTCATGGACAGCCCGGCGACGAGCCCGCCGAGCGCGAGCGAACCGGTGTCGCCCATGAAGATCTTCGCGGGTGCGGCGTTCCACCACAGGAAGCCGACGCAGGCGCCCGCCGCGGCCGCGGCCACCACGGCGAGGTCGAACGGGTCGCGCACGTGGTAGCAGGCGGCCTGCACGGTGCCAGCGCAGCTGACCCTGCCCTGCCAGAACGAGATCACCACGTAGGTCGCGAGCACCATCGCGGCCGCGCCGCCCGCGAGGCCGTCGAGCCCGTCGGTGAAGTTCACCGCGTTCGACCAGCCGGAGATCACGATGAAGCAGAACGGGATGAACACGATCACCGGCAGCGTGATGAGCGCGATGTCGCGGACGTAGGACAGGCTCTGCGACGCCGGGGTGAGGCCGTTGGCGTCGGGGAACTGCAGCACCAGTATCGCGAAGACCACGGCCACCACGAGCTGCCCGACCGTCTTCGCGGTCTTGTTCAGCCCGAGGTTGCGCTGGCGGCGGATCTTGATGAAGTCGTCGAGGAAGCCGACCACGCCGAGCGCGACCGACAGGAACAGCACCAGCAGGCCCGATGCCGACGGGGCGCCGGACCCGGACCCGGTCAGCCAGGTGATCAGGTGCGCGACGAAGTAGCCCGCGACCATCGCGACGATGATCGCCACCCCGCCCATGGTCGGCGTGCCGCGCTTGGACTTGTGCCCCTGCGGGCCCTCCTCGCGGATCTCCTGCCCGAAGCCCTGGCGCGAGAACACCCGGATCAGGTAGGGCGTCAGCAGGATCGAGACCAGCAGCCCGACGGAGGCCGCGATCAGGATGTTGATCACGCGTCACCACCCTCGGCGAGCAGCGCGTCGGCGACCCGCCACAGGCGTTGCGAGTTCGCGGCCTTCACCAGCACCACGTCACCCCCGCGCAGCTCGTCGCGCAGCAGCGCCACCGCGGCGTCCACATCGGGCACCAGTACCGACTCCTCTCCCCACGAACCTTCCATGCTCGCGCCTTGGTGCATCGGCCGTGCCGCCTCACCCACCACGACCAAGCGGTTGACATCTAAGCGCACGGCCAGGCGGCCGATTTCATCGTGTACCCGGGTGTGGTTCTCGCCGAGCTCCGCCATGGGGCCCAGCACGGCCCACGAGCGCCGCTGGGCGCCCGCCGACCTGCTGATCGTCATCAGCGATTTGAGCGCCTCGCGCACCGCCTCGGGGCTCGCGTTGTACGAGTCGTCGATGACGGTCACGCCGTCGGCGCGGGTGGTCACCGCCATCCGCTTGCCCGAAACCGGTTTCGCGCGGGTCAGCCCGGCGGCGGCCTCCTCGACGGTGGCACCGGCCGCCAGCGCGACCGCGGCCGCGGCGAGCGCGTTCGACACCTGGTGCGCGCCGTGCAGCCCGAGCCGCACCGGCGCTTCGCCCGCTTCGGTGACCAGCCGGAACCCGGGCCGGGCCTGGTCGTCGAGCACGATGTCGGTGGCCCGCACGTCGGCGGCCGCACCGGTGCCGAAGGTGAGCACGCGCGCCTTCGTCCGCTCCGCCATGGCCGCGACGCGGTGGTCGTCGGCGTTGAGCACCGCGACCCCGCCGTCCTCCGCGGACGGCAGCGCCTCGACGAGTTCGCCCTTCGCCTTCGCGATGGTGTCCTGCGAGCCGAACTCCGACATGTGCTGGGTGCCGACGTTGAGCACCACGCCGATCTTCGGCGGCGCGACCTCGCACAACGCGGCCACGTGGCCGACCCCGCGCGCGGAGAGCTCCAGCACCAGGTGGCTGGTCCGCTCGTCGGCCCGCAGCGCCGTCCACGGGTGGCCGACCTCGTTGTTGAACGACCCCGGCGGGGCGATGGTGTCCCCGCGTCCGGACAGCAGCGCGGCGATCAGGTCCTTCGTCGAGGTCTTGCCAGCGGACCCGGTCACGCCGACCACGAGCAGCCCGCCCGCGACTAGCCGGTCGGTCACCGCCCTGGCCAGCTTCGCCAGCGCGGCGAGCACTGCGGCACCGCTGCCGTCGGTGTCACCCGCGAGCGCGTAGACGCGCGAGGGCCCGCTGACGGTCACCGGCGGCACGACGACCGCGGGCGCGTCGACCGGGCGCGCGGCCAGCACGCCCGCCGCGCCCGCTTCCACGGCGCGCGCGGCGAAGTCGTGGCCGTCGACGCGTTCGCCGGGCAGCGCGAGGAACAACCCGCCCTCGGTCAGCTTGCGCGAGTCGAATTCGACGGTGCCGGTCACCTTCGGCGACCCGTCGGTGCCGTGCAGGGTGCCGCCGACGATGTCGGCGATCTCGGCGAGGCTCAGCTCGATCATGCGTTTGCTCCCAGCCGCTGGCGGATGGCCGCTTCCAGTTCGTCCCGGTCGGAGAACGGGTGCACGACGCCCGCGAAGTCCTGGCCGGTCTCGTGCCCCTTCCCGGCGATCAGCACCACGTCACCGGGCAGGGCGAGGCCGACCGCGTGCGCGATGGCCTCCCTGCGGTCGGCGATCTCGGCGATCTCGGCGGCCTGCCCGCCCGCCGACCGCGCGCCGGCCAGCATCGCGGCCCTGATCTGGGCCGGGTCCTCGCTGCGCGGGTTGTCGTCGGTGACGATCAGGAAGTCGCTGCGCTTGGCCGCGGCCTCCCCCATCAGCGGGCGCTTGCCGGTGTCGCGGTCGCCGCCGCAGCCCAGCACGGTGATGACCCTGCCGTCGGCGCGGGCCCGCAGCGCGTCGAGCGCCTGCGCGACCGCCGCGGGCTTGTGCGCGTAGTCGACGACCGCGGTGAACTGCTGGCCGAGGTAGACCCGTTCCATCCGGCCGGGCACCTCCACCGAGGCGAGCCCGTCGGCGATCTCCTGGCCGCTCACGCCGACGGTGTCGAGGATCGCGGCGGCCAGCGTGGCGTTGGCGATGTTGAACGCGCCCGGCAGCGGCAGCGTCGCCGGGATCGCCAGCCCGCCGGGACCGTGCAGCACGAACGTCTGCTCGCCGGTCTCGGTGCGCGCGAAATCGCTCGCCGTCCACGTCGCGGAAGTGCCGGGCTCGGTGGACACCGTCACCGTGTGATCGGTGACCAGCGCCTGGCCCCACGCGCCGTCGATCACCACGACCTCGGTGGTGGACCGGCCGTCGAACAGCAGGGACTTCGCCGCGAAGTACTCCTCCATGTCGCGATGGAAGTCGAGGTGGTCCTGGGAGAGGTTGGTGAAGGAGCCGACGGCGAACCGGGTGCCGTTCGCCCGCCCCAGCGCCAGCGCGTGGCTCGACACCTCCATCGGCACGTGCGTGACGCCCTGTTCCACCATCACCGCGAGCAGCGCCTGCAGATCGGGCGCCTCGGGGGTGGTGAACGCGCTCGCCAGCCGCTCCCCCGCGATGCGGGTCTCGACCGTGCCGATGAGCCCGGTCGTGCGTCCCGCCGCGCGCAGGCCCGACTCGATCAGGTACGCGGTCGTGGTCTTGCCCGAGGTACCGGTGACGCCCAGCACGGACAGCTCCAGCGACGGCTCGCCGTAGATCCAGGCGGCGACCGCGCCCAGCACGCCGCGCGGGTCCGGGTGGACGAGCACCGGGATGCCCGCGTCGGCCAGCGCTGGCCGGTGCGCGCCCGCTTCGTCGGTGAGCACGGCCGCGGCGCCGGAAGCGATCGCACCGGCCGCGAAGTCGGCGCCGTGCGCCCTGGCTCCCGGCAGCGCGGCGAAGAGGTCGCCGGGCAGCACCTGCTGCGCGCGCAGCGTCGCACCGGTCACCGCGACGTCCGCGGCGGCGCCGTGATCGTCGGCGATGAGCCTGGCGTCCGCGCGGGCGACCAGGGTCGTCAGCGGAACCGGTTCGATCCGGGCGGGGCGTGGGGGCGCGGCGGTCACCTTCACCGGGCTGTCCGGGACCTGGCCGGTCCCGGCCCGAGGCCCATCGTTGTTGACAGACACGGCCGGAAGGTTACCGGCGGCGTGTCCGCGCGAGCGCACGCGGTAGGCCTAGCGCGTGTTTCTCCCCCGCAGCGGGGATTTCCGGGCCCCGGTTGCGTGTGGACTCACGCGTTTTCCGGCCGGGAGAAGACGGCTGAAGGCCCCGCGCGGAACGTGTTCGCACGCGGGGCCTTCGGGAGAAAAGCTCTTGGTTCACAAGCGGCGAAGCCGCTTGAGCGGGCTATCGACACTCATTGGTTCACCACGAGTGGGACCACCGGGGACGGGGCGTCGGACAGCGGGATGTTGTACCGCTGCGCGAGGTACGAAGCGATGTCGTGGAACAGCGGGCCGGCGGAATGCCCGAGCGGCAGCGTGGTGTCCGGCGCGTCGAGGCGGATGCCGACCACGAACCGGGGGTTGTCCGCGGGCAGGATCCCGGCGAACGTGATGTTCTCCAGGTGGTCGCTGTAGGCGTTGGTCTTCGGGTCGATCTGCTGGCCGGTCCCGGTCTTGCCGGAGATCTGGTACCCCTCCAGCGCCGCGGTGGGCGCGGTGCCGCTGTTCTGGCCCTTACCCTTCTGCGCCACCGCGCGCATCATGTCCTTGACCGTGTTCGCGACCTGCGGGCTGACCACCTGGACGCTCTTCGGGGCCGGCTCGGGGATCCGCGTGCCGTCCGGGGCGATCTTCGAGTCCACGATCCTCGGCTGCACGCGCAGGCCGTTGTTCGCGATCGCCTGGTACATCCCGGCCATCTGCACCACGGTCATCGAAAGGCCCTGCCCGATCGGCAGGTTCCCGAACGTGGTGCCGTACCACTGGCTGCGCGCGGGCACCGAGCCCGGACTCTCGCCGGGCAGGCCGATCCCGGTGCGCTGGCCGATGCCGAACTGCTTGAGCAGCTCGGAGAACCGGTCGGGGCCGACCTTCTGCGCGAGCAGCAGCGTGCCGACGTTCGACGACTTCGCGAAGATGCCGGTCGTGGTGAACGTCTGGGTGCCGTGGTTCCACGCGTCGTGCACGACGTGGTCGGCGACCTGCAGCGACCCCGGTACCTCGACGGTCGACTCCGGCGTCGCGGCCCCGGAGTCGATGGCCGCGGTGGCCGTGACGACCTTGTTCACCGAACCCGGCTCGTAGGAGTTCGACACGGCCGGGTTGCCCATCAGCTCGGGCTTGCGGGTCGCCGGATCGTTGGGGTTGAACGTCTTGTCGTTCGCCAGCGCGTAGACCTGGCCGGTCTTCGAGTCCATGATGACCGCGCTGCCGCCCTTGGCGCGCGTCTTGGCCACGTAGTCCGACAGCCGCTGCTGCAGGTCGTACTGGACGTCCGAATCGATCGTCAACCGCAGGTCCGAACCGGCCACCGCGGGCTGCAGATCCCGTTCGGTGCCGGGGATGATGACCTTGTTGTCGCCGTTGGCGGTGTCCACCATGCGGCGCCCCGGGGTGCCGGCGAGGTCGTTGTCGCGCGAGTTCTCCAGCCCGGTCAGCCCGTGCAGGTTGTGCTTGGAGATGTCCTGGTCGTCGGTGCGCCAGTTCGCGTAGCCGATCAGGTTCGACGCGAGCGTGCTCCCCGGGTACTCGCGGGCCGCGCGCTTTTCCTCGGCGATTTCCGGGAAGTGCTTCGGGCTCGTGATGTCGTCGGCGATCGACGGCTCGACACCGTCGACGAGGTAGGTGAAATCGGCGTTCTTGTGGAGCAGTTCGAGCAGCTTCTGCTCGGTGACCTTGCCCGGCACCGCGTTCGCGATGTACTTCGCCGCTTCGGCCGCCCGTGTGTCGAAGTTCTTGCCCTCCGCGGGATGCTGCTGCGCGTACTCGCCCCACTGCTTGCGCATCAGGCGCAGGTTGACCGTCAGCATCCTGGTTTCCACGCTGAACGCGAGCTGCGCGCCGTTGCGGTCCACAATGGACCCGCGCTTGGCCGGGATGTCGATCGTCTCGGTCCGCTGCCGCTCCGCCTTCTCCGACAGCGCGGACGCCTCGAACCCCTGCACCCGCACCAGTTGCAGGCCCGCGACGGTGAGCACCGCGATCAGGATGACCTTGACCGCGGTGAACCGGCTCGCGCCGCCCCCGCCCGCCTTCGGGCGGCCGGCCACCCGCCGCATGCGCGTCGGCTGTCCGGTGCGCTGGTACCCGGCGGCGGGCCGCGGCCGCATCGTGCGGCCCCCGCCGCGTGGCGTCGGTGCGCCCGGCATCACTGTCCTCCGTTCGCGGGCTGGCCCTGCTGCGGCTGCGGTTGCTGCGGTTGTTGTTGCTGCTGGGGTGCTGGCGCGTCGTCCTGCGGCACCGCGGGCTGGTCGCCTTCGTGCGGCACGGCGCCGCGCTGGCTGCCCGGCGCCGCCGCGGCCGGGGTCGGCGGCGCGGAAGTCGTCGCCGCCGCGCCGTTCGCCTTCTTCGGCTCGCCAACGACGCGCGTGGAGCCGTCGGGGTTGACGACGATGCGCGCCGGGTCGCCGCCGGGCACCATGCCCAGATCGCGGGCGTGCTGCGAGAGCACCGACGCCGACTCGTCCTGCGCGACCGCGCGCTGCAGCTGCTGCTGTCGTTCGGTGAGGGCCGCGGTGTCCTTGCGCACCTGCTCGAGCCGGTAGGAGTCCGCGATCGCCTGCGTGGACAGCCACAGCGTGGTCGCGACGCCCGCGGCCAGCAGGCACATCATCAGCACCACGAACGACGCGCGCGACCGCGGCCACCGAAGCTTGAGCCGGGTGCCCGTGGTGGCGCGCTGCTCCTGCGCCTTGGGGTGCGCCGCGCGCTGCCGCAGCAGATCCGCCCGCTGCGCGCGCCGGGCATAGGCCCGCTCCGCCGCGGAGGTCCGGCCGCGCTGGCCGCTGCCGCGCTCGCCGTCCTTCTGGCGGCGGCGCGGCCGCTCGACCTCCGGCGCCACCGTGGCTTCGGGCGCCTCCCGCTCCGCGCGCCCGCGGGTGGCGGCCGCTGAAGAACGCGCGGACTGCGCCGAACGCCTGCGAGGTCGCGTGGGGGCTGTCATGGCGCCACTCCGATCCGCTCCGCCCCGCGCAGGCGCACCGACGCCGCGCGGGGATTGTGCTCGACTTCTTCCGGTGCCGCCTTCTCCGCGCCGCGGGTCAGCAGCTTCACCTGGGGCCCGTGGCCGGGCAGTTCCACCGGAAGCCCCGGCGGGGTACGGGATTTCGCCAGCTCCGCGATGGCCTGCTTCACCACGCGGTCTTCCAGCGACTGGTAGGACTCCACGACGATGCGGCCGCCGACGGCCAGCGCGCCGAGCGCGGCCGGGATCGCCCGCCGCAGCACGTCCAGCTCGCCGTTGACCTCGATGCGCAGCGCCTGGAACGTGCGCTTCGCCGGGTGGCCCCCGGTGCGCCTGCTCGCGGCGGGCACCACGCGGTAGAGCAGTTCGACGAGCCGTGCGCTGCGGTCGAACGGTTCGTCGCCGCGGTCGGCCACCACGGCCTTCGCGATCTTGAAGGCGAACTTCTCCTCGCCGTAGTCGCGCAGGATCCTGGCCAGGTCGCCGACCGGGTAGGTGTTCAGCACGTCGGCCGCGGTCTGCCCGGTGGTCGGGTCCATCCGCATGTCCAGCGGCGCGTCCTTCGCGTAGGCGAACCCGCGCTCGGCGAGGTCGAGCTGCATCGAGGACACCCCGAGGTCGAACAGCACTCCGTCCACATGCGACAGTCCAAACCGGTCGAGCACCCCGGGCAGCTCGTCGTAGACGGCGTGCACGAAGTCGACGCGGTCGCCGTGACGCGCGAGCCGCCGCGCCGAGCGCTCCAGCGCGTTAGGGTCGCGGTCGAGCGCGATGAGCCGGAGGTCCGGATGCGCGCTCAGCAAGGCGTCCGCGTGCCCGCCGAGCCCGACGGTCGCGTCGACGAGCACCGCGGATTTCCCGGCCAGCGCCGGTTCGAAGAGCGCGAGGATGCGGTCGAGCAGGACCGGCACGTGCGTCGCGTCGTCGGTCACCCCTCCGCCCCCTCTCCGCTCCGAAATGGACTCCCCGCCACTGAATGTCCTGAATGGACAGAGCGGATGCCGTCAGGTCCCCGCCCGCCCGCTGAGAACCTGGTGCCGGGGAAGGTGCACCAGGGCCTTTGAGCGGACAGAGGCCTCACGACATCCGCACTCGGACGTCTCCCGCGTACCGCGTCGCCGGATGGGACCCCCGCCCCCCGACGGCGTGGGTACACACCCACCGCGCGCCTAGAACACGCCCGGCAGCACCTCTTCCTGAGCCTTCGCGTAACTGTCTTCGTGCTCGTCCAGGTAGCCCTGCCACGCCTGGGCGTCCCAGATCTCCAGCCTGGTGATCGCGCCGATCACCACGCAGTCCTTGTTGAGCCCGGCGTAGCGCCGGAGCTCGGACGCGATGGCCACGCGCCCCTGGCCGTCCGGACGCTGCTCGTCGGTCCCGGCGAACAGGTAGCGCTGGTAGGCGCGCACCGCCTCGTTGGTGAACGGGGCTTCGGCGACCTTGCGTGCCATCTGCTCGAACTCGGCGCGCGGGAAGACGTAGAGGCAGTGGTCCTGCCCCTTGGTGACCATGAGTCCACCTGCCAGCGCGTCGCGGAACTTCGCGGGCAGCGTCAACCGCCCTTTGTCGTCCAGCTTCGGGGTGTGGGTGCCGAGGAACATCGGCCGCCACCTCCCTACCGGAGCCGGTGGTTTCCCGCCGGAACCGGCCACGGGGCTCCCTTCCGCCCCACTGAGCACCACCGTACCCCACTTTTCACCACAGTCAACGCGGAAGCACGCCGCGATGCGCCGCACTTCACAGCGTTTTTGCAGGTGAGCGACGTGAGGCGAGGTGGGGGCAGGGTGGGGGGCGGCGACCAAGATCCCCCGACACGGGGGCCTCGAACGGGTCGCGAACGCCCGAAAACGCCCGTTCCACCAGCGGGAAAGGCCTTTTCGGACGGTGCGGGGAGGAAAGTGGGGACTCGGGTGGGGAACGGTGGGGAACCG
Source organism: Amycolatopsis sp. CA-230715 (assembly GCF_018736145.1). Classification (GTDB taxonomy): domain Bacteria; phylum Actinomycetota; class Actinomycetes; order Mycobacteriales; family Pseudonocardiaceae; genus Amycolatopsis. Next base: position 431,916 of record NZ_CP059997.1, read on the forward strand.
AGGTGGGGCGCGGTGGGGAGGGTGGTCAGGCCTCGTCGAGGAGGTCCGCGATCTTGCCCGCGACCCGCGCGCCGTCGGCGGGCACCACGCTCATCCACGCCTGGCCGCCGCGCCGTTCCTCCACCGAGCCGAGGTACGCGCCGACGTCCGTGACGAACCAGCTGACACCGCCGACACGCTTCGCCGCGTCACGGCCGGTCCGCACGCGCACCGAGAACTGGCCCGCGCCGAGCACCGGGCGCGCCTGGATCGCGAGCACCTCGCTGAGCTGCCGGTCCCGCGCCTCGGACCGGCCGCCACCCCCGGCGAACACCGGGTCGGCGACCCGGCCTTCGAGCACCGAGGCGGGCAGGCTGACCCCGAAGCCGGGACCCGGCTCGAACCCGGGGAGGAGCTCCACGATCGCGGTGGCCAGCTCGGTCGGCCTGATCTCGGACAGCCCGATCGTCCGGCTCGGCTGCGCCGCCAGTGTCGCGCGCCTGCCGTCACCGGACGCGACCGCGCGGAACGGGACCTCGTCCTCGGCGTCGAAGAGCGCTTCGCATTCGACGGACACGGTCCCGCGGGCCAGCACCTCCAGCCGTTCCACGACCCCGCGGTCGAGATCGCGCCCGTCGTACAGCCCGCGTTCGGCGAGGTTGCCGTACACCTCCCGCCGGATCTCGGCCCGCTCGTCGCCGGTGTACCCGACGCTGTGCACGTCGAGCGGCTCGGGTACCGCGCCGAGCCCGAGGTCGTGCCACAGGATGTCGAAGGCCGAAGCCGACACCCTGATCATCCGGCGCTCGGCCCCGACGGCGGGGTGAAGGCCGCGCCGGGCACCGCCGCGTACAGCCCGGTGTCCCGCGTCGTGACGACGTCGACCGCCTTCGCCTTCGCGGCCGCCGCCGCGGCTCTGCGCTCCTCCAGCGCGTCGGACAGCCCGGCGATCGCGAGCAGGTCCCCGCTGCGCATCGCGCCGGAGATCATCGACGCCGGGTCGTAGCCGACGGGATCGGGCATGTCCGCCCTGGCGCGGGCGGCGACCTCTGCCTGCCGCCCGACCGACCCCGCCACCTCCGCCGTCACGCCGCTCGCCTCGTCGGACCACGCCGCCGCGGACCGCAGGCTCGCGCGCAACGCCTCGCCCGCCGTGCCGTGCCAGTGCTCGTCGCTGGCGTTCGCGATCGCGGTCAGCTGATCGCGCGCGTCGCGGAGCCGGTCGCCGAGCCCGGCCCACTGCCCCGCCAGCCCGCCCGCGGCCTCGGGATCGTTGCCCTCGGCCACTTCCGCGACGAGCGCTTCGTGGGAGTAGGCGTCATAACGCCGGTTCGAGGCGGGCATGGCCGGGTTCGACGGCTCGAAATCCATGGCTGGCTCCTGTCCGGTCACGGCAGTTTCGGGGCGATGAGACCGGCGACCGTCTTCGCGCGCTCGCAGGCCAGGTCGGTGTCGCGGAAGGTGGCGTTGCTGACGTCGACGGAGGCGCTGCCGCCCTTGCCCGCGGTCACCAGCACCGCGCAGACGCCGTTCGCGGCGCCGCGGTCGGCGACCTCGTAGGCGGTCCGGTCCCCCGCCTTGGTCTTGCGGCGGGTGCCCTTCTCCGTGCCGTTGGCAGCCAACTCGGTGGGCGCGTGCTCCGCGTCCACCGTGATGGTCACGCCGAACGTGCCGGGCTCGGTCCAGTCGCAGCCCTTCGCCTGCCCGATCGCCTTCGGCTTGCCGAGCACGGACAGCCCCGCGGACGACCGGTCCGCCGAGGACAGCAGGCCGCACGGATCGAGCGACCCGAGACCGGCGGGCGCGTCGGAAGAAGAAGGCGGCGCGGTGGTCTTGACCGGCGCGGCGGGCGGCACCGGTTCCGCGGTCCTTGCCTGCCCGCACCCGGCGAGCAGCGCCAGCGTGGCGAGTGCGATCGAGGCTCGCGCGAGATGCACGGGAATCCGCATGCGCTCAGCCACCGATGCAGTCGACGCCGTCCTTCGCGGCGTCGTCCGCGTCCTGGTAGCGGGTCAGCGCCTTGTCGACGTTCCGCTTCAGCCGTTCGAGCTCGCGGCCGAACGCGGTCAGCGACTCCACCGCCGAACCGGCGCCGCCGACGCCGTAGCGGGCCATGAACTCGCCGATCTCCTTCGCGTACCCGCCGCCGAGCGGCACCGCCCTGCCCAGCGCGCTGGCGTAGCGGACCATTTCGCCCACCACGTCCTGGAGATCGCTCAGCTGCTGATAGGCGGTCCTCGCGAGATCGGGCGCGACGGCGAAGGCACGCGCGTCGGCCTTCCCCAGCTTCAGGCCCGTGCCACCGTCGGTCATCGCCGCGTCGCACCTCTCCGTAACCGAACCGTTCCGGACCGGAGCATACGTCGCGTCCCCCACCTCGCGGAAGGACCCGTCACCGGCTGGAACCCGAACGGAACGATGACGTCGTTACCGGGGTTGACTCACCTAGTTCGCCCGAGTTTGACACACTTCGTGTCAGGCTGAGAGCCGCGCGAGCGGCGGCGAAGACCCAGCCGAACACCATGACCATCGAGAACATGCTCCGGTACCAGGAGGGCGAGTGACGTCCAGAACACAGTCTGCTACGGCCGGCGACCACACCGGCGAGCAGGCGACCGGGCAGGCGCCGTACCACCAGTCCGGCTCGCCCGTCGCAGAACACGGCGCGCACGGTCACTCGGCGAGCCTCGAAGAGCTGCACGACACCGCCCGCAGAATCGCCGCGAACGTGGAACGCGTGCTGGTCGGCAAGCCCGAGGTGGTGCGCACCGCGCTGGTGACGCTGCTCGCCGAGGGGCACCTGCTGGTCGAGGACGTCCCCGGGGTCGGGAAGACCTCGCTGGCGAAGGCGCTCGCCAGGTCGATCGACTGCACGGTGAGCCGCATCCAGTTCACCCCCGACATGCTCCCGAGCGACGTCACCGGCGTGTCCATCTACAACCGGCAGACCGGGTCGTTCGAGTTCCGGCCCGGCCCGGTGTTCGCGAACATCGTGGTGGGCGACGAGATCAACCGCGCGTCGCCGAAGACCCAGTCCGCGCTGCTCGAGTGCATGGAAGAGCACCAGGTCACGGTCGACACGAACACCTACCACCTCGACGAGCCGTTCATGGTGATCGCCACCCAGAACCCGATCGAGATGGAGGGCACCTACGCGCTCCCGGAGGCGCAGCGCGACCGGTTCACCGCGCGCGTCTCGATCGGCTACCCGGACCCGCAGGCCGAGGTGGCCATGGTCGACGAGCACGCCGGGCACAACCCGCTCGACGACCTGCAGCCGGTGTCCGACGCGGACACGGTGCACCGCCTGATCCTCGCGGTGCGCGGCATCCACATGGCGCCGGAGATCCGCAAGTACGCCGTCGACCTGGTCGGCGCGACGCGCGGCGTGCCGGAACTGCGGCTCGGCGCGTCCCCGCGCGCCACGCTGCAGCTCGTGCGCTCCGCCCGCGCGCAGGCCGCGCTGTCCGGTCGCGAGTTCGTGGTGCCGGACGACCTGCACGCGGTGGCGGTACCGGTGCTCGCGCACCGGCTGGTGCTCACCACCGAGGCGCACGCGGCCCGCCGCTCGGCCACCGACGTGGTGCGCGCCGTGCTGCACCGCGTCCCGGTGCCCCAGGGCGCGCAGGCAAACGGGCAGGGCCGCCGGTAACCGCCGATGCTGCGCTCGCTGTCCGGCCTCACCACCCGAGGCCGCTGCCTCCTCGCCGCGGGAGTGGCCGCGGCGGTCTGCGCGGTCGTGCTGAACGAACGCGACCTGTTGCGGGTCGCGGTGTTCGTGATCGCGCTGCCGCTGCTGGTGGCCCTGTTCATCGCGGCTTCGCGGGTCCGGATCGCGGCGGCGCGCAAGATGCTGCCCGACCGGGTCCCGGTCGGCACGCCCGGCGAGGTCGAGCTCGACCTGTGGCGCACCGGCACGCTTCCCGCGGGTGAGGTGCTCCTCGAGGACGGCGTGCCGTACGCGCTCGGGTCGCGGCCGCGGTTCGTCGTCGAGCGGCTCCCGCACAACCGCGCGGTGGGCCTGCGCTACCCGGTGCAGCCGGTGCTGCGCGGTATCCACCAGATCGGCCCGCTGCGCGCGACCATCACCGACCCGTTCGGGCTGTGCGAGTTCGAGCGCGAGCTCATCGGGCACTCCCGGCTGATCGTGACGCCGAGGGTCGTCGGCCTGTGGGGCCTGCCGACCGGGGCGGGCATCGGCGCCGGCGACGACGGCAGCATCCGCCTGCACGCCGGGCAGGGCGACGCCGACGTCATCGTCCGCCAGTACCGCCAGGGCGACGACCTGCGCAAGGTGCACTGGCGGTCGACCGCGCGGCGCGACGAGATCATGGTGCGCGTCGAAGAGCGCCCGTGGCGCGGCGGCACGACGGTCCTGCTCGACCACCGCGCCACCGCGCACCACGGCGCGGGCCCCACCTCGAGCCTGGAATGGGCGGTGTCCTTCGCCGCCAGCGTGTGCGTGCACCTGCGCCGCGCCGGGCACCGGGTCCGCCTGGTGTCCGAACACGGCAAACCGCTCGCCGACGCCCCCGGTGAAGGCGGCGAGCACTACGACAACATCGTGCTCGACGCGCTGGCCGCGCTGCAGCCCGCCCACCAGCGCGATGTCACGGCCGGGCAGGACCCGGCGGGAGGGCAGGAACTGATCGCCATCCTCGGCACGGTGAGCAACGAGGCCGTCGACGAGCTCACCCGGTTCCGCCCGCGCGGGATCCGCAGCCTGGCCGTCATGCTCGACACCCCGGCGTGGTCCGGCGGGGTCAGCGCGCCCGACCACCGGGCCGCGGCGACCGACGAGTCCGCCGCGCTGCTGCGCGCCGCGGGCTGGGGGGTCGTGGTGGCGGGCCCGTCGACGCCGATGCCGCAGGCGTGGGGCGAACTCTGCCGCACCACGACCGGGCAGGGCACGCTGATCGGCGGCGCGCCGTGACGGCCACCGCGCCCCGCCCCACGCAACAGCACACGCCCACACCGCCACCGGCTCCCCGGCTTTCGCTGTGGCGCGGTTCGGTGCTCGCCCCCGCCGCGGCGGGGCTCGCCACGGTGTGCGCGGCGACCTCGCTGACCGGGGTGGTCGCCGGCGCGGCCTGGCTCGGGTACGTGATCGTCGCGGTCATCCTGATCGGCTGCACCGGGCTCGCGCTCCGCTCGATCCGCACCCCGACCCCGGTGGTGGGCCTCGCCCAGATCGCCGTGCTGACCTTCATGGTCATCGGGGTGTTCACCGACCGCGGGATCGCCGCGATCTTTCCGGGCCCGGCGGCGTTCTCCCAGCTCAGCGATGTGCTGACGCGGGCGTTCGAGCAGATCCGCACCGGGCTCCCGCCGGTGGAGGCGAGCCCGCCGATCCTGTGCCTGGTCACCATCGCGATCGGGCTGGTCGCGATCCTCGTGGACACCCTCGCGGTGGCCGCCGCCGCGCCCGCGGCCACCGGGCTGGTGCTCCTGTGCGTCTACGCCGTGCCCGCCGCGCTTTCCGACAGCATGCTGCCGTGGTGGACGTTCCTGCTCGGCGCGGCCGCGTTCGCCGCGCTGCTCGCGGTGGACGGCAACCACCGGCACCGGCGCTGGCGGACCCGCGACGCGCCGGGCACCGGCACCTCTCCCGAATCGGCGTCCACCCCGGTCGCGGTGGTCGCGATCGCGGTCGTGCTCGGCCTGGTGGCCGGGACCGTGGTGACCGCGGTCGGCACGGTCAGCAGGCTGCCCGGCGCCGGGCGCGGCGGGCTCGCCGGCGGTGTCGGCGGCCTCGGCGTCAACCCGTTCACCAGCCTGCGCGGCATGCTCGACCAGGGCAGCAACGTCGAACTGTTCCGCGTGCGCGGGCTCGGAGACGACAAGCGGCTGCTGCGCGCGTTCACGCTCGACACCTACCAGCCGAACAAGGGCTGGGGCCTGCCCGGCACCATGCCCGCCGGGGTGCCCGCGAACCTCCCGCTGCCCGCTGCCCCCGGCGACGACGGCACCAGCCGGTCGCGGGAGATCCAGATCGAGCCGGTCAACTGGACCGATGTCTGGATGCCCGTCTACGGCGCGCCGCGGCGGCTGACCGGGGTCGCCCCGAACTGGTACTACGACCAGGGCAGCGGCGCGGTGTTCACCACGAAGCGCCAGGCGGTCGCCCCCTACACCGAAGTCGCCTCGCTCGCCGAGCCGTCGAAGGACGACCTGCGCGTCGCCGACGTCAAGCCGGACGCGGTCGCGCCGATCTACACCAGGATCGACCCGGTGGACCCGCGCGTGGTCCAGCTGACCCAGCAGATCACCGCGCACGAGTCGAACAACTTCGACAAGGCGTCGGCGATCTGGCGGTACTTCACCGCCCAGAACGGCTTCACCTACGACACGCAGACCGCGCCCGCCGCCGACGCGGACGCACTGACGGACTTCCTGCTGAAGGGAAAGCGCGGGTTCTGCGAACAGTTCGCCTCGGCCATGGGCGTGATGCTGCGGGTGCTCAAGATCCCCTCGCGCGTGGCGATCGGGTTCACCACCGGGGTGCCCAACGGCGACCACCGGACGATCACCTCGCAGGACGCGCACGCGTGGGTCGAGGTGTACTTCGGCGACCGCGGCTGGGTCAGCTTCGACCCGACGCCGCTGTCCGACGGCCGCGGCGTCATCCCGTCGTACCTGCGCCCGGACAACTCGCCCACCGGGCCCAGCGCCTCCTCCGGCGCTGGCCAGCCGAGCAACCCGTCGTCGCGGCAGGCGCCGACCGGTGTCCCCGCGCCGCCGACGGCCGACCCCGGCAACCAGGGCCAGGCCGGGCAGCGGGACGACGAGCCCGGCTGGGTCGGCATCGCGGGGCTGGTCGCGCTGGTGTGCGCGATCGCGGTCACCGCGGCCGCGATCGCATTCGCCAGGCGCGGCAGACGGGGCACGGGCTCGGGCGGGACCGACGGCACGGAGTTCTCCGCCACGTCCGCGCGCGGCTCGCCCAGCGACGGCGTCACGGCATGGCTCCCGTTCGCCGCGGGTGTGCTGTGGCTCGCCGCGATCGGCTTCGCCGCGTGGCTGCTTTCCGGCTGGCTCGCGATCGTGCTGATCGTCGTACTCGTGGTGGCGGGTACGCCCGCCGCGCTCCGCGAGATCGGACGACGGCGGCGTCTGCACGCGATCGCGGCGCACTCGCCCGGCGCCGCCGACGCGGCGTGGCACGAGCTGCTCGACGAATGCGCGGACCGCGGCACGCCGATCCCGCCGAGCGAAACGGCGAGGACGGCGGCGCAGAAGCTCGCCACCGAGCACCATCTCGACGGCGATGGCCGTGACGGGCTGCGCGCCGTCGTCGGGGTGCTGGAACGGCGGTGGTACAGCGGCACGGACACGACCGACGCCACGCTCGGGCCCGCGTTCGAAGACGTCCGGCGGAGCCTGCGGCGCAACGCCCCGGTCTCGTGGAAGGGCAGGCTGCTGCCGAAGTCCTTGCTCAACCGCTTCCGGCGCTGACTCCCCCGCGCGGGCGAACCGAGGCATTGCGTCCGTCCCTGAAGGTGGCCATCACGGCATTCAGCGCCGTGATGGCCACCTTCAGGGCATCGCGAGCGGACACACCAGGAAACGCCGAAGGCCCCGGGCGCTGTGCCCGGGGCCTTCGGCGTGAGTGGACTCGAAAACGCGCTACTGGTCGTCGAAGCGCTGGCGGAAGCGCTCTTCCATCCGTTGCGTGAACGAGCTTCGACGGGACGCCTGTTTGCCGCGGCCTCCGGCCGAGGCTGGCGAACCGCCGCCCCCTTTTTCCTCGCCCTCGGCGGGTTGCCGTAGCGAGGTGAGGGCAAGCAGGGCTCCGAAGAACATGACGAGGAACCCGAGCACGCTCACGAGCGGGATCTCCGCGACCCTGAACGGCAGGATCACGCCCAGCACGAGCAGCGCGACCCCGACCACGAACAGGGCGATGCCCTGGATGCGGCGGCGGCGTGCTGGCCGGCGCAGCCGGCTTCCTCGCACCGTGGATGCGAACTTGGGGTCCTCGGCATAGAGCTCGCGCTCGATCTGGTCGAGCAGCCGCTGCTCATGCTCGGAGAGTGGCATCTTTCCTCCTCCGGCACAGCTGTCGCGGGCGCCGGGCCGCGCAACGTCGTGGACCCAACAACAGCCCCGTCATCGGGGCGTCTGCTACCAGGATACGAGTCCCGCGCGCGGACGACTACCCGATCCCGTATCAAGCACCCATCGAATTCGCGCCGAAGGCCCGCGAAGGCCGCCAAGACGGCCACCAGGGCCGTTCCCAGCGTCTGGGATCACTCTGTGTCACGACGCAGTAGCGAGGCGGGGCGGATCGCGCCCGCCCCGAACCGGGAGCTGACCCCGTCCGCCGCGATCTCGGCTTCGCGCCAGCGTGGGGCACTCGCGGCCACCGCGTCGAAGCTGAGCTGTTCGGGTTCGCCGGTACCCGAAAGACCTTCAACGCGGACCCCGATCAGCCGGATGGGTTCGCCCGCCGTCGATTCGGTGAACAACGCTACGGCGGTCGCGTGAATATCACGCGCGACGTCGGTCACGGACGGCAAGGTGCGCGCCCTGGTGATGGTCCGGAAGTCGGCGAAGCGCACCTTGATCGACACGGTGCGTCCCCGGACGCCGCGGGCGCGCAGCGTCTCGGCGACGCGGAAGGAGAGATCGAGCAGCTCCCGCGCCAGCTGCTCGCGGTCGGTGCGGTCGACGTCGAAGGTGCGCTCGGCGCCGATCGACTTGTCCGGCGTCTCGGGCACCACGCCGCGCTCGTCGCGGCCGTTCGCCAGCGCGTGCAGGTGCTCGCCCAGCGCGGTGCCCAGCATCGAGCGCAACCGCGCCAGTGGCGTCTTCGCGACGTCGGCGATCGTCTCCAGGCCGACGCGGTGCAGGTTCTCCTGGGTGCGCTTCCCGACGCCCCACAGCGCCGAAACGGGCAGCTGGTGCAGGAAGGCGACCGTCTCCGCCGACGGCACCACGACCATGCCGTCCGGTTTCGCCATGCCGGAGGCGAGCTTCGCGACGAACTTCACCCCGGCGGCGCCGACCGAGCAGCTGATCCCGTGCTCCGCCTCGACCCGCGCCCTGATCATCGCGCCGACACCCGCCGGAGTGGTGCCGAGGCGCCGGAGCGCGCCGCTGACGTCCAGGAAGGCCTCGTCCAGGCTCAGCGGCTCCACGAGCGGGGTCAGCTCCTGGAAGATCGCCATCACCCCTCGGGAGACCTCGCCGTAGAGACCGCGTGTCGGCGGGAGGTAGACGGCGTGCGGGCACAGCCTGCGCGCGGCGCCCACCGGCATTGCCGAGCGGACGCCGTACACCCTGGCGGGGTAGTTCGCGGACAGCACGACCGAGCGCGGCCCGGCGCCCGCGACGACGACCGGCCGGTGCACCAGCTCGGGCCGGGTGCGCAGCTCGACGGCGGCGAAGAAGGCGTCCATGTCGACGTGCAGGAGCCCGCATCCCGTGTCGTCGACCGTGCCGGGCCCGGTGACGCGGTAGCGCGCGAGTGTGGCCGGCAGACCGGCGTTGCTTCCCATCAGGTGCGGACAGTAGCCCGCCGCACCGACAACTCCGGGTTACTCCGGCCGGTGGGCGACGGCGTGCAGCCGCGCGGCGATGTCGCGCAGCGGCGAGGCGGTGGCCGCGGCGGTTTCGAAATCGGTGAGTTCGGCGCTCCACGTGTCGCCAGAGACCGAGTCGGCGACGACCCCGTCGCCCTGCAGCGACGCCACTTCGAGCCCCGCTCCCGCGAGCAGCGCCACGAGTCCGTCGGTGTCGAAGCGGCGCAGCAGGGTGTCGCCGTCCTCGTCGAGCACGCCGTCGGGGCCGGTGAGCAGGCGCCTCGCCTCGTCGAGGCGGCCCGCGAGCGCGCGGTGCAGCACCGCCGCGTGCCGGTTCGCGACCAGCACCGAGACCGCGCCGCCGCCCGCGACGACGGCCGCGAGCGAGCCGATCACCGCCGCCGGGTCGTCGACGACCTCGAGCAGCCCGTGCGCGAGCACCAGGTCGGCCGAGCCGCCCGGCACGGACCTGCCGAGCGCGTCGGAATCGTCGGCGACCACCGTGATGCGCTCGGCCACGCCGACCTCGTCGGCCCTGCGGCGCAGCGTGGCCAGCGCGTTCGGGTTCGGTTCGACCACGGTGACGCGGCAGCCGCCGGAGGCGAAGGGCACCGCCCATCCCCCGCTGCCGCCGCCGACGTCGACGACGTGGGGCTCGTTCACGCCGCGCGCACGGGCGCGCGCCAGTTCGGCTTCGAGGACCCGCCGTACGGCCGCCGATCCGCGTGCTGCCGCGGTGTCCGTTCGCATGACACCACAGCGTAGTGGTGGCCACTTCAGGCAGCGGAGGCGTCACCTCCAACCGTAGGCTCCCCCCGTGTCTACCGTGGCGGTGCTCAGTCTCAAGGGCGGCGTCGGCAAGACGAGCGTGGTGCTCGGCCTCGCCTCCGCCGCCGCGCGGAGCGGTGTGCGCACGCTCGTGGTCGATCTCGACCCGCAGTGCAACGCGACCGCCGCGCTCGATCCCGGTCCGACGACGGCCACCCTCGCCGACGTGCTGGCTTCGCCGCGCCGGTCGGTGCTCGCGGCGGCGATCACGGTGAGCGGCTGGGGCGACGGCGTCGACGTGCTGGTGGGCGCGGAGGAGACCGAGTCGCTCAACGACCCCGATCCCGGGACGCGGCGGCTCGGCAGGCTGGCGAACGCCCTCCACGAACGGCACCGGATCGTCGACCACGGTGACGAGCCCTACGGCCTGGTCCTGCTGGACTGCCCGCCTTCGCTGGGCAGGCTGACCCGCTCGGCGCTGGTGGCCGCGGACGCCGCGCTGATGGTCACCGAGCCCGCGCTGTTCGCCGTCTCGGGGGTGCAGCGCGCGGCGGAGGCGGTGGCCGCGGAACGGGCCGAGCACAACGACCGGCTGCGCACGCTCGGGGTCGTGGTGAACCGCGTGAAGCCGCGGTCGAAGGAGCACGACTTCCGCGTCGGCGAGCTGCGCTCGGAGTTCGGGGACCTGGTGCTGGACCCGGTGCTGCCGGATCGGGTCGCGGTGCAGCAGGCGCAGGGCGCGTGCGCGCCGATCCACCGGCTGCGTTCGGCGGGCGCGCGGGACCTCGCCGCGGCGTTCGACACCTTGCTGGGCCACACCGCGAAGTCCAGCCCGTAGGCTGTGTCGAGTGCACACGGTCGCCGTACTCAGCCTCAAGGGTGGCGTCGGGAAAACCACGGTCGCGCTCGGTATCGCTTCGGCAGCGCTGCGTAGGGGAACCCGCACCCTGGTCGCCGATCTCGACCCCCAGGGCAACGCCACCGCGTCGCTCGACCCGCCCTACACCGAGTCCACCCTCGCCGATGTGCTCGAAACCCCGCACCGCGCCGTTCTGCAGCGCGCGATCGCGCCCAGTGTGTGGAGTGACGACGTCGACGTGCTCGTGGGCTCGGAAGAGCTCGAGGAGCTGAACGACCCCGGCACGCAGGGCCGCCGCCTCGACAACCTCTCGCGCGCGCTCGACGAGCTGTACCGGGCGCCGACACGGGGCACGCCGTACGACCTCGTGGTGCTCGACTGCCCGCCGTCGCTGGGCAGGCTGACGCGGTCGGCGCTGGTCGCCGCGGACAGCGCGATCCTCGTGACCGAGCCGACGATGTACGCCGTCGCGGGCGCCGAGCGGGCGCTCGAGGCGATCGAAGGGATCCGGGCCGAGCACAACCCCGATCTCAAGGCGATCGGCGTGCTGGTGAACCGGCTCCGGGTGCGCTCGCACGAGCACCAGTTCCGCATCGCCGAACTGCGGGAGTCGTTCGGGCACCTGGTGATGCCGACCGCGATCCCCGACCGGCTCGCGGTGCAGCAGGCGCAGGGCGCGTGCAGCCCGATCCACGAGTGGGCGTCGCCGGGGGCGCAGGAGATCGCGCTGACGTTCAACATGGTGCTGGCGAAGATCCTGCGGTCCAACCGGGCCGGCCGCCATCGCGTGCACGGGGAGGGCGAGGCCGAGCCGGAAAGCACGGCCGAGTCGACCGGGCCCATCCAGCGCATCCCCGTTCCCGGCGACTGAGCCGATGCCCGAGGGCGACACGGTCTTCCTCACCGGGAAGCGACTCGACAAGGCACTGGCGAGGAAAACGCTGCTGCTGAGCGATTTCCGGCATCCCGCACTGGCCACAGTGGACCTTTCGGGGCACGATGTGCTCGGCGTCGGCACCGTCGGCAAGCACCTGTTCACCCGCTTCTCCGGCGACCTGAGCCTGCACAGCCACCTGAAGATGGACGGCGCGTGGGAGGTGTACCCGAGCGGGCGGCGCTGGCGCAAACCCGCGCACCACGCACGGGTGGTGCTCGGTGTCGACGGGGCGCAGGCGGTCGGGTTCCGGGTGCACGACCTGGAAATCCTGCCGACCGCGCAGGAGCAGCGCCTCGTCGGGCACCTCGGCCCCGATCTCCTCGATCCACAGTGGACGGACGAGCACACGGACCGCGCGGCCGCCGCGCTGGCCGCGGCACCGGATCGCGAGCTGGGCGAGGCACTCCTCGACCAGCGGGTGATGGCGGGCGTCGGCAACGTGTACAAGGTCGAGGTCTCCTTTTCCCTCGGTGTCACCCCGTGGAGCCCGGTGTCCGATGTGGACGCTCGCGCCGCCGTGCTGCTCGCACGGAAGCTCTTGGCGGCCAACGCGTGGCGGTTCGACCGCAGCACCACCGGTGAGCAGGCGCGAGGGCGGCGGCACTGGGTTTACGAGCGCACGAGGCAGGGCTGTTTCCGCTGCGGCGGCCCGGTGCGCGTCGCGTCGCAGGGCGAAGGCGTGCACCAGCGCCCGACCTGGTTCTGCCCCCGCTGTCAGCGCGGCCCCTCCCCGGGATGAGGGACATCCACCGGTTTTCCCGCTACGATGGCGGCGTGACCGCGTACAAGCTCCCGCTGTACGGGCAGGACCGCGAGCGGGGCGATCTGGCTCCCTGAAGCGCCGCGTCTCCGCGTCGTTTCCCTTTATCCACCCGAAATTCTCCGGGAGCCTTGCTGTGCCTGAAAACCTGCACGATTTCGTCGCGTCCCTGCCCAAGGCCGAGTTGCACGTCCACCTGCTCGGCGCGGCCACCGTCGACACGGTGCTCGACCTGGCCCGCCGCCACCCCTCGGCCGGGGTGCCGACCGAACGGGCCGCGTTGGCGGAGTTCTACACCTTCCGCGACTTCGACCACTTCCTCCGGGTGTACTGGGCGGTGCAGTCGATGATCACCGGCCGGAACGACGTCCACACCCTGGTCACCGGGCTCGCGCGGGACCTCGCCGCGCAGAACGTGCGGTACGCGGAAGTCACCGTGACGCCGTACAACCACCTCCTCGACGGCCTTTCCGGCGACGACCTGCTCGACGGCCTCGCCTCCGGGCGGGCGGCGGCCGCCCGGGACCACGGGGTGGACCTGGCGTGGTGCTTCGACATCCCGGGTGAGAAGGGCGTCAAGGCGGGGCGGGAAACGCTCGCGTTCGCGCTCGGCGAACGGCCGGACGGGCTGGTCTCCTTCGGCCTCGGCGGGCCGGAAACCGGTGTCGGGCGGGCGTTGTTCACCCCGATGTTCACCGCGGCGCGCGAAGCGGGCCTGCGCAGCGTGCCGCACGCGGGCGAGACCACCGGGCCGGCCACGATCTGGTCCGCGGTGCACGATCTCGGCGCGGAGCGGATCGGGCACGGCACCAGTGCCGCGGCGGATCCGCGGCTGCTCGAACACCTTGCGGAGCACCGGATCCCGCTCGAGGTGTGCCCGACGTCGAACGTGTGCACGCGCCAGGTCGACTCGATCGAAGCGCATCCCGTGCGCCGCATGCTCGACCACGGCGTCACGGTGACACTGAACACCGACGATCCCGGGATGTTCGACGCCACGCTCAACGGCGAGTACGTCGCCGTCGCCGAAGCGCTCGGGCTCACCCGCGGCGAAATCGCGCAGCTGGCCCGCAACGCGATCACCGCGTCGTTTCTGGCCGGTTCCCGCCGCGACGCGCTGCTCGCGGAGATCGATTCCGTCGCTGTGGCCTCCGGGGCGTGATCGGCAAAATCGGTTGCCGGTTCCCGCGTACGCGCCTAGCGTGGCCAGTACACGAGAAGGGAGGTGGTCCAAAGTTGAAGAACTACAGGACTCGTGAGGTGGCTGTCCGTTAACGGACTCCACGCGTAGGACTTTCCCGCAGGGACTTCTTCCGACCACCTGTCGGCTCGTCTCCTGTGTCGCGTGTCAGCCTGTTGACGAATACCAGGCAGTCACCGGACCCCCGATGCTTCCGAGACCCAGTCCTGCTCGGAACTCGAACGACTGACGGCGTTCGAGAAGAGCATCGGGGGTCTCTTCATGTATCCCGGTTTTCGCGGAAGGTCCCCCGTGCTGAAGATCGACGAACCCCTGCGCACCGAACGGCTCGTCCTGCGCCCCTTCGCCGACGGCGATCTCGATGCCCTGCACGCGATCCACTCGCGCGAGGACGTCACCCGGTACCTCTACCTCGAGCCTCGCGACCGCGTGGAATGCGCGGAGGCGCTGGAGAAGCGCGTCGCGGGCACGTCGATCACCGAGCCGGGTCAGGCGCTCGCGATCGCGGTCGTGCTCGCGGAGACCGGCGAGGTCATCGGCGACCTGTACTTCGAGTGGCTCAGCGAAGAGCACCGCAGGGCGGAAATCGGGTTCGTCTTCCATCCGGACCACTACGGCCGAGGGTATGCGACGGAGGCCGCGCGAGAACTGCTCCGGCTCGGTTTCGACTGCCTCGGTCTCCATCGCGTCATCGGACGCTGTGACGCGCGCAACATCGCGTCCGCGACCGTGCTCGGCAAGCTCGGCCTCCGTGAGGAGGCGCGTCTGCGTGAGAACGAATTCGTCAAGGGCGAGTGGGTCGACGAACTGGTTTTCGCGATCCTCGACCGGGAATGGCGGGCGCGGCAGCCCTGACGCACCGGTGCGACCTGCGCCACCGGTGCGCACGGCCGCCTCGCGGGGCGGCGGGGCGTGGGGCAGCATGGGGCCGTGCTCTTCGAGAAGATCGTCCGCCCCGCCCTGTACCGGCTCGGCAAGAACGACCCGGAAACGGTGCACGAGCGCACCGTTCGCGTGCTCGGCAGGCTCGGTACCGTGCCGCCCGCGCTGGCCGCGCTGCGGCGGTACTACGGCACGGACGATCCGGTCACGGTGTTCGGGTTGCGGTTCCCCAACCGGGTGGGGCTGGCGGCGGGGATGGACAAGGACGGGCGCGCGCTCGCCGCGTGGCCCGCGCTCGGGTTCGGGTTCGTCGAAGTCGGCACGGTGACGAAGTTGGCGCAGCCGGGGAATCCGAAACCGCGCCTGTACCACCTTCCCGACAGCCAGGCCGTGATCAATCGGATGGGGTTCAACAACTCCGGTGCCGACGCGCTCGCGGAACGCCTTGCCACGCAAGGGAAACCGCCGGTGCCGCTCGGGGTCAGCATCGGCAAGTCCAAGGCGGCCTCGCTCGAGGAGGCCGTCGGCGACTACCAGGCGTCGCTGCGCGCGCTGTACCCGCACGCGGACTACTTCGCGGTGAACGTCAGCTCTCCGAACACCGCGGGCCTGCGCGCGCTGCAAGACCGTTCGGCGCTCACCGACCTGCTCGCCGAGCTTCAGCGGACCTCGTCG